>DATKQH010000079.1:0-83586 GCA_035532775.1 Streptosporangiaceae bacterium
CACCCACGGAGAAACACCGCACCACCAGCAAGAACCCGCTGCTCGGGCCACATCATGCGACGGGTCCTGGACCCCCGGGAAAGGGCTGCGCCGCAGGGAGGCGGCGATGCTCGACGTGGCGGACTTCGCTCCGAACCCGGCCGCCCCGGAACTAGGGTCCCTGGGCGTGTGCCATGTCCGGTTCGGGAAAGCGATGCGGGGCAGCCCGCCGCGGCGGCGGGCCGTCGCCACCGTGATGCCGTGGGCGGCTGAGGCGCTGGCGCAGTACATCGGCGACGTTCGGCCCGGTTACGGGCTGCGGTCTCACCCGGCGCTGTGGCTGACCGGGCGCGGGGAGCGCATTTCACCGCGCTCGGTCGATGAGCGGTTCGCGACGTGGCGGTCGGCTGCCGGGCTGCCGGCCGAGCTGTCGGTCCACTGCCTGCGTCATTCTTATGTCTCGCACCTGATCGAGGACGGCGCGGATCCGCTGTTCGTGCAGCAGCAGGCGGGGCACTCGTGGGCATCGACCACGGCGACATATACGACGGTCGGCCAGGACGCGCGGAACCCGATGCTGCTCTCCGCGCTGGCCCGCGCGTTCGAGGCAGACGGAAAAGCCGGGAGATGACGGTACGCAAAGCCGGTTACCGGTGGCACCTGCGGCGGCTGATGGCCGACAACGATATGTACGCGACGACGCAGCTGCGGCCGCTGCTGGCCGAGCGCGGCGTCAGCCTGTCCCGCGAGCAGGTCTACCGGCTGGTGACAGGCACGCCGGAGCGGCTCAGCCTGGTCACGCTCGCCGCGCTGTGCGACATCCTCGGCTGCGGCCCGGGGGATCTCGTCGAGCCGGTGACCGCTGCCGCCGCGCCCGGCAAGAAGGCTGCGGCGGGGCCGCAGCCCGTGCCGCGGCCGGTCCGGGCACGGGTCACCGGTGCGCCAGGCCGGCAGTAGCCGTGGCCCGCTGCCCCGCCGGGCACGAGGCCGCTTCGCCCCGCGCGCAGGCGTGCCCGCAGTGCCGCCGCGACCAGGTGACGGAGATGACCGCGGCGGCGGATGCCTCACTGCCCAGGCCGGTGATCGAGGCGGCGGTCGGCGCGGTCGCGCCCGGCGGGCAGGCGCTGAGGCAGCTGGCGCTCGCGCTGTCGGCCGACCCCGGTGCCCTGGCCAAGGGAGCGCCGCCGATCGCGGGGAAGCTGGCCGCCGCGCTGATCGCGCGCGGCTCTGCCGTCTTGGCCGTCCCGCAGTGCACGGACTGCGGAAGGACCGGCAAGCCGCTGTTCCGCGGCGATGCCGGCTCCGCGGTCTGCCAGCGGTGCCGGTCCTGGCAGCTCGCAGTCGCCTGCGCCGGCTGCGGGAAGGTCCGCCCGCGCGCCGGCCTGGACACCGCCGGCCAGCCGGCCGGCGAGGTGTGCTGCCGCAAGCACGACCCGAAGCGCCGCCGTGCATGCGGCCGGTGCGGCGAGACCTCACCGATCGCGATCCGCGGCCGGGACGGGAACCCGGACACCTGCGTGAACTGCTACAGGATGCCCGCCGCCGCCTGCAGCGTCTGCGGTAGGCATAAGGAATGCAATTTCGCCGCTACCGGCCGTCCCGTCTGCATATCGTGCTCCCCGCGCGCGACGGCGACCTGCGCCCGGTGCGGTCAGGACCGCCCGCCGACCGCCCGATGGCCCGAAGGACCGGTCTGCGATCCGTGCTACATCGCCGCGCTGCGCCACCGAGGCCGGTGCGCTGCCTGCGGGCAGCAGCGGCGGCTGGTCGCGCCGTCCGGCCCGGAAGCCGACACCTGCGCGGCCTGCGCCGGGATCCCGGTCACGCACGCGTGCGCGGACTGCGGCACCGAAGACAAGCTCTACGAGAAAGCCCGGTGCGCCCGGTGCAGCCTGCGCCGCCGCGCACGCGATCTGCTATCGGCCGGCACAGGGACCATCGCACCGCAGCTCACCGGCGTCTTGGAGGCGGTCGCCGCCGCCCGCCAGCCGCGCAGCGCCCTGAACTGGCTCCGCAAGGGCGCCGGCGCCGGCCTGCTCGCCGACGTGGCCGCCGGCCGCCTGGCCATTACCCACCAGGCGCTCGACGCCTGCCCGCACCGCCGGGCCGCCGACTACCTGAGGCACATACTCACCGCGAACGGGGCGTTGCGGCCGCGAAACGAAGGACTCGTCCGCACCGCGCAATGGCTCGATGCGCTCCTCGCCACGATCGAGCCCGCTGCTGACCGCCGGCTCGTGCAGGCCTACGCCACCTGGCACGTGATGCGCCGGCTCCGCGCCGCCGCCGGGCGTGACGACCGTCCCCGCACCCCCACCGCTCAGGCCCGCAACAACATCCGCGCCGCCGCCGCGCTGCTCACGTGGCTCCGCAGCCGCGGCACCGAACTCAGCGCCTGCCGCCAGAGCGACATCGACCTGTGGTTGCGCACCGGGCCCGCAGCCCCGCTGGCACGAGACTTCGTGACCTGGGCCGCCCCGCGCGGCCAGCCCCGCCATCAGCCAGGACCAGCGGTGGGCACATGTCGCACGGCTGCTGCACGGCACCGAACTCGAGCCCACCGACCGGGTCGCCGGATGCCTGCTCCTGCTCTACGGCCAGCCGCTGACCCGGATCGCCGCCATGACCATTAGCCAGATCACCAGCCGCGGCAACCAGACGTTCATCCTGCTCGGCCGACACGACATGCCTGTCCCCGGGCCGCTCGCCGACACCATCCGCCAGCTCGTCAGCGGCGGGCGCAGCTACCGCGGCGTCGGGTCCCCGACAGAGGGACCATGGCTCATCCCAGGCCACATGCCCGGCCGCCCCATCACGCCGTCCAGACTCGGCGAGCGACTCCGCGCGATCGGCATCTACGCCCAGACCGGACGCCGCGCCGCGCTGCTCGACCTCGCCGCCCAGCTCCCCGCAGCCGTCCTCTCCGACCTCCTCGGGCTGCACGAAACGACCGCCGCCAAATGGATACAGCAAGCCGGAGGAGACTGGACCAGCTACGCCGCCGAGCTATCCCGCAACCACCCTCACCAGCACCGACGAATACCTGCCCAGCGCCAAGCAGCATCGAGACCTATTCAGCACTGCTGGTAAACCTCTCCCTACCAGTTTCGCCGCCGGCCAGCCCATCAAGGCCGTCGTGGCCGAGGAGCTGGCCGACGCGGCAGCGGTCGCGATCGCAGCCTTCATCCCCCGCAAGGCAAGCCGCGTGGCGTGATGACCCGCTGTGCCATCAATGTGCCATCACGGCCGGGTCAGGCCCCAGAATCGGCCGCCGGACAAGCCCGCCTCCGGCCCTCGCACGCGGAGTTTATGCAGGTGGCGGAGGCGGACGGGAATCGAACCCGCCGACGACGCGGAGCGCCGTCCGCCGGTTTTGAAGACCGCTCAGGCACGGTCCGGCTACCTGCGGGTTAGCGATCCCAGGACTGTCCTGCCTGGTCAGAGCACGGTCAGAGGATGCACACACGGACAGCCGAGGACTGAGGCTACACAGACGGGTGTTCCCTTCCTGTTCCCCGGCCGGAGGTGGCCGCGATGACCGGGGACAGCACGATCAGGAAGCTGACCGCCGCCGCGGTGCTGCTGGTCGCGGTGATCGCGGCCGTGGTCAGCTTCATCCACATCGAGAACCTGGCCGTGACGCACGGGCAGACTCTGCTCGCCGCCTGGCTGCTGCCGGTCAGCGTTGACGGCACGGTCGCGGCAGCCTCGCTGTCGATGCTCTGGGCAGCGCGCAGCGGGCTGTCAACACCGTGGCTGGCCCGGTGCATGCTCACTCTCGGCGTGCTGGCCACCCTGGGAGCGAACATCGGCTACGGCGCTCCGTTTGGCCTGCCCGGCGAGCTGCTGAGCGGATGGCCAGCCGTGGCCTTCGTCGGCTCGGTCGAGATGGTGCTCTCGATGGTCCGGGGCTCCAGGACCGTGCCCGAACCGGATGCACCGCACCCGCTCGCGCTGCTGAACGGGCACGCCGTGCCCGAGGGCGGCAGGGAGGCGGCCGCTCGGTACGCGGCCAGTCTGTCCCGCGGGGAGCTGCCGAGCCTCCGCCAGGTACAGCGGGAGATGCACCTGGGCCAGCCCAGGGCACGCGAGGTGCGGTCGTACCTCGATGTGCTCGCCCGGAGCAACGGGCAAGGCTGACCGGGGAGGCAGGAGCGCCCCGCTGGCTACCACTGGCGGGGCGCTCCTTACAGCCTGGCGCGAAACGTCGCTACCTAAGCGACCTGCTTGTTCGATGTAGCTACCGTGCCTGAACTAGTTGAGCTTTCTTGGCTCCAAGTCGAATTTATCGACTGCTGGGTGTCTATCGGCCTGGTGGTGAACACGAACGGCGTCCGGCGTACGCGGTCGAGGAAGTCGACTGCGGCTTGGCGTAGGACATCACTGACGCTCAGACCGTGTGCATCGGCGAACAGGCGCAGATCCCGTAGCAGTTCTGGCTCCAGCCGCAATGACAGCATCTGCTTCAACGACCGCGGGGGGACTTCCCGGCCATCCAGAACCTCGGCCGTCGCAGCCTGGGCCGCTTCACGGCGACGATGCTCGTCCGCCCTCTTGTCGCTATCCATGGCGCCCTCTCCAGCTCCGAGTTGTGATCGCCTCCCACTGCCTGACCTCGGCCGTCTTTGACCACCAACCCGTCACCGGCCGGAGCCAGTCCCCGCGCTTCGGCGAGCGATCGAAGAGCACGGTCCACAGCGTCGACCAGCCACGGTCAGGCCCGGCGATCACGAAATCTGACCATGTTGGCCTAAGCGTGATCTCAACCGGCCGCTCGCGCAAGACATCGCGGACCACGGTTTCGGTCACGCCGTGTCGCTTGCAGTGAGCATAGTTCCCGTCCGCATCATCGGGATCGTCCCAGTCGATAGCCTCCCACTCATACGCGTCGAACACAGTGAACACAGCCTCGTTTCGCGTACGCGCCACTCGATCACTCCGCGGGCGCGTCAGGGGTAGGGTCCATGGGCGGCGAGACGCCTCCCGCGACAGGCAGAGTCGGCGCACCGGGAATACCGAACGTCTGCGCGACCCGGAAGCGCCACCTGCTTATCTCGGTCCCGTCAAGCGAGAGTACTGCCGCGTAGTCACCTGGCCGCTGGAAGACGAACGCGTTGATGTTGACTGCCACGGGCGCGACGCTGTAATCACCCGGCAGCGCTCCTGGCGGGACAGCGGCTTGAAAGCTGCCCTCGACGCGACCGGCTATGTTCTGCCCGTCCGCGTCTTCGAACCAGATTACGAAGCCGTGGTTCTGGCCGTGGGCGCGCCACGGAATGTGGAGAATCGCGGCGACGGCGAACGCCTGTACCGCAGGGAAAGAGGGATGTCCAATCCGGTTCCAGGCGCCCCCGCTGATGTACAGCTTCCCGTTTTCTACCACTGCGTAATCTGCAGTGAAGAAGGATTCGGCGTGGAGATCTGTAGGCAAGGCTTGCTCTGTCATACGGCGATGATAGCACTGTATTACGCCAGGCAGGAGCCCTGCTGATTCTTAGCGAGCCCCCAGGCCCGAAACGTCCCCCAGCGCGGAGCTGGACTGGCTGCGCTGGCAGGCCAGGCCGCCGAGGCGCAGATCGGCGTAGCCATATCAAGACGGGCGAAGTGCTGCACGGAGGGATGCTGGAGATGCGTGCCGGGAACCTGATCGAGATCATCGGCAAGGACTGCAGGGCACTGGTCCACCATGCTGCAGATCGGAATCCCTGACCCGTATCGGACAGCCGGAGCACGACGCGCCTCGCTGGCTAAGGCTGGCGGGGCGCTGTGCTGTCCGCGACGAACGTGCCCATCGGCGAGCTGACGACCAGGCCCTCTTCCTGCAGGGCCACCAGGGCCTTGCGGGCCGTGGTGTGCGCGACGTCGTATTCCTGGCTGAGAGCGACCAGAGAGGGCAGCCGGTCACCAGGAGCCAGCTTGCCGGACTCGATCTGCCCCCTGAGCAGCGCATAGAGCTGCCTCCACGGGGCGACCGGGCTGGCGCGGTTGATCATCCGTCAACGGTAGATGGCCGTCACCTGCTGCAGCTCAGGCACGGGCGTTCCTGACCGCGACCGCGGATGGCGTACCGGCTCGTGCTGCTCCGCGGCTTTCGCCGCGGAGAGCTGGGCCTGCGGTGGTCCGACGCTGACCTGGACGCCGGATGCATCGAGATACGGCGTACCTCGCTGAAGATCGGCGGGGAGGTTGTCGAGGGCAGGCCCAAGACCAGGGCGGGCGAGCGGACCGTCTGGCTGGACCAGGCCACCACGGACCTGCTGAAGGCGCACCGCGAGGCGCAGTACTGGGAGCAGCTCACGGCTGGCGAGGCCTGGCAGGACAACGGCCTGGTCTTCTGCGGCGAGCACGGCGAGACGCTGAAGCCCGATGCCGTCTCCCGCCACTTCAAGGTGCTGGCCAGGCGGGCGGGCCTGCCGCCGATCAAGCTGCACGAGGGCCGTCACAGCGCAGCCAGCCTGGCCAGGGACGCCGAGGTCGACCCGGAGATCCGCCGCAAGACCCTCGGGCACGCCGACCAGGCGATGACGTCGCACTACACCCACATCGAGGCCGCCGCGCACAAGGCTGCCGCCGAGGCGGTCGCGCTGCTGGTAGAGGAGGCCGGATCATGAACGGGTGTTCCCCTCGTGTTCCCCGGAGCACCTCTGCCAGCCCCGGCTGGCGCGTCCCGAGCACCTCACCGGCAGCCGCCACTAGCGGTGTCTGCGCAGGTCAGCGGAGGCGGACGGGAATCGAACCCGCCGACGACGCGGAGCGCCGTCCGCCGGTTTTGAAGACCGGGGAGCCCACCAGGTGCCCAGACGCCTCCGGACCCGACCCTACTAGCCCGGCTGGATGAGTCGCGCCCGGCTAGTCCATCTCGGCGTACAGGGAGTCGATCACGTCGGCGTACTTGTTGTGGATGATCCGGCGCTTGAGCTTGAAGGTCGGCGTCAGCTCCTCGCTCTCCGCCGTCCACTCGACCGGCAGCAGCCGCCATCGCTTCACCTGCTGCACCCGGGCCAGCTGCTCGTTCGCCGCGGCCACCGCCTCGCGCACGGCCTGCAGCACCACCGGATTCTCGGCCAGCTCGGCCAGCGACGATGGCTCGATCCCGCGGGCCCTCGCCCAGGCCGGAGCGACCTCGCTGTCCAGCGTGAGCAGCGCGACGACGAACTTACGCCGGTCGCCGAAGGCCAGAGCCTGTCCGACCAGCGGGATGGCGACCAGCGCGTTCTCCACGGCGGCGGGCGAGATGTTCTCGCCGCCTGAGGTGATGATCAGCTCCTTCTTGCGGTCCACGACCGACACGAACCCGTCGGCGTCGATCGTTCCGATGTCGCCGGTGTGCAGCCAGCCGTCCTCGTCGAGCAGCACCTTGGTCTGGTCGGGCAGGTTGAGGTAGCCGGGGGTGTTGAGCGGGCCGCGGGCGAGGATCTCGCCGTCGTCGGCGATCTTCACCTCGATGCCAGGCACGGGCCGACCGACGGTGCCGAGCCGGAACGCGGTCGGCGTGTTGGTGGTGAAGGCCCCGGTCGTCTCGGTCATCCCGTAGACGTCCAGGATCTTCATGCCGAGCCCGGCGAAGAACGCGGCGACCTGAGGCGGCAGCGGAGCCGCCGCGCTCACCACGTTCACGGCCTGGTCGAGGCCGAGCAGGCCCTTGATCGGCGTCAGCACGGCCGCATCGGCCGCGGTAAACCTGGCCGCTAGCTCGTCCGACGTCGTGCTGCCGAACTGGCAGCTCTGCACGTACTCCCGGCCCACCTCCATCGCCGCGGCGACGGCGGCCCGCCTGGCCTCGTCCTGCTCCATGGTGAGCAGCGCCTGGATGCCCGCCTGGATCTTCTCCCAGACTCTCGGCACACCGAAGAACGCCGTCGGCTTCACCTCGCCAACCGTCCTGACCAGGTCCGTGGTGTTATGGCAGAAGTGGGTGTGGCCGGCACTGTAGAAGGCCAGGTAGAGGGTGAACATCCGCTCGGCGATGTGGGCCAGCGGCAGGTAAGAGACCCACCGGACTCCCATCGTGGTGCTGCCGGACATCTCGGCGGTCTTGCACTCGTACAGAACGCTGCCGTGGGTGATCACGACGCCCTTCGGGTTACCTGTGGTGCCCGAGGTGTACAGCAGCGTCACCGGGTCGGCCGGCTTGATGGCATCGATCCGGCGGCTGACCTCGGCTGCGGCATCGGACGCGGCCGCCTCGTGGCTGAGCACCTCGAACGCGGCCCAGCTCAGGTGGGGACCTGCGGCGGCATCCCGCACGATGATCTTGTCCAGGCCGGGTAGGTCGGCGCGCAGCGGCTCCCATCTGGCCAGCTCCGAGGCTCCGTCCAGGACGGCGATCCGCACGTCGCAGTCGGCTGCCACGTATCTGATCTGGTCGGATGCGAGGGTGGCGTAGAACGTGACCGGCACGCCACCCGCGTGCACGACGGCCTGGTCGGCGAGCACGTGCTCGATCCTGTTCGGGAGCATCAGCGCGACCCGGTCCCCCGGCTGGAGCCCGAGGCTGACGAGTCCGGCGGCGAGCTGCAGCACCTTGTCTCGGAACTGCCGCCAGGTGAGGGTCTCCCAGGCTGCGTCGCCTTCGCGGTCGGAGTAGGCCGGCAGGTCGCCGTGTGCTTCCGCGGTTGCCCGCAGCAGCCCGCACAGCGTCAGGTTCGCTGTCTGGGCCTCGATCTCAGCCCGCTGTTCGATGACTGGACTCGTCACTTGCGTTCCTCCGTTGTGCTGGGCATGCCTGGGCGATATGCCACCATGCGCAGGCCGACGACGCAAGGTGGGGGCTGGCTAGAGTTCAACCATGACGACGCGACAGGCCATCAGGCTCACGCAGTACGCGCATGGCGGCGGCTGCGCCTGCAAGATCCCGCCGGGCGAGCTCGAGGAGGCCGTGGCCAGGCTGGTCCCCGACCACCGGCCGGACGACCTCCTGATCGGGGTCGAGCACGGAGATGACGCCGCCGTCGTGCGGATCAGCCCCACCAGGGCCATCGTGGCTACGGTCGATTTCTTCACCCCGGTCGTCGACGACGCGCGCACGTTCGGGCGGATCGCGGCGGCCAACGCGCTCTCCGACGTCTACGCGGTGGGCGGCGAGCCGCTCGTCGCGCTGAACCTGCTCGGCTGGCCGCGGGATGTGCTCAGCGCGGATCTCGCCGCCGAGGTGCTGGCCGGCGGCCTGGAAGTTGCCAGGCAGGCCGGCTGTCATGTCGCGGGCGGTCACAGCATCGACGATCCGGAGCCGAAATACGGGATGGCGGTCACCGGCCTCGCCGATCCGGACCGGCTGCTGCGGATCGACGCAGGCCAGCCCGGCCTGCCGCTGTCGCTCACCAAGCCGATCGGCACCGGCGTGCTGAACGCGATGCACAAGGCAACCGGCGAGGTCAGCGAGGCTGCGATCGAGGTGATGACCACCCTGAACGCCGCGGCGAGCCGCGCGGCCCTCGAGGCGGGCCTGCGCTGTGCCACTGATATCACCGGTTTCGGGCTGCTCGGGCATGCTTTCAAGCTCGCCAGGGCGAGCGGGGTCACCGCCGTGATCGATCATCGTGCGGTTCCGGTGATCGAGGGAGCCAGGTCGGCTCAGCGCGCCGGCCACCTGCCGGGCGGCAGCCGGCGTAATCTGGCCTGGGTGGCGCCGCACGCGGACTTCGGGAGCCTTTCCGAAGAGGAGTTGCTGCTCCTCGCCGACGCTCAGACGTCAGGCGGCCTGCTTGTCGCGGGAGAGGTTCCCGGCGCACCGGTCATCGGTGAGCTGGTACCGCGTCGCGACAGTGTCATCACAGTCACGTAGCGATTACTTTCGGTAGTTACTGCGAGGTTTTTCTGGGCAGGCTCATCTCACGGTTAGCGGTCCATCGGGCAAAATATGCCGGTGGCCAACCCGACTAGGTGATACCGGCTGCCGCCGAATGCAACAACTGGCGGCTGCGGCTCGTCTAACAATCAATGTGGATTTCCGCGCGAAAGGCGCGTCAATGTGGTTGAGTTCGAGGCCGCGACCGGCTCCGGCCGTAGATGAGGAAGGTCCGAGCGTGCAGGCACAGGCCGATGCGGAGCCGACCGATGCGGAGCCGGCCGATGCCCCAGATCGACCGGTGTCACGGTCGATGCCGTGGCACGGGATGCTGCGCAGCACCGGCCTGATCCTGTCCGCCCTGTTCTTCGCTCTGTCGCTGACCGCCTACCTCGTCGACCAGGCCGTCCACACGCACGCGGTGCTGACCTGGTACGACCTCAACGTTTACAACGACGCTGGCCTGATTACCAGGCAGCTGCCCTCGATTCTGTACACCTGGGAGCTGAAGCCCGGCATTCAGTTCACCTACACGCCCTTTGCCGCGGTGATCTTCGCGGGCGGGTCGTTCCTGAAGTACTCGGCGCTCCGCTGGATCATGACGGGTACCGGCCTGGCCTGCATCCCGCTGACCGCATGGCTCACGCTCGGCGGGATGGGGCGGCGCGGTACCGGGCGGCTGACCGCCGCTCTCGCTGTCAGCGCGCTGGCGCTGTGGATCGAGCCGGTCGTGAAGGCCCTGTTCCTCGGCCAGATCGAGCCGCTGCTGATGCTGCTCGTCGTCTGGGACCTCACCAGGAACGACGACCGGAAGTGGAAGGGAATCGGCATCGGCCTGGCGGCCGGGATCAAGCTCGTCCCGCTGATCTTCATCCCCTACCTGCTGCTCGCGGGCAAGTTCCGCCAGGCGGCCGTCGCGACGGGCACGTTCCTGGTGACAGTCGTGATCGGGTTCGTCGCCCTGCCGAAGCCGTCCGCCTCGTACTGGCTCACCGGGTACTTCATGCGTCCTGGCCGCACGGGCAGCGTCCACTCGCTCGTCAACCAGTCACTGCTCGGCATGCTGGCCCGGGTCTACGGGACGGTCGGTCAGGCGCTCGGCGGGTGGCTGCCGCTGGCCCTGGCGGTCGCGGCCGGCGGCCTGGTGGGCGGGGCCATGCTGAGCCGGGCAGGACGGCCGGTGCAGGGCTGGACGCTCGTCGGCATCACGAGCGTGCTGGTCTCGCCGATCAGCTGGGACCACCACTGGGTGTGGATCGTGCCGTTCCTCGCGCTGCTGGTCGGCCTGGCCATGACAGCTCGCCCCCTCGCCAGGGCCGGTTACCTGGCCGCGATAGTGCTCATCGCCGGTGTCATGGGCTCGTGGCCGTGGCGGTGGAGCGGTCCGAAGGCCTACGTGCCGCGCCGGGGGCTGCTCGGCTGGTTCGTGAAGCCGCCCGAGGTCACCCAGCTCATGGTCCTGCATGGCTGGAAGCTGCTGACCTGGAACCTGTGGGTGGTTGTCGGGATCGTGATCTACCTGGCGCTGCTGGTCGCAGCCGTCGTGGCCTGGCGTAAGCGCCCGCAGCGGGCAGTCAAGGTCAAGGCAGCAGCGGCGCCGAGCCCGATTGACGCGCTTCTTGCCCGCGCCGACGCCATCCTCAGCGGGAACCACCAGCTGAACGGCTCGGGTTCCGGCGCGGCCATGGCCGGCAAGAAGGCAGGCGAGGATGCCGCACTCGATCCGGGCGCGCCTCCGGGCGATCCGGCCGATGCGTGCGGCGAGGCAGAAACGACGGCGAGCCGGCCGGCGACTGCCGTGCCCCGGCCGGCTCGCTTATTTCCGCTGCTTGCTAATTCCTGCCGCAACGCTGCACGACGGGCCTGGTCAGGCGGCCCGCCTGGCTAGGCTCGCCCCGGCGGGCGTGGCCTGACGGCCGCTCAGCGCCGGAATGGCTGGCGTGACGATGTGGCGCGACGCCGGCCGGTGCTGGCTCAGGCCGCGATCGCGATGATGGCGACGGCGATCAGCGCTACAGAGCCCGCGCCAATCCCCAGGCCCGCCACCGTCATGTTGATGAGGTGGAGGTCAATCAGCTCATCGCTCGCCCGGCTGCGCTCGCTGGACCGGTTGCGCCCGCTGGACCGGCTGCGCCCGACCGGCTGGGACGACCCTTGCTATCCCCTGATGCCGTTGAGCAGGAAGTCGGCGTTCCGCTTGATCGCCTCGGCCCGCTCCCCGGCGCTGAGCAGCGCGAGCGGCCCGTCGGTCAGCAGCGTGGCCAGCCCGTGCACCGCCGACCAGGCCGGGATCTCCGCGCCTGGCCGCCTGGCCGAGTCCAGCACGCCATGGGCGACCATCTCGTCGAGCACGCCGCTGAGCAGGGCATATGGCCCGTGCTCCGCCATCCGCTCGGCAGCGTCGGGCACCGGCTTGTCCGGGCGGCAGAAGGCGGTGCGGAACAGGCCGGGATCGGTGAGCGCGAACCTGAGGTAGGCCTGGCCCAGGGCACGCAGGCGCCGGACCGACTCGAGCGCGGGGTCGTCGAGCTTCTCGCCCGAATCCAGGCTCTGCTGCATCGCCTCAGCCAGCGCATCGAGCGCACGCTGCCTGACCACCTGGAGCAGCTCGTCGTGATCGGCGAAGTGCCGGTAGGCGGCGGCTGCCGACACGCCAGCGGCGCGGGCCGCGGCGCGCAGCACGATCGCGTCAGGGCCACCGGCGCGAGCCATCTCGGTCGCCGCGTCCGCGAGGGCGTTGGGCAGGTCCCCGTGGTGGTAGCTGTTTCGCAGATGACGACGGTAATCGCTGCCGCGGCCATCCGTTGCCTGGGCCATCAAGTCATAGTGCTGCACAAACGCGATCCAGACAACGTCTGCACGCGCGACCCGGCTGGCCGCGCCCGCGGCTGCGAGCACTAACCTGATTCCAGCATGGCGGAAGGCGGGAGCGGCGATGAGCGGCAGGACGGCGCGCCGGCGGGTACTGCGAATCCGGCTGCCTGACCCGCCCGACGGTGCCGCGGCCGCGACGGCCAGCCTGGCCGCACCGCACATGAGCGAATGGTCCGACCTGCTTGCCGCGGAGGAGCCGCTCGGCATCAGGGTGGCCGGCGAGGCGCTCACGATGACGATGCGGACGCCGGGCGATGACCTCGACCTGGCCGCTGGCTTCCTGGTCAGCGAGGGAATCGTGCGTTCCCCCGGCGACATCGCCACGATCATGCTCTGCGACGGGACGAGCTGCGGCCACGCCGGACACGACGGCACCGGCAACATCGTGGACGTGGAACTGCGGCCAGGTCTCGCGGTCGCACCGGCGGCCCGCAGGAATTTCATGACCACGAGCGCGTGCGGCGTCTGCGGGAAGGCGAGTGCCGCCGAGCTCTTCGTTGAAAAAACCTGGGACATTAACGAGGACCAGGCCGCCATCCCGGCGGGCTGGCTGACCTCGATGCCGCAGCGGCTGCGCGATGCCCAGCGGGTGTTCGCCAGCACGGGCGGGCTGCACGCCGCAGGCGTGTTCGGCGCCGACGGGGAGCTGCTCGCCGTCCGCGAGGACGTGGGCCGGCACAACGCGGTCGACAAGGTCGTCGGCTGGGCCCTGCGGCAGGGCAGGCTGCCGCTGCGGGGCTGCGTCCTGCTGGTCAGCGGCCGGGCCTCGTTCGAGCTGGTGCAGAAGGCCGTGCTGGCCGGGTTCCCCGTGCTCGCGGCGGTCTCCGCGCCGTCGTCGCTCGCCGCCGACCTGGCCGAGGAGGCCGGGCTGACGCTGATCGGCTTCCTGCGCGGCGGCTCGATGAACGTCTACACCCGCGGCGACCGGGTCATGGCCGACGTCCCGGCCGCGAGCTGAGCGGGCCGGTCGGCCATCCTGGCCGCGGGTGCCGGCGCGATCAGATCGACTGGGCGTCGGTGAGCAGGCCCCGGCGACGGCGGACAGCGAGATCGGTCTTGCTGAAGATCGCGTCCACGACGACGCCGATGACCAGGATCACGATCATGATCGAGATCGCGCCCGTCAGGTCCTGATTGTCCTGGGAAGTGCGAACGGGAACCAGGCGATCGACGGCATGGTCTGCAGGCCGCTGATGATCGATCCCGTGGCCGCGCGCAGCGGCGAGATCCGCGAGACCACCGCGCCGACGACCGGAGCCGATCAGCAGGGCTAGCAGGTAGCCGACCACGGCCGTCTGGACGGTCGTCAGGATGGCCTGCCAGAGCTGAGCGTGCTGCATCTGGTTCCATAGGTCGGAGAGGCCGGCGCCCGGACCCTTGACCAGGTGGTCAGCGGTGTCGCCGTGGAAGTTGCTGAGATAGAACAGCTGCCAGGCGCCCAGCACCAGCGCGATCGCGAGCCGTTTCGGCCAGGTCGCCTTCCATGCCTTGCGTGCGATCCGGCCTGGCTCGACGCCCGGCCGGGGCCGACGTAGGCCGCGTCGAGCTGGCCGGCCAGCAGCGCCGTGCCCTCCTCCGTGCCGTGCTGAAGGGCTTGACCTCCAGCTTGACGTTCTTGCCGAGGTCCTTGGCGAAGTAGCCCTTGGCGATCCCGATCAGCGCCGGAGCGTGCGTGATGTTGGTCAGGAACCCGAGCCGCAGCAGCACCGGGTCAGACCCGCCGCCGCCGGAACCTGAACTTGCCGCTGACGACGACGAGTATCCTGCCGCCGGTGCCGTCGCGGCAGCCAGCCCGGCTGCGATGAGTGCTCGTTTCATGCGGCCTCCCGATGTGCCTATCTCCCGAAGGATGACGATCCGGCGGGGGCGGGGCCGGTTCCGCCCGGTCAGTCGCCTGGCTCGCGCCAGGTGCGGCTCAGTCGCCTGGCTCTCCGATGGTGAGTCCCTGGACAACCGGGAATCGCTGCAGGCACCGCTGCAGCCTGGCCATGTCTGCGTCGCTAGCCTGAGTGGTGTCGAAGCGAACCGAGTCGACGACTCCCCCGGGCGCGGTTGGCCTGACCGGGTCGGCATGGATGCCAGGCACGTGCGAGCAGGCGGAGGTGACCTGCCGCGCGGACGCCATCGTGCTGTTCGAGGCGAGCTGCACATCGACCCACTGCTGGCCGAGTGCCGTGCTCATGTTGGCGCAGCCGCCGAGCAGGCCGGCGCCGAGCGCGGCTACGGCCAGTGCGCACGCGGCACGGCGGACTCGGGTAGCAGACGCAGCCGTAGAGGACACAGCCCAAGCTTAGGTGCCGGGCCGCAGCACCGTGACAGGCTGGCTCAGGACCGGGGCCGAGCGGGCGGCACGCGGTCCGAAGGCGGCACGCCGTTCGAAGGAGGCAGGATGCAGCAAGCCAGCCGGGTCTATCCGCCGATCGAGGACTACGCCCTGATCGGAGACATGCAGTCGGCGGCGATGGTCAGCCGCGATGGGGCGATCGACTGGCTCTGCCTGCCCCGGTTTGACTCCGATGCCGTGTTCGCCGCGATGCTCGGTGACAAGTTCAACGGCCAGTGGCGGCTGAATCCCACCGCCGAGGAGGGCCCGCGGTCCAGGGCTGGCCAGGTCCACTGGCGCTACCAGAAGGACACGCTGATCCTGCAGACGGAGTGGAAGACGATCGGCGGAACCGTGCGGGTGATCGACTTCATGCCACCGCGCTCTGACACCACCCCGGCGCTGGTCAGGATCGTCGAGGGCGTGTCCGGAGCCGTCGAGATGGAGTGCGTGCTCAGGATGCGTTTCGGCTACGGGCGGATCGTGCCGTGGGTGCGGCGGGTCGACCAGGCTATCTGGGCGGCGGCGGGTCCCGACTCGGTGTGGATCAGGACTCCGGTCAAGCTCGTCGGGCACGGGCTCGCGCACCGCGCCAGCTTTGTCGTCCGGGCCGGCGAGCGGGTGCCGTTCGTGCTGACCTGGGCGCCGTCGCAACGAGACGATCCGCCGCCGACCATTGACGCCGACGAGGCGCTCACCCAGACCAGCGACTTCTGGACCGATTGGGTATCGCGGTGCACCTACCAGGGCAAGTACCGCGACGCGGTGGTCCGGTCGCTGATCACCATCAAGGCCCTCACCTACGAGCCGACCGGCGGCATCGTCGCGGCGCCGACAACGTCCCTGCCCGAGGATCTCGGCGGGGTGCGGAACTGGGATTACCGGTACTGCTGGCTCCGCGACGCGACGATCGTCCTCGAGGCGCTGCTCCGGACCGGGTACTCCGACGAGGCGGCGGCCTGGCGGCGCTGGCTGGGCCGCGCGGTGGCGGGAACCGCCGAGGACGTCCAGATCATGTACGGGGTGGCGGGCGAGCGCAGGCTGACCGAGTGGACCGTCGACTGGCTGTCCGGGTACGAAGGCTCCGCTCCGGTCAGGGTCGGCAACGACGCCGTCTGCCAGGTTCAGTTCGACGTGTATGGCGAGATCGTGGACACCATCATGCTCGGGCGGCAGGCCGGGCTCAGCTTCGACAGGCACTCGACCAGCCTGATCGACAAGCTGCTCGCCTATCTCGAGGAGCACTGGACCGAGCCGGACGAGGGCATCTGGGAGGTGCGCGGCGGGCCACGGCACTTCGTCCACTCCAAGGTGATGGCCTGGGTCGCGTTCGACCGCCGGATCAAGATGGCCGAGACCGGCCTGAGCTTCACCGCCGAGTCGACCCTCGAACGCTGGCGGAAAGTCAGGGACGAGATCCACGCTCAGGTGTGCGAGAAGGGCTACGACGCGAGCCGGGGAACCTTCACCCAGTACTACGGCAGCGGCTCCGTCGATGCCGCCGTCCTGATGATGGCCGAAGTCGGGTTCCTGCCGCCCACTGATGCCAGGGTGGTGTCCACGATCCACGCGATCAGGCGCGAGCTGACCCGTGACGGCCTGCTGCTGCGCTACTCCCAGCCAGAGCCGGGTTCAATGGCGCACCCGGTGGACGGCCTGCCTGGCAATGAAGGAGCCTTCCTGGCCTGCAGCTTCTGGATGGTCAACGCGCTGCACCTGATCGGCGAGGGGGACGAAGCCGCGGCCCTGTTCGAGCGGCTGCTCGCCCTGCGCAGCGATCTCGGGCTGCTCAGCGAGGAGTACGATCCGCGCTATCACCGCCAGGTCGGCAACAGCCCGCAGGCGTTCAGCCACGTGCCGCTGATCCTCGCCGCGCTCAACCTGGACGACCACCAGCGCCAGACCTCGCGGCGCGGGACGCCCCGGGCCAGCTAGCAGCGGCTGCCGTGCCGCTGCGTTGCCTGCTAGCTAGCCGTGCCGCGGGCTAGTCGCCGTAGCCCACCCGGCGGAGCTGCTGGCCGGCGACCTTCTCGATCTCGGCGAGCTGAGCGGGGCTCAGCAGCCGACGCCAGGAATCGGGCTCCTGCAGAGTCTGCGGGATCTCGAGCCTGGCGACCTTGGCATCGATGAACTCGGACAGCGCCGCGGCGGCCTGCTGCGGCTCCCGGACGACCTGCTCATAGCGGAAGGTTGTCAGCTGCTCGGCCCCGAGGCTGTTGCGCAGTCGCGCCATCTTGTGCACCGCGCCGCGCCAGCGCATCGCGCACTTGCCGGCCGCCGACAGCGTCGGCCATAGCGTGCGGTCGGCCTCGGTCTCGACGCCGAAGAACGGGTTGGGGAACTCGCTATCGACGTTCGCCACGCCGCGCCTGAAGAAGCCCAGTTCCTCGGGATCGGACAGCATCGCGGCCGAGACGGCACGGCCGTCCCTGACAATCTGGACGATCCTCGCATCGGGAAACGCGTCGACCAGGGCCTCGGCGCAGTAGATCAGGGCCGGGCTCGCGTCGCCGTACCTGTTGATCTCCCGCTCGTCGACGCAGGTGCCCGCCTCCGATCTGGTTGTCGCGCGCTGGCATTCGGGGCGGCAGGTCATGCAGGCGTGCGGAGTGACCTGCCAGGCCTGCGCGAACGCGTCGCGCAGGACGGTCGCTGCCGCCTCGCCCCTGCCTTCCTGTATCGATGGCGTGCGGGCGAACGCGATCACGACGCTGAGGACGCTGGGCTGGCCGACGGTGAAGTGGAATCCCGGTGGGCGCTTGAGCGCACGCGTGAACAGGTCGGCTCCGGAGTGCGGCGCACCGATCACGAAGACCGGCTGGCGGACCTTGCGTCCGTTGACGACCAGGATGTAGGGGCGCGGGCGTGGTGGCATGGCTGGCATCAAGTGTCGCATCGGACCGGAGTTGACGAGCCAGGTCCCCGCTGGTCCTGTTTGCCGTGGCCAGGAGATTCGGCAGCCAGGCTGCCTGGTTCCGTGCGACCGGCTGTGCCAGCATCCGATTGATCTGAAGTCGTTGGTAGCTCCATCATCGGATACCAGGGGACAGGAAGGCGGCTGGCATAGAACGAGTAGCGGTGCGCGGTGGATGAAGCCAAGCGGGAGAGCACTCCCTGGCTGCCGGCCGCCGACACCAAGCTGGAGTGCCCGGTCGGACCGTCTGTACAGCCGTGGATCGAGTCGTCAATTCGCTGGTTCGGGACGGAGTTAGGGCGGGAACCGCTGCTCCGCGACGTCGTCCTGCCGAGAGGTCTGCCTGAACGGAGTTCCGCACTGTCGGCATCCTTGGCTCGATCCTGGGCGCCATCATCGTGCTGATCCTGATCCGCCGCACCGGCCTGGAACGCGTCGCCGCCGCATCTGAGCCGGGTCAGCTGCGGGCAGCGACCGGCGACCCTGCCGCCGGTGAGCCGGCAGCCGGAGGCGCCGCGATCGGCGGCGCGGCGACAGTGGCCTGCTGGCTCGCGAACTGGGTGTGGTACAGCTCGGTGTACAGCCCGCCGGCGGCCAGCAGCTCGTCGTGCGTGCCCCGCTCGGTGACCTTGCCGCCGTCGATGACCAGAATCTGGTCGGCCTGGATGATCGTGGACAGCCGGTGGGCGATCACCAGCGAGGTACGGCCGGCCAGCGCGGTCTTCAGTGCCCGCTGCACGGCTGCCTCGGACTCCGAGTCCAGGTGCGCCGTCGCCTCGTCGAGCACCACGACGGACGGCGCCTTGAGCAGCAGCCTGGCCAGCGCGATCCGCTGCTTCTCGCCGCCGGACAGCCGATAGCCCCGGTCCCCCACGATCGTGTCAAGACCGTCAGGCAGCGTCGAGATCAGCGGCCAGATCTGGGCCGCCGTGCACGCCTCGACGAGCTCGGCGTCGGTGGCGCCCGGCTTGGCATAGCTGAGGTTGGCTCTGATCGTGTCGTGGAACATGTGCGCGTCCTGGGTGACAACCCCGATCGCGTCGTGCAGCGAGTCCTGGGTGACGCCCTTGATGTCGCTGCCGCCGATCGTGATCTTCCCCGAGCGCGGGTCGTAGAGCCTGGCGACGAGATGCGTGATCGTCGTCTTGCCAGCCCCCGACGGCCCGACCAGCGCGGTGAGCTTGCCCGCGGGGGCTTGGAAACTGATGTCGCGCAGCACATCGGCGTTGGCGTCGGTGCGCTCGGGAATGGGCAGCGCGATCGACTCGAGCGAGGCAAGCGAGATCTCGGCCGCGGTCGGGTACCTGAACATGACGTGGTCGAAGTCGATCGCCGGGGCGGCCTCGCCCACCTCGAACGATTCAGCATCGGGTGCGTCCTCGATCAGCGGCTTGAGATCGAGGACCTCGAACACCCGGTCGAAGCTGACCAGCGCGGTCATGACGTCGACCTGGACGTTGGACAGCGAGGTGATCGGCCCGTACAGCCTGCTGATCAGCGCGGCCAGCGCGACCAGCGTGCCGATCTTGAAGAAGTTATCGATCACGAGCGCACCGCCGAGCCCGTACACTACGGCGGTCGCCAGCGACGCCAGCAGCGTCAGCGCGACGAACAGGGACGAACCGTACATCGCGGTCTGCACGCCGATGTCGCGGACCCGCCCGGCCCGGTTCCCGAAGACGTCGGCCTCTTCCGTCGGCCGGCCGAAAAGCTTGACGAGCATCGCGCCCGCCACGTTGAACCGCTCGGTCATGGTCGAGCCCATCGCGGCGTCGAGTTGCATCGACTCCCTGGTGAGCCGCTGCAGCTTCCGCCCGACAAGCCTGGCCGGCAGGATGAAGAGGGGGATCAGCACCAGCGCGACCATCGTGACCTGCCAGGACAGCGTGATCATCACGACCAGCACGAGCACCAGTGAGAGCACATTGGCGACGACGGACGACAGCGTGCTGGTCAGGGCCTGCTGAGCGCCGATCACGTCGCTGTTCAGCCGGCTCACGAGCGAGCCAGTCTGAGTTCGGGTGAAGAACGCGATCGGCTGGCGCTGGACATGCCGGAAGACCTCGGTCCGCAGGTCGTAGATCAGGCCCTCGCCGATCCTGGCGGAGTACCAGCGCTGGCCGATGGACAGCAGCGCGTCAAACAGGGCAAGCCCGGCGACGGCCGCGCCGATCGCGAGGACCACGCCGAGGTTCCGCGGCAGGATGCCGTTGTCGATCAGGCCGCGGAGCAGCAGCGGAACGGCCACGGTAATCCCCGCATCCAGCGCCACGATGATCAGGAACAAGATCAGCTCGCGGCGGTACGGCCTGGCATAGGAGGCAATACGGCGCACGGTGCCCGGCTTCAGCCGCTGCTGGGTGACCGTCCTGTCCCGGGAGAACGAGCGCATCGTGTGCCAGCTATAGCTCATGGCGGGAGCAACCTCCAAGAGCCGGCAGAACTTCCCGGGTTAGCTCACGGCGAACCCGGATAGCGAGCCGCTATCCGCCGAGGCGGCTGCTGAGCAGCTGCGCCTGGACCCGCCGCTCTTCGGCGGCCTGCTCGGCCAGCGAGTGACCCGGCGCGTGCTGGAGCAGCGCCTTGGTCGCGCGGGCCGCCGCCGCGTCCGTCGCCAGCAGCGCAGCGACCAGGTCAGCCACGGCGGCGTCGAGCTCGGCTGGCGGGACGACGAGCTCAGCAAGGCGGAGCAGCAGCGCCTCGGCGGCGGTGACCGTGCGAGCGGTCAGGCAGAGCTCGATGGCACGCGGCAGTCCCACGATGTCGACGAGCGGCTTGGTCCCGGTCAGGTCGGGAACGAGCCCGAGCGCGGGCTCCTTCATGCACAGTTTCGCGTCTTCGGTCAGTATCCGCAGGTCGCAGGCGAGGGCCAGCTGGAATCCGGCCCCGATGGCGTGGCCCTGTACGGCAGCGATCGAGACGATCCCTGGATCTCTCAGCCACAAGTACCCGGCCTGGTAACCCGCCACCGTCTGCTCGAAGTCCGGATCATCCGGCCGGGCGACAGCCTCGCCGCCCGCCGCCCCGGCGAGCAGGTTCAGGTCGATTCCGGCGCAGAACGACGGTCCGTCGCCGCGCACCACTACGACCCTGACCTGCGGCGGCAGGTTCGCGCCGATCTCGGCCAGCCCCTGCCATACGGCCGGAGTCATCGCGTTGCGGCGCTCCGGCCGCCCGAGCGTGACGGTCGCGACCTCACCATCGATGGTGAGCCGCAGCCCCGTCTCGGTCTGGCTAGTCGTCATGACCCCTTAGCTCGTCCCCTGGTGGCGCCGCCGCGACTGCGGAGGGTTACGCCAGACTCGGCGAGTATGCGGTGGATGAATCCGTAGGACCTGCCGGTCGATGCGGCCAGAGCGCGGATGCTCTCCCCGGCGCTGTACCGCTTCTGCAGGTCAGACGCCAGCTTAGTGCGATCGGCACCAGTCACCCTAGTGCCCTTCTTGAGGGTCTCGGTCACGCTTCCTCCCGGAGAACTAAGCGCCGCAGCGTTACCCGCCATGATCACGCAAGAAGTCGTGATCGGCTACCCACACGGCATCAAAAGATCGGGACATTTGCTATCCATCGCCGCGCCCATCCATTAGCCTGCGCGTTCGGTGCGCTTGGGGGCATCGGGTACTGCTCCGGTGGTGCCCGATCAGGCCAGGGCAACCAGATCGGCGAGCTCCGCGTTCCACAGGTCCTCGACACCGTCGGGCAGCAGCAGCACCCGCTCCGGGCCGAGGGCCTCGACCGCGCCCTCGTCGTGAGTGACGAGGACGATCGCCCCGCTGTACCGACGAAGCGCCGAGAGAATCTCAGCTCTGCTGCCCGGGTCCAGGTTGTTGGTCGGCTCGTCGAGCAGCAGCACGTTGGCGCCGGAGATGACGAGCAGGGCCAGTGCGAGCCTGGTCTTCTCCCCGCCGGACAGCACGCCGGCGGGCTTGGCTACGTCGTCGCCCGAGAACAGGAACGACCCGAGAATGCCGCGCTGATCGGCTTCGGTGAGGTCCGGAGCCGCGGTCTTCATGTTCTCCAGGACCGTGCGGGAATTGTCGAGCGTCTCGTGTTCCTGCGCGTAGTAGCCGAGCCGCAGCCCGTGGCCAGGCCGCACGTCGCCGGTGTCCGGCTTCTCGACGCCGGCCAGCAGCCGGAGCAGCGTGGTCTTGCCGGCGCCGTTCAGGCCGAGCACCACGATCCGCGCTCCCTTGTCGACTGCCATGTCGACGTCGGTGAAGACCTCAAGCGAGCCGTAAGACTTGGACAGGCCCTCGGCGGTCAGCGGCACCTTCCCGCAGTGTGCCGGCTCGGGGAACCGCAGCCGGGCCACTCGATCGGCCTGCCGGTCGGCACTGACGCCCGCGAGTAGTTTCTCCGCCCGCTTGGCCATGCTCTGCGCAGCCTTCGCCTTCGTCGCCTTGGCTCGCATCTTGTCCGCCTGGGACTGCAGCGCGGCGGCCTGGCGCTCGGCGTTCACGCGCTCGCGCCGGCGGCGCCGGGCGTCAGTCTCGCGCTGGTCCAGGTAGGTTTTCCAGCCGACGTTGTAGATGTCAAGCTCGGCCCGGTCGGCGTCGAGGTGGAAGACCTTCGTGACGAGGGCGGCGAGCAGCTCGGTGTCGTGGCTGATCACGATCAGGCCGCCGCGGTAGCTGCGCAGGTGGTCGCGGAGCCAGGTCACCGAGTCGGCGTCGAGGTGGTTGGTCGGCTCGTCGAGCAGCAGGGTGGAGGCGCCGCCGAACAGGATCCTGGCCAGCTCGACCCGGCGGCGCTGGCCGCCCGACAGGGTCCGCAGCGGCTGCTTCAGCACCTTGGCAGGCAGGCCGAGGCTGGACGCGAGCGCTGCGGCCTCTGCCTCGGCGGCGTAGCCGCCGAGCACGGTGAGCCGTTCCTCCAGGTGGCCGTACTTGCGCACTGCCGCGTCGCGCCTGGCCGGATTATCGTCGGCCATGCCGAGCTCGGCCTGCCGCATCCCGGCCAGCACCTCGTCCAGGCCGCGCGCCTGGAGTATCCGGTCGGTGGCGAGTGCTTCCAGGTTGCCGACCATGGTGTCCTGTGGCAGGTAGCCGATCGTCGCGTTGCTGTGCACTCCCCCGGCGGCTGGCTGGCCCTCGCCGGCCAGTACCTTCAGCAGCGTGGTCTTTCCGGCGCCGTTCCGGCCGACGAGGCCGATCTTGTCGCCCGCTGCGACCTGGAACGACACATTGTCGACAAGCAGTCGCGCGCCAGCGCGCAGTTCAACATCGGTGACCGTGATCATCGGGATTCGCTCGCTCTCAGAACTTCTCTAACTGGCACAAAAGGGACAGTCTTCGGCCCACGCCGCCTAGCGGCGTCGGCCGTCCCGTTAAGAGCGGAGCGGTTGCATGGCGTCATTCTACCCAGGCCCCCGATCCGCCAGGCAACGCGGTTTTCCCGGTGCCGGTGCCGGTGCCCGGCAGGTGGTGCCGCGTGGCTGGGACGCGCGGGTAGCGTCACGGACAGCCCGTCGGAGGGCCGTGCCAACGTCGGCCCGGCGGGCTGCCGTTGGGCCTGGGCAGAGGCTTGCCGCAGGGCCGCTGGGCCCAGGCGGAGGCCTGCCGGCGGCGGCTGGACCTTAAGCAGAGGCCTGCCGGCGGGCGGCGCGGTTCAGCGCGCTGATCACGGCGCGCAGAGAGGCGCGCACGATCGACTCGCTGATCCCGACGCCCCAGTACACGCGGTCGCCGACCTCGATCTCGAGGTAGGCGGCGGCCTCGGCGTCCCGGCCCGCGCTGAGCGCGTGCTCGGCGTAGTCGAGCACACGTACGCCGACGCCGCCCAGGCCCATGTCGAGCTCGGAGAGCGCCTGGCAGAAAGCGGCGATCGGCCCGTTGCCGACGCCGGCCAGCGCGTGCTCGACCCCGAAGGCCCGGACGTTCGTGGTGATCCGCTCCGTACCGTCTTCGCTGACCGAGCCGAAGCTGAGCAGCTCGAACTCGCCGGGCGCGAGGTACTCGGCCTCGAACGCCTCCCACATCTGCGCGGCATCGACCTCTCCGCCCTCGTTCTCGGTGCGCCGCTGGATCACCTGACTGAACTCGATCTGCAGCCGCCGGGGCAGGTCGAGGTGGTGGTCGTGCTTCATGATGTAGGCGACGCCGCCCTTGCCGGACTGGGAGTTGACCCTGATCACAGCCTCGTACGAGCGGCCGACATCCTTCGGGTCGATCGGCAGGTACGGCATGTGCCAGGGCAACTCGCTGGCTGGCTGGCCGGCCGCTGCCGCGATCTCGTCCAGCCGGTCGAAGCCCTTCTTGATCGCATCCTGGTGCGACCCGGAGAACGAGGTGTACACCAGGTCGCCCGCGTACGGATGCCGCTCGTGGACGCTGATCCTGTTGCAGTACTCGGCCGTGCGCCTGATCTCGTCGATGTCGCTGAAGTCGATCATCGGATCGATCCCCTGGCTGTACAGGTTCAGGCCCAGGGTGACCAGGTCCACGTTGCCCGATCGCTCGCCGTTTCCGAACAGGCAGCCTTCGACCCGCTGCGCTCCGGCCAGCACGGCAAGCTCGGCGTCGGCGGTGGCCGTGCCGCGGTCGTTGTGCGTGTGCACGGACAGCGCAATGTGCTCGCGCCTGGACAGGTTCCTGCTCATCCACTCGATCTGGTCGGCGTAGACGTTCGGCGTCGACCGCTCGACGGTGCAGGGCAGGTTGAGCACGATCTCCCGGTCAGGACCAGGCTGCCAGGCGTCCATCACGGCCTCGCAGATGTCGAGCGCGAAGTCGAGCTCGGTGTCCATGAAGATCTCCGGCGAGTACTCGTAGCCGAAATCGGTGCCCGGCAGGTACTGCTCGGCGTACTTCATGACCGCCCTGGTTCCCTCGACGGCTACGGCCTTGCACTCTTCCCTGCCGTCGCCGTCCCAGCCGAACACGACGCTGCGGAACATCGGCGCCGCGGCGTTGTACAGGTGCGCGGTGGCCTGGCTGGCTCCGATCAGCGAGGTGACCGTGCGCTCGATCAGCTCCTCCCTGGCCTGGGTCAGCACGGATATCCGCACGTCGTCGGGGACCGAGCCGGACTCGATCAGGCTGCGGATGAAGTCGAAGTCGGTCTGGCTTGCCGCCGGGAAGCCGACTTCGATCTCCTTGTAGCCCATCCTGACGAGCAGGTCGAACATCGCCTGCTTGCGCGCGGCGTTCATCGGATCGATGAGCGCCTGGTTGCCGTCGCGCAGGTCGGTCGAGAGCCAGCGCGGAGCGGCCATGATGGTGCGCGACGGCCACTGCCGATCCGGCAGGTCAACCGCGGGGAACGGGCGGTAGCGATGGCACGGCATGCCGGAGGGGCGCTGGCTGAAACGAGGTTGGCCCGGCTGCCCGGGTGCGGGCTGCCGGCCAGCGGTCGA
The DNA here is from genome assembly GCA_035532775.1 of Streptosporangiaceae bacterium. Lineage (GTDB taxonomy): Bacteria > Actinomycetota > Actinomycetes > Streptosporangiales > Streptosporangiaceae > Chersky-822. The sequence continues at coordinate 25,232 of DATKQH010000079.1, forward strand.
CTGCTGGCCGGAGGCGGGCTGCTGGCCGGGCGCGGGCTGACTTCCTGGATGACCTGAGACGCTCATGGACGCTGCTCCTGACGAGATGACCGGAACGGAATCGGCCGGCGCAGGACAACCCCCCGCGACGAGGGGCCGACCGGTCTGTTACCGGGCCTCGCCGCGGCTGCGAAGAAGCAGCAAGCGCGTCATGGTCTGACCACAATAGCCGGCCGGCCGGCCGGCCGGGCTGGCTGGCTGGGCCGGCCGGTCCGGACCCGATCCGGTCGGGTCCCGATAGAGTGCGAAGCCGGAGCTGTCCTGTCCGGCTAGGCAGAGCGGGGTGCGCATGGGCGAGAGTCGGGAGCCGGCACAGATCGGCGTCACCGGGCTAGCGGTGATGGGCCGGAACCTCGCTCGCAACCTGGCCAGGCACGGGTACCGGGTCGCCGTGCACAACCGGACCTACGAGCGCACCCGCACCCTGGTGGCCGAGCACGGCCACGAGGGGACGTTCATCCCCAGCGAGTCGGTCAAGGACTTCGTCGCGTCGCTCGAGCGGCCCCGCGCGATCATCATCATGGTCAAGGCCGGCCCGCCCACCGACGCGGTGATCTCCGAGCTGGTGCCGCTGCTTGACCCCGGTGACATCCTCATCGACTGCGGCAACGCCCACTTCGTCGACACCCGTCGTCGCGAGCAGGACCTGCGCGCCCGCGAGCTGCACTTCGTCGGTTCCGGCGTGTCAGGAGGCGAGGAAGGGGCGCTGAACGGGCCGAGCATCATGCCGGGCGGCTCGGCCGAGTCCTATCGCACCATCGGCCCGATCTTCGAGTCCATCGCCGCTCAGGTCGACGGCACCCCCTGCTGCGTGCATGTCGGCCCGGACGGGGCCGGGCATTTTGTAAAAATGGTTCATAACGGCATCGAGTACGCCGATATGCAGCTGATCGCCGAGGCCTATGACCTGCTCAGGACCGGGACCGGTGCCAGCCCGGCAGAGCTGGCCGACATCTTCCGCACCTGGAACGAGGGCGACCTCGAATCGTTCCTGATCGAGATCACCGCGGACGTAATGGCCCACGTGGACGCTGCGACCGGCCGGCCGTTCGTGGACATCGTGCTGGACCAGGCGGAGCAGAAGGGCACCGGCCGCTGGACCGTGCAGAGCGCGCTCGATCTCGGGATCCCGATCACGGGCATCGCGGAGGCGACCTTCGCTCGCTCGCTGTCGGGACACGCCGACCAGCGCGCTGCGGCCCGCGCGGCATTCGGCAGCGACCTGCGCCCGTGGACGGCGCCGGACCGCGCGGCGTTCGTCGAGGACGTGCGCAAGGCGCTGTATGCGTCGAAGGTCGTCGCGTACGCGCAGGGCTTCGACCACATCCAGGCGGGCAGCGAGGAGTACGACTGGGGCATCGATCGCGGCGCGATGGCGACCATCTGGCGGGGCGGCTGCATCATCAGGGCCAGGTTCCTGAACCGCATCAGGGAAGCCTACGATCGCGACCCGGACCTGCCCACCCTGCTCGTCGCGCCGTACTTCGTGCCGGCAGTCTCGGCCGGCGTGGACAGCTGGCGGCGGGTGGTCGCCGACGCGGCGACGGCGGGCGTGCCGGTTCCGGCGTTCGGCTCGTCCCTGGCCTACTTCGACGGCCTGCGCCGCGACCGGCTGCCCGCGGCGCTGATCCAGGGCCTGCGGGACTATTTCGGCGCGCACACCTACCGCCGGGCCGACCGGGAGGGGTCCTTCCACACGCTGTGGTCCGGTGACCGCTCCGAGATTCCCGGCTAGACCCGCCTAGACCCTCGCTGTTCCCGCTGTTCCCGCTGTTCCCGCTGGCCTGGTGACATGGCTGGCGCGGCCGAGTGGCGCCGCCAGATCCTGCGCTGCGCGCTGAGCCCGCCCGCCCCCACGGCGATCAGCAGGACGACGTTGAGCAGCAGCTGCAGTGCCGATCCCCGGGCCTCCTCCCAGTCGGAGAACGCGATCGACAAACCCACGGAAGCGGCGGCAGGGATAGTCGTGACCGAGATGAAGACCCCGATCAGGGCATTGACCCTGGATTCGGTCAGTGAGACCACGCCGACCAGCCCGGCGAGCACGGCCACGATGACGGAGAAGACGTCGGGCGAGTTGATCAGGTCGGCGACTGGCCGCTGGCCGGCCAGGAAGCGGTCCGGAGTCCGGCCGGAGAAACGGACGGCCAGGCCGAACAGTATGGCCGCCACGATGGCGGCCGCAAAGCCGTTGACCAGCGCGAGCAGGCCGTCCCTGACGCTGCGGCGATGCCGCTGGCTGATCCCGAGGGCGACGGCGATGATCGCGTTGTACTCCGGGCCGACCACCATCGCGGCCACGATCAGGATCGCCGAGTTGGTGAGGATGCCGACGGCACCGATCAGCGCGGCGATGATCAGCAGCAGGTAGAAGCTCGGCGCGTAGTCCGCGCTGGCCCCGATGATGGCTTCGACCATCTCCCACACCGGAGCGGTGTCGCGCCGGATCGCGCCCCGTCTCCTGGCGGGGCGCGCGCGGTCGGTGAGCGCGGCCTCCACCCGCTCGACCGCGATCACCCCGGTGTGGTCGAGCCCGAGATCGCGCAGGGCGGCGAACACGGGCTTGGCGGCGTCGTCGCGCACGTCGAACTGGACGGCGTCACCGTCCGGCCGGCACGCGGCGTCTTCCTGCACGACCACGTTCGAGATGCCGGGGGCCACCGCCAGCGTTTCGACAAGCTGACCGGTAACGGCCGGCGGGCTCACCATACGCACGTGCAGCATCGTGCCCATCAGACGCCCGCGGGGCCGCCCCGCACGTCACCCGGACCGGGCGATACCCGGTTCAGGCTCGGTCAGGGTGATCCTGATCGCGCGGAACAGCCGCGGAGTGTCCCGCAGCACCGCCAGGCGCGGGTCGGGCACGGTCAGGAACGCATCGACGGCCAGCTCGAAGTACGGTGCGAGCCGGGCGTCGGCCTTCAGCCCCGCCAGGGCGCGGCGGTCACCGCCGAGCACGACCGCGTCGAGCTGGTACGGGCCGAACACCGTGACCGCGGTATCGGCGGCCGCGCCGAGCGCCTGCTGCGCCTGGTTCTCCCTGCGACGGGCGAACCTCCGCTGCGACTGGCCGCCGGCCGCGCTGCGCCCGTGCACCAGCCGGCTGCCGACCTTCGAGGCGGCGAGCACCGGCTCGGTTCCGGTGAACACCCCGGCCGCGTAGCCGCCGAGCCTGACCAGCAGCACGCCCACGGTCCGGTCGGCGGTCGCGTGCGCGGAGAGCCGTTCAGCTGGCGGCTCCGGCCCGGGCGCGATCGGCGAGAACGGCGGGAACGGCACCTGGCAGCGGGCAACGGCGCCATCGGCGGCCAGGAAGATGACCGCCTGTTCCCCCGGCTCCGCGGTCACGCCGCCGTGGCGCTGCGCGAAAGACTCGATCCAGCCGGGGAAGCGCTGCGGCGCGACCTCGATCCTGCGCGGCGCCGTGCTGGTCCCGCGCTGTGCTGCCACGGTCGAAGACTACCCCTGGCGGGGTCGAAGACTATCCCTGGCGGGCCGAGATCCGCCGGTCCAGCTCGTCGAGGGCCGCGTCCCAGTTCACCGGGTCGGATCCGGCCAGCATCTGACCGTCGGGACCGAGCAGGACGGCGACTCCCGCGGCTCGCAGCGTCTCGACGTGGCCGGCGAACGCCGGGTGGCTGGCCTGGGCGGCATTGAGGTGCGGCAGGGCCGCGACGGGCAGCCGCAGGCCGATCGCCTCGGTGATCAGGCCGAGGGCCAGCGTGTCGCTGACGCCGAGCGCCCACTTGGCGATCGTGTTGGCGGTGGCTGGCGTCACGAGCATCGCGTCAGCCGGCGGAAGCACGTCGGGCTCGCCCGGCAGCTTGTACTGGCTCCTGACCGGGTGCCCGGTCAGGATCTCCAGCCACGCGGACCTGTCTCGCAGCCAGCGAGCGGCGGTCGGCGTGCAGATGACGCAGACGTCCCAGCCGCGCGCCTGCGCCTTGACGACCAGCTCCTCGGCGTGCAGTGCCGGCGGCGCCGCACAGCAGACCAGGTACAGGACGCCGGTGGCCATGGCCTGATGGGGAACGCTCAGACGTTGAAGCCGAGTGCCCGCAGCTGCTCGCGGCCGTCCTCGGTGATCTTGTCCGGTCCCCACGGCGGCAGCCAGACCCAGTTGATCCGGAAGTCACTGACCAGCCCGTCGAGCGCGACCTGGGTCTGATCCTCGATGACATCGGTCAGCGGGCACGCCGCGCTGGTCAGGGTCATGTCCACGGTGGCGACCCGGTCGGCGTCGACGGTGACGCCGTAGACCAGGCCAAGGTCGACCACGTTGACCCCGAGCTCGGGGTCAACCACGTCCCTGAGCGCCTCGAGCAGGTCCTCGACCTCCGGACTAGCGTGCGAGTCCAGACCGGTCTGGCCTGCCGTGTCGAGCTCGGCGTCGTTTGCCTGCGTCATTTCTGCTCCCTGTCCAGGTCGGCGTCCAGATCGGCCAGTGCCTGCTCGGTTGCGACGGCGCCGAGTGCCTGCGTCGTCGCGTCCTTCCACGCCATCCAGCCGAGCAGGGCGCACTTGATCCGCGCCGGGTACTTGGCCACGCCGGCGAACACGACGGCGTCGCCGAGCACGTCCTCGTCGGGCTCGGCCGCGTCGCGCGAGCGCATCAGCTCCAGGAACTCGGCGCTGATGTCCATTGCCTCGCTGACCGGCTTGCCGATCACCAGGTCGGTCAGCACCGACACGCTCGCCTGGCTGATCGAGCAGCCCAGCGAGTCGTACGACACGTCGGCCACGGCGGGCTCGCCGCCGGAGTCTTTCAGGGCGACCCGCAGCGTGATCTCGTCGCCGCAGGTCGGGTTGACGTGGTGGACTTCGGCGTCGAACGGCTCCCGCAGGCCCTTATGGTGCGGGCGCCGGTAATGGTCCAGGATGATCTCCTGGTACATCGACTCAAGCTGCACAGTGCTCCCTAGCGTCGTCTTCGCCGACGTCATGTCACCCCGAAGAACTTCTGCGCCGTCCTTATTCCGTCGGCGAGGGCATCGACCTCATCTGGCGTGTTGTACAGGTAGAAGCTTGCCCTGGTCGAGGCCTGCACGCCGAGCGCGCGGTGCAGCGGCCACGCGCAGTGGTGGCCGGCCCGCACCGCGATGCCGAGCTCGTCGAGTACCTGGCCCACGTCATGCGGGTGGACCTGGTCGACCTCGAACGAGACCGCACCGCCGCGGGCATCGGTGGTCAGCGGGCCGAGAATCCGCACGCCGCCGACCGCGGTGAGCGCATCGATCGCGCGGGCGGTCAGCATCCGCTCGTGCTCGGCGACGTTCTCCATCCCGACCGCGTCCAGGTAATCGCAGGCCGCCGCCAGCCCCACGGCCTGGGCCACGGCGGGCACGCCGGCCTCGAACCGCTGCGGAGGCGGCAGGAAGGTAGAACCCTCCATCCGGACGACCTCGATCATCGAGCCGCCGGTGATGAACGGGGGCATCGCCTCAAGCAGTTCCCCGCGGCCCCACAGCACGCCCACACCCGTTGGCGCCAGCATCTTATGTCCGGAGAAGAACAAGAAATCCGCGCCAGTCTCGGCAACCCGCACCAGGTGGTGCGGGACGGACTGAGCCGCGTCGACCACGACGATCGCGCCGGCTGCGTGCGCCGCGGCGGCGATCTGCGCGACTGGCGGCATCGCCCCCGTCACGTTCGACTGGTGGGTGACCGCGACGATCTTCGTCCGCTCGCTGACGAGCGTGTCGATGTCGGACAAGTCGACCCGGCCCTCACCGGTGACCGGGAACCAGCGCAGGGTGGCGCCGGTGCGCTGGCACAGCTGCTGCCAGGGGACCAGGTTGGCGTGGTGCTCGAGCTCGGTGATCAGGACCTCGTTGCCGGGGCCGATCGCGAGCGCCTCGGCCGCCGTCCCAGTCGCTGGCCCGCCGGACGGGCCGCCCGTCGCCGCGTTGCTGATCGAGTAGGCGATCAGGTTGGCGGCCTCAGTGGCGTTCCTGGTGAAGATGATCTCGCTGGGATCGGCTCCGATGAAGGCGGCGACCCGTGCCCTGGCGCCCTCGAGGGCATCGGTTGCCTCCTCGCCGAGCAGGTGGGCGCCCCGGTGAGCGGCGGCGTTGCTCGCGACGTTGTACGCGCGCTCGGCGTCGAGCACGGCGGTCGGCTTCTGCGAGGTCGCGCCCGAATCCAGGTAGATCAGCGGGCTGCCGCCGCGCACCGACCGTTGCAGGATCGGGAAGTCAGCGCGGATCGCCGCGACGTCCAGGCTCATGCCGATGCACCCGCCGAGGCGGCTGTCGCGAAGGGCTCGTAGCCGCTGGCCTCGAGCTCGTCGGCCAGTTCGGGACCGCCCTCGGCGACGATGTTGCCGGCGACGAAGACGTGCACGAAGTCGGGCCGCACATAGCGCAGGATCCTGGTGTAGTGCGTGATCAGCAGCACCCCGTGGTCGGCTTCCTCGCGGTAGGCATTCACCCCTTCGGAAACGACCTTCAGCGCGTCGATGTCGAGGCCTGAGTCGGTCTCGTCGAGGATCGCGATCTTGGGGTTGAGCAGCTGGAGCTGGAGGATCTCGTGCCGCTTCTTCTCACCGCCGGAGAAGCCCTCGTTGAGGTTGCGCTGAGCGAACGCCGGGTCGATGGACAGGTCCTTCATCGCGCCGTTCATCTCCTTGATGAAGTCGCGAACCCTCGGCGCCTCGCCCCTGACCGCCGTCACGGCGGTGCGCAGGAAGTTCGAGACCGTCACGCCGGGAACCTCGACCGGGTACTGCATGGCGAGGAAGAGCCCTGCCCTGGCGCGGGCGTCGACGCTCATCGCGAGCACGTCCTCACCGTCCAGGGTGACGGTTCCGCTGGTCACCTGGTACTTCGGGTGGCCGGCGATCGAGTAGGCCAGGGTCGACTTGCCCGACCCGTTCGGGCCCATGATCGCGTGCGTCTGCCCCGCCGCGACCGTCAGGTTGACGCCGCGCAGGATCTCCTGGCTCTCGCCGGCCTGTGCGGTGACGCTGACGTGCAGGTCGCGGATCTCAAGGGTGGCCATGGTCTTTCTCTCCCGATTTCGTTAGCCGGACGGGACCGCGACGTAGACGTCGTCGCCGTCGACCCGTACCTGGTAGGTCGTAAGTGGCTTGGTGGCCGGCGGGCCGGTCGGCTTGCCGGAACGCAGATCGAAGCAGGAGCCGTGCAGCCAGCACTCGACCGTGCGGTCGTAGACCTCGCCGTCGACGAGCGAGACCTCCTCGTGCGTGCAGAACTCGTCGAGGGCGTAGACCTCGCCCTCGCTCCTGACGATCACGATCGGGCGGCCCATGACCTCCACGCCGAACGTGCCCGGCTCGGGCACCTGGCTGAGGGCGCAGGCCCGGACGAGTTCACTCATGCCACGCCCTTGGCGAGCTCGACCTCGATCGCGCCGGTGATCCGCTCGCGCAGCTCGGGAACCTCGATCTGGGCGATCAGCTCACCGAAATAGCCCCTGATCACCAGGCGTCGCGCCTCGTTGAGCGGGATGCCGCGGGCCATCAGGTAGAACAGGTGCGTGTCTTCCAGGCGGCCGCTCGTGCTGGCGTGACCCGCGCGGGCGACCTCGCCGGTCAGGATCTCCAGGTTCGGCACCGAGTCGACCCTGGTGCCGTCGGTCAGCACGAGGTTCCTGTTGCTCTCATAGCTGTCCGTTCCGGTGGCCTCCGGCCTGATGATCACGTCGCCGATCCAGACCGTGTGCGCGTCGTCGCCCTGCAGCGCGCCCTTGTAGGTCACCCTGCTCCGGCAGTTCGGCTCGGCATGATCAACGAGCAGCCGGTGCTCCAGATGCTGCCCAGCGTCAGCGAAAAACACCCCGCGCAGCTCAGCATTGCCTCCGGGCCCCGCATACTTCACCGACGGCACCAGCCGCACCACTGACCCGCCCAGCGACACCGCCGTATGCGCGATCGACGCATCCTTCCCGACCTTCGCATGATGATGCGACAAGTGCACAGTGTCTTCAGCCCAGTCCTGCACCGACACGACACTCAGCCGTGCCCCGTCTCCCACCACGAACTCGACATTGTCCGCATACGTCGCCGACCCCGAATAATCCAGCACCACCACGGCCGACGAGTTGGCTCCCAACTCCACGAGCAGGTGCCCGGCAGCCGCCACCGTCGGATCATCCCCGCGCACCGAGATCAGCACGGGCCGGGACGTCGTGAAGCCAGGCGGAACAGTCACGATCGTCGCGTCACTGGCTGAGGCGAAAGCTCTGGCACTGACCCGATCGGCGGGGACGTAGGCGGTGCCGAGCCGAGGATCACCGTGTTGCGCAAGCACAACGGTGATCTCGCGCTCGGCATCGACGTCGACCCTTACCTTCCCATCGAGCGCCGCGTCAGAATGCAGTCCCCGAAGGCGCCGCAGGGGCGTGAAGCGCCACTCTTCTTCTCGCCCGGTCGGCACAGCAAAATCCGACGGATCGAACGATTCCCGAGCGTGCAGCCGGGAAACGGGGCCGGCCGTCTCGACGGCCCCCGAGAGCCCGCTCATTAGCCGACCGCCCCTTCCATCTGCAGCTCGATCAGCCGGTTCAGTTCGAGCGCGTACTCCATCGGCAGCTCGCGCGCGATCGGCTCGACGAAGCCGCGGACGATCGTCGCCATCGCCTCGTCCTCGGTCATGCCGCGGCTCATCAGGTAGAACAGCTGGTCATCGGAGATCTTGGAGACCGTCGCCTCGTGCCCCATCTCCACGTCGTCCTCGCGCACGTCGACGTAGGGATAGGTGTCCGACCGGCTGATCGTGTCGACCAGCAGCGCGTCGCACTTGACCGTGGACTTGGAGTGCTGGGCGCCCTCCTGCACCTGGACCAGGCCGCGGTAGGAGGTCCGCCCGCCGGCCCTGGCGACCGACTTGGAGATGATCGTCGACGAGGTGTTCGGCGCGAGGTGCACCATCTTCGCCCCGGCGTCCTGGTGCTGGCCCTGGCCGGCGAACGCGACCGACAGCGTCTCGCCCCTGGCGTGCTCGCCCATCAGGTAGACCGCCGGGTACTTCATCGTCACCTTCGAGCCGATGTTCCCGTCGATCCACTCCATGCTGGCGCCGGCCTGGGCGACCGCGCGCTTGGTCACCAGGTTGTAGACATTGTTCGACCAGTTCTGGATCGTGGTGTAGCGGCAGTGGCCGCCCTTCTTGACGATGATCTCGACGACCGCCGAGTGCAGCGAGTCGGACGAGTAGATCGGCGCGGTGCAGCCCTCGACGTAGTGGACGCTGGCGTCCTCGTCGACGATGATCAGGGTCCGCTCGAACTGGCCCATGTTCTCGGTGTTGATCCTGAAGTAGGCCTGCAGCGGAATCTCCACGTGCACGCCCTTCGGCACGTAGATGAAGCTGCCGCCGCTCCACACCGCCGTGTTCAGCGCGGCGAACTTGTTGTCGCCGACCGGGATCACCGTGGCGAAGTACTCCCGGAACAGGTCAGGGTGCTCCTTCAGCGCCGTGTCCGTGTCGAGGAACAGGACGCCCTTCTCCTGAAGGTCCTCGCGGATCTTGTGATACACGACTTCGCTCTCGTACTGGGCGGCGACGCCCGCGATCAGGCGCTGCTTCTCCGCCTCGGGGATGCCGAGCTTGTCGTAGGTGCTCTTGATGTCCGCCGGCAGGTCGTCCCAGCTGGCGGCCTGCTTCTCGGTGGACCGCACGAAGTACTTGATGTTCTCGAAGTCGATCCCGGACAAGTCAGAGCCCCAGGTCGGCATCGGCTTGCGGCGGAACAGCTCGAGGCCGCGCAGCCGCAGCTTCAGCATCCACTCGGGCTCGTTCTTCAGCGCCGAGATGTCGCGGACGACCTCTTCGGACAGGCCGCGACGCGCGATCGCGCCGGCGGCATCAGAGTCGGCCCAGCCGAACTTGTACCGGTCAAGACCTTCGAGTTCCGGGCGGGCGATAGTGGTCATGCGGACAGGCCTCCGATCTCGTGAGCGGTGCTGCGGGTGATTTTCGCGGCGGTGTTCGCGGCGTTGCTGTGTGCGGCACCTTCCCGCAGCGATGGAGCGGTGACGTGGGTGGTGCAGATGCCATCGCCGTGCGCGATGGTGGCGAGGCGCTGCACGGGCGTGCCGAGCAGGCGCCCGAACGCCTCGGTCTCTGCCTCGCAGAGCTGCGGGTACTCGGCGGCGACGTGCGCCACCGGGCAGTGGTGCTGGCAGAGCTGCTCGCCGCCGGCAGGCCCTGGCCTGGCGGTCGCCGAGGCGGCGTAGCCTTCGCCCGAGAGTGCCTCGGCAAGCACCCTGACCCGGTCGGCCAGCGGCGCGGACTCGACCACGGGCCGGTACCTGCGCTCAAGGTCGGACACCTGGCGCCGGGCGAACTCGGTCACGGCCTGCGGCCCGGCCCGCTCCTCGAGGAAGCGCAGCGCGCTAGTCGCCAGGTCGTCGTAGGTGTGCTCGAAGGCGCTGCGGCCGGCGTCGGTGATCGCGAACATCCTGGCCGGCCTGCCGCGGCCGCGGTTGCCGTAGACTCTCGCGGTCCGGGTCTCGATCATGCCGTCGTCGAGCAGGTGGTCGAGGTGGCGGCGGACCGCCGCCGGCGTCAGCCCGAGCGTGGTCCCGAGCGCAGCCGCGGTCACCGGCCCGTTCTCCAGGATCAGCCGGGCCACGCGGGCACGCGTGCTCTGCTCCGAGCCCGCGGCGCGCGCGCCGCGCACCGGGTCCTGAGCAGCGACCTGCGCCGCACCTGGCTGTCCCATGTATTTCACAACATCATTGTGCCGTAAATCGTTCCCGGGCCGCAAACCGGCCTTCCGCCCTGTCCGGATCGCGGCGTTATGGCGGTCCCGGACGCGTCGCGCTGCGAAGGGTGCATCTAGGGTCGGATCACCAGATGCGCTGCCGGAGGCCCCTGATCGCCGACGCGATGCTCGCGCTGCTCAGGAACCCGGGCCAGCTTGCCGTGCTGGCCGCCACCGGCCGCGATCCGGCCATCTTCGCTCAGGCCGACACCTTCGACATCAGGCGCGGCGCCAGGGAGCACCCGGCGTTCGCCGCCGGACCGCATTTCTGCCTCGGAGCCCCGCTCGCCCGGCTGGAGGCCAGGATCGCGCTGGAGGCGATCGCGCAGCGGGTAGCAGGCCCCGGGCTCGACGAGTCGTCCCTGGCCGCGCCCGGATGGTTCGACGCGGGCACCGACTGCGTTCAAAGTGTTATCTAGCATTCTCTTACGGCCTAGTGGCCGATAGATGTATAACAGCGGTAAGGAGGTGCCAGATGATACCTATTCCGGTAAAATCGGAATCAGCCGAATTGGCAAGTTCGAGGTCGGCGGGCGGCTGGTCCGGCTCGCGCACGGGCCGGGTGTTCCGCCGGGCCGGGTTCGCGGCCCTGACCGTACTGGCACTGGCCGTCGCCGGATGCGGCGGCGGCTCCTCTCCCTCGTCCAACGGCGGCTCGTCGAGCCCCGCGGCCGGGCATGCCGGAGGGACCTACACGATCCTGGCCAACTCCGCGTTCGGCGTGGCCGACCCGGCGCAGAACTACACGCTGGAAGAATGGCAGCTGCTGATCGACACCCATGACGGGCTCGTCCAGTTCGAGCGGGTCGGCGGCGTGGCAGGCACCAAGATCGTGCCCGACCTGGCCACCGCGCTCCCGACGCCGACCGACGGCGGCAAGACGTACCTGTTCCACATCAGGACCGGGATCAAGTTCTCCAACGGCCAGGTCATGAAGCCCAGCGACTTCGTCAAGACGTTCGAGCGGCAGTTCACGGTGCCAGGGCCCACGTCGTTCTACTCGGGCATCGTGGGTGCCTCCGCGTGCGGCAATGCCGCCAAGACCGGGCACTGCGACCTGTCCAGGGGCGTCGTCGCGGACGACAAGAACTACACGCTGACGATCCACCTGACCGCGGCCGACCCTGAGTTCTTCGACAAGCTGGCGCTGCCGTTCGCCTACGTGGTCCCGGCCAGCACGTCGTCCAAGCTCACCGGCAACAACGTCCCGCCGGGCACCGGGCCGTACATGTGGAAGTCGTACAACCCCAACTCCGAGGCCGTGCTGGTCCGCAACAAGTACTTCCACGTGTGGAACTCGCAGGCTCAGCCCGCCGGGTACCCGAACGAGATCGTCGAGAAGTACGGCCAGACCATCTCCGACGAGGTCACCGCGGTGGAGAACGGCCAGGCCGACGAGGTCTTCGACGGCGACGTGATCCCGGCCGACCGGCTGAACGAGCTCAACAGCCCGCAGTACACCAGCCAGGTGCACGTGAACCCGCTCACGGCCGACTGGTACTTCGCTTTCAACACCAAGCAGCCGCCGTTCAACAACCTGAAGGCCCGCCAGGCGGCCAACTTCGCGGCCGACCGGAACGCCTACGTCAAGATCGGCGGCGGACCGTCGCTCGCCGTCCCGACCTGCCAGGTGCTGCCGCCCAACTTCCCCGGCTACAAGCCGTACTGCCCCTACACCGCGGGCAGCGACACGACCAAGTGGACCGGGCCCGACCTGGCCAAGGCCAGGGCTCTGGTCAAGGCGTCGGGCACCGCTGGGGCGAAGGTAGTGGTCAGCAGCACGAGCGACGAGACCGGCAAGGCGCTGGCCGCCCAGATGGTCTCTGACCTGAACAAGATCGGGTACAAGGCGTCCAGCCAGCTGCTGACCGGCAGCATCCAGTACCCGTTCGTGCAGAACTCCAACAACAGCAAGAAGTGGAACATCGGCTGGTCGGCCTGGTACCAGGACTACCCGGCACCGTCGGACTTCCTCAACGTCCTGCTCGGATGCGGCAGCATCCACCCGGGCAGCGACGCGAGCCCGAACATCGCCGCGTTCTGCGATCCATCGATCCAGGCCCAGATGACCAAGGCGGAGAACCTCGGGGTCACCAACCCGACCGCCGCGAACAACATCTGGGCGCAGGTCGACCACGCGATGACCGATCAGGCGCCCTGGGTCGACCTGTACAACCCGAAGCAGATCGACTTCCTGTCCAAGCGCGTCCACGGGTACCAGTGGAATCCCCAGTGGTACATCCTGGTCGACCAGCAGTGGCTGAAGTAAGAAGCGGCGTGGTTGCCATCGGCGGTCACTGCGGTGGCCGCTGATGGCGATTGCGCTCACTGAGTCCGCTGAGCCTCCGGCGCAGGCGCCTGAACTGCGTCCGGAGATCAGCGGCCGAAGTCCCTGGGCGCTGGCCTGGCGCCGGCTCCGGCGCAACAGGATCGCCCTGGCAGCGCTCGTCCTGTTCCTGCTGATCATCGCGGTCAGCTTCGCCGCGCCGCTGTATGCCAGCGACATCGCGAAGGTGAACCCGTTCGTGAATAACCTCAACGGCACCACCATCGTCAACGGGCACCGCGTGCCACTGCTGCAGCAAGGCGGCGGCATCCTGCGCCTGGGCGAGACCCCGATCGGGCCGACCTGGGATCCGCGCCACTACTTCCTCGGTGCCGACCAGCAGGGCCGGGACGTGATGGCCAGGGTGCTGTACGGCGGCCGGAGCTCGCTGGAGATCGGGATCGGCGCGGCGGTCTTCTGCTGCCTTATCGCCACGGTCGTGGCGCTCATCGCCGGATACTTCGGCGGCCTCGTCGACGCGGTGCTGTCCCGGCTGATGGACGTGGTCTGGGCGTTCCCTGTCTACCTGCTGGCGATCTCGATCTCGACCGTCCTGCTGACCCGGTCGAGCGGCCTGTCCATCGGCCCGCTGCACATCGTGGCCACCAGCCTGTGGCTGCCCACGATCATCATCGCCTTCATTTACCTGCCGTATGTCTACCGGCCGGTTCGCGGTCACGTGCTCACCGTCGCCGAGAAGGAGTTCGTCCAGGCCGGGATCGCGCAGGGGGCATCTGACCTGCGGCTGATCTTCTCCGACATCCTTCCGAATGTCGTCTCCGTCGTGATCGTGCTGCTGCCGCTGATGATCGCCACGACCATCCTGACCGAATCGGCGCTGTCGTTCCTGTCGATCGGCGTCCAGTCGCCCAACGCCAGCTGGGGCACGATCATCAACGACGGCCAGGACCTGCTCTACACCCGGCCGTGGGTCGCCATTGCGCCCGGCATCATGATCGTGCTTACCGTGCTCGCGCTGAACGTGCTCGGCGACGGCGTCAGGGACGCGCTCGACCCGCGCGCCAAGCTGCGGGTGGAGGGGTAATGCTTACCTTCATCATCCGGCGGTCGCTGTGGACCGTGCTCGTGATGTTCGCGATCACGGTCCTTGTTTTCGTCATCTTCTTCAAGACGCCTGGCATCGACCCGGCCAGGCAGATCGCGGGACGCAACCCGAGCCCGCAGGTCCTCGCGGAGATCCGGCATCAGTTCGGGCTCGACCGCCCGTTCCCCGTCCAGTACGGCCTGATGATGAAGAAGATCTTCATCACCCGGGATCTGGTCTCCTACTCCAACCAGGGGCAGAAGGTCATTCCCGAGATCGTCGCCGCGGCCCCGGCGACGCTGTCGCTGGTGTTCGGCGCCGCGATCATCTGGGTCGTGATGGCGATCGCCATGGGCGTAGCGGCGGCGCTGCTGCGCGGGACGCTGCTCGACCCGCTGCTGATGGTCATCGCGCTGATCGGGATATCCATGCCCGTCTTCTGGCTCGGCGAGGTCGTCAACCTGGTCACCCAGAGTCGCCTGCACCACAGTTTCCTGTTCAGCTGGGTGCCGCCACTGGGGTACACGCCGTTCACGCAGAATCCGGTGCTGTGGTTCAAGGGCCTGGTCTTCCCGTGGATCACGCTCTCGATCCTCTACATCGGCTTCTACGCCAGGGTGCTCAGAGCCAACCTGCTGGAGATCCAGAACGAGGACTACGTCAGGACGGCGCGGGCCAAGGGCCTGACCGAGAAGCGTGTCCTGCTCCGGCACACGCTGCGGACGTCGATGATCACGTTCGTCAGCCTGTTCGGGCTCGACTTCGGCGTCCTGGTGGGTGGCGGCGCGCTGCTGACCGAGGTGGTGTTCGCCATCCACGGCGTCGGATTCCTGACCTACCAGTCGCTGACCAACCTGGACCTTCCCGTGATCATGGCCACCGTGATCTACGGCGCGTTCTTCATCGTGCTCGCCAACACGCTCGTCGACATCGCTTATGCCGGGCTCGATCCGAGAGTGCGGCCCGCGTGATGGCAGGGGCTGCCTAATGGCCGGGAACCTGCTCGAGGTCCGGAACCTCAAGGTGAGCTTCCGCACCGAGGACGGTGTCGTCAGGGCGGTCGACGGGGTGTCGTTCAGCGTCGCTGAGGGCGAGACGCTCGGCATCGTCGGCGAGTCGGGCTCGGGCAAGAGCGTCACGATGATGTCGGTGATGCGGCTGATCATCGATCCCAACGCACGGTTCGAGGGCGAGGTGATCTACAAGGGCCGCGACCTGATGTCGCTGAACCAGGCCGAGCTGCGACTGGTGCGGGGTTCCGAGATCGCCATGATCTTCCAGGACCCGATGACCTCGCTGAACCCCGTTTACCGGGTCGGGTGGCAGATCTGCGAGCAGGTCAGGGCGCACGAGCAGATCTCCAGGCAGGCGGCCAGGAGCCGCGCGATCGAGTTGCTCGCGGCCGTGGGCATCCCGCACCCGGCCGAGCGGGTGGACGATTTCCCGCACCAGTTCTCCGGCGGCATGCGGCAGCGGGTCATGATCGCGATGGCGCTGTCGTGCAGCCCGAGCCTGCTGATCGCCGACGAGCCCACGACCGCGCTCGACGTGACGATCCAGGCCCAGATCCTCAAGCTGATCAAGAATCTGAAGGATGAGTTCGGCTCGGCGGTCGTGCTGATCACCCACGACATGGGCGTGGTCGCCGATGTCGCCGACCGGGTCGCCGTGATGTACGCGGGCCGGATCATCGAGCAAGGCACCAAGCAGGATGTCTTCTACGACGCTCAGCATCCGTATACCTGGGGACTGCTCGGCTCCATCGCGCGGATCGACCGGCCGAAGCCCAGACGGCTGACCGCCATCCGCGGGCTCCCGCCCTCGCTGATCAACCTGCCGGCCGGGTGCGCCTTCGGCGATCGCTGCCCGCAGCGGTTCGACCTCTGCGACACCGTACCTGAGCTCGCGAGCCGGGCCGCCTTCGACCACAGCGACGCCTGTCATCTCGACCCCGAGGCGAAGCGCGGCAGACGGGATTACACGATCCACCCTGAGCTGATCGAGGGAACGCAATGACCGCCGGGCCCGACGAGAAGGTGAGCGCGGCACAAGGCGGAAGCGCGAGCCCGGGCGATACAGTCCTGCTGCGGGTCGAGCACCTGAAGAAGTACTTTCCGATCAGGCGCGGGATCGTCTTCAAGCGCGAAGCCGGCCGGGTGCACGCGGTCGACGATGTCAGCCTCGAGGTCAGGGCCGGCGAGACGCTCGGCCTGGTAGGCGAGTCCGGCTGCGGCAAGTCGACGCTCGGCCGGTGCATCATCAGGCTCCAGGAGCTGACCAGCGGATCGATCACGTTCGACGGGCGGGACATCTCCCGGCTGTCCCGGCGCGCGCTCCGGCCGGTCCGCGGCGACGTGCAGATGGTCTTCCAGGACCCGTACGCCTCACTCAACCCGCGCAAGCGGGTGGGAACGATCATCGCCGATCCGCTCCGGATACACGGCCACTCCAGCCGGAAGCAGATCAGGGACCGGGTGCGGGAGCTGCTCGAGCTCGTCGGCCTGTCGCCGGAGCACATCAACAGGTACCCGCACGAGTTCTCCGGCGGCCAGCGGCAGCGGATCGGCGTCGCCAGGGCGCTGGCGCTGCATCCCAAGCTGATCGTCGCCGACGAGCCGGTATCGGCGCTGGATGTCTCCATCCGGGCCCAGGTGATCAACCTGCTCGACGACCTGCAGGACGAGCTGGGCCTGACCTACATCTTCATCGCCCACGACCTCGGCGTGGTCCGGCACGTCTCGGACCGGATCGCGGTCATGTACCTGGGCAAGATCGTCGAGATCTCGCCGGCCGAGGAGCTCTACCAGCGCCCCGTGCATCCGTATACCGAGGCGCTGCTCTCGGCGGTCCCGATCCCCGACCCGGTCGTCACGGCCCAGCGCGAGCAGATCGTGCTCGAGGGCGACGTGCCGAGCCCGATCGTGCCGCCGTCCGGGTGCCGGTTCCACCCTCGCTGCCGGTACGCGACCGAGATCTGCTCCCAGCAGGAGCCGCAGCTGATGCCGCACGGCTCCGAGGGCCATCAGGCCGCCTGCCACCACCCGCTGAACACCGGGACCTGACCTACCCGATGACTGGTCAGCCCGCGGACGCTGGCCTACCCGAGGAAACCGCGCAGCAGCGCGCCGGTTCCGGCCAGGTGCTCGGCCACGGCGGTGCGAGCCCGCCCCGGGTCGCCGGCCAGGATCGCGTCGACGATCGCCGCGTGCTGGACCGCGGCGTGGGCGATGTTCAGCTTCAGCACCGGGATCGCGTTGAGCAGATCGTTCAGCTGCATCCGCGCTTCCGCGCAGGCGGTCGACAGCAGGCTCGACCCGGTCAGCTCGGCGATCGCCAGGTGGAACAGGGTGTCCATCCGGCGGTAGTGCTGCGCGCCCGCGCCGTTGACGTCGGCCAGCCGGGCGAGCAGCACCTCGCGCTGCGACGGCGGCGGACCGGTCACCAGGCCGGCTCCCCCGGCGGCGGCCAGCTGCTGCGCGAGCATGTCCGCCGCGCCGGTCTCGACCGCGAACCTGAAGGTCAGCGCGTCGGTCAGCTTGTGGCCGTTCTGCTGGGCCAGCCTGCGCAGCTCGCTGACGTTCGGGGCCGGCCTGGTGTAGGTGATGAACGTGCCGCCGAGCCGGCCGCGGCGGGACTCGACGTACCCGGCCTGCGCGAGCTCGCGGATGGCCTCGCGCAGCGTCAGCCGGCTGATGCCGAGCTGAGCGGCGAGCTCGCGCTCGGGCGGGAACCGCTCCCCCGGGCCGACGACTCCGAGTTTGATCACGGTCAGCAGCCGCTCGACCGTTTCCTCGAACGCGTTGCCCTCGCGCACCGGGCGGAGCGCGCCGCCTAGGTCAACGCCGGTGCTCACCGATACCGCCTCGTCGTTTGTGCGCGCGCCAAGTCCGGCACGCGGGCCTCCCCTTACCCGCGTGCCGGAGTCCTTTGGCGCAGCTGATCTTTCTGGCCCGAGCTCTTGACATTCGAACCAGCTAGACCCTCAATTGGTCTGTTATTAGACCATTAAATCTCCGCCGCCGCCAGCCCCCACTCGGGTCTTCCACAGACCAGGCCGAGACCAGGCCGAACCCCAAGGAGCAAGTCGTGTCGGTCAATCAAGCACCCTCCGCGGTCCTGAGCGACGAAGAAGAGCTGCACAAGCTCGGCTACGCGCAGGAACTGCGCAGGCGGATGTCGGGTTTCTCGAACTTCGCCGTCTCGTTCACCATCATCTCGATCCTGTCCGGCTGCCTGACCCTGTACGGGTTCGGCATGAACACCGGCGGTCCCGCCGTCATCGTCTGGGGCTGGCCGTTCGTCGGCATCATGACGCTGTTTGTCGGCCTGGCCATGGCTGAGGTGTGCTCCAGCTATCCGACCGCCGGCGGCCTGTACTACTGGGCGGCCAAGCTGGCGAAGACAAAAGGTCCGGCCTGGTCGTGGTTCACCGGCTGGTTCAACTTCCTCGGCCAGGTGGCGGTGACGGCTGGCATTGACTTCGGCGCCGCGCTCTTCGTCAACGCGCTGCTGAGCCTGCAGTTCGGCACGCCGACCTACCACTGGGTCACCGTGATCATCTACGGGGTGATCCTGATGGTGCACGGCCTGCTCAATCAGTTCGGCATCAGGCTGGTCGCGCTGCTGAACGACATCAGCGTGTGGTGGCACATCACCGGAGTACTGATCATCGTCGCCGTCCTGGCCTTCGTTCCTTCGCATCACCAGTCCGCTGGATTCGTCTTCGGCCACCTGGTCAACGGGACCGGACTCGGCCTCGGCTACTGGTACATCATCCCGATCGGCCTGCTGCTCGCCCAGTACACGTTCACCGGCTACGACGCGTCGGCGCACATGACCGAAGAAACGCACAACGCGGCGACCGCCGGCCCGCGCGGCATCGTGATGTCGATCGTCGTCTCGCTGTTCGCCGGCTGGCTCCTGCTGATCGGACTCACCTTCGCCATCCAGAACTACTCTGCCGAGGTGTCCACGACATCCCTGACCGGCGTGCCGCCGGCGCAGATCTTCATCGACGCGATAGGCACGACCGGGGCGAAGCTGCTGCTGCTCATCGTGGTCGGAGCTCAGCTCTTCTGCGGCATGTCCTCGGTCACGGCGAACTCGCGGATGATATATGCGTTCTCCCGCGACGGAGCGCTGCCTGGCTCCGCGTTCTGGCACCGGGTCAACCACAGGACCAGGACCCCGACCAACGCGATCTGGCTCGCAGCAGGCTTCGCCTTCGTACTCGGACTGCCGTACCTGTGGAACTACGCCGCCTACGCGGCGGTGACGTCCATCGCCGTCATCGGCCTGTACATCGCCTACGTGCTGCCGACGTTCCTGCGGCTGCGCCAGGGAGAGAGCTTCCAGCGCGGCCCCTGGCACCTCGGCCAGTGGAGCTACCTGGTCGGCTGGACCGCGGTGATCTGGGTCGGCATCATCACGATCCTGTTCATGCTGCCGCAGGCGGGCCCGATCACCTGGGCTACGTTCAACTACGCGGTATTCGCCGTCGCGGCCGTGCTCGGCTTCGCCGGGATCTACTGGGCGGTCTCGGCGAAGAACTGGTTCACCGGGCCGAAGGTGCAGGGTACAGCCGAGGAACTGGCCGCGATCGAGCACGAGCTCGAGGCGCCGGTCTAGACCCGGGGCCTGTGGCCTCACCAGATCAGATAGGACGGTTCATGACGGACAGTCACGGCAGCGGCGGCGCGGCCGCCAGGCCGGGAATGATGAGCATGGCCCAGCTGCAAGCGGCGGCCGGTGCGGGCGAGATCGACACGGTGACCCTCGCCTTCACCGACATGCAGGGCCGGCTCCAGGGCAAGCGCCTGTCGGCGGAATACTTCCTCGACGAGGTAGCCGAGCACTACGCGGAGGGCTGCAACTACCTGCTCGCGGTGGACGTGGACATGAATACCGTCGGCGGGTACGAGATGTCCTCCTGGGAGCGCGGCTACGGCGACTTCGTGCTCAGGCCCGACCTGACGACTATGCGCCGCCTGCCGTGGCTTCCGGCTACCGCGCTGGTACTGGCCGACCTCACCTGGCTGGACGGGGCGCCCGTGATCGCGTCGCCGCGCCAGATTCTGCAGGCCCAGACCGCCCGCCTGGCCGAGCGCGGGTGGGTGGCCCTGGCCGGCACCGAGCTCGAGTTCATCGTCTACCGCGACAGCTACGAGCAGGCCGCCGACAAGGGCTATGCGAACCTGATCCCCGGCAACCAGTACAACGTCGACTACTCCATTCTCGGCACCTCCAGGATCGACCCGCTGCTGCGCCGGATCACCGGCGGCATGTCGGGCGCTGGCCTGTACGTCGAGTCGACGAAGGGCGAGTGCAACTTCGGCCAGCACGAGATCGCGTTCCGCTACGCCGATGCGGTCACCACCTGCGACAACCACTCGATCTACAAGACCGGGGCGAAGGAGATCGCCGCCCAGGACGGCATGTCGCTGACCTTCATGGCCAAGCCGAACCAGCGCGAGGGCAACTCCTGCCACATTCACCTGTCGCTGCGCGAGCAGGACTCCCGTCCGGGGCCGGGCGGCAAGCCGGGCCTGAACGGCAGCCCGTTCCTGGCCGGCGACGGGCTGTACGGCCTGTCCAGGCTCGGCGAGCACTACCTGGCCGGCCAGCTTGCCGCGATGCGGGAGCTGACCCTGCTCTACGCGCCCAACATCAACTCCTACAAGCGGTTCGTGCCCGGCAGCTTCGCGCCGACGGCGGTCCGCTGGGGCGTAGACAACCGGACCTGCGCGCTCCGCCTGGTCGGCCACGGCCAGTCGCTCCGGGTCGAGAACAGGACGCCAGGCGGTGACGTGAACCCGTACCTCGCAATCGCCGGCATGATCGCGGCCGGGCTGCACGGGATCGACAACGAGCTGCCGCTCGAGGACGCCTTCGCCGGGAATGCCTATATCGACTCCGGGCCGAAGGTGCCGCACACGCTGCGTGACGCACTCGAGCTGTGGGAGAACAGCAATCTGGCGAAACAGGCCTTCGGTGCCGATGTCGTCGGCCATTACGCGAACTACGCGCGGGTCGAGCTAACGGCCTTCGACGCGGCGGTGACCGACTGGGAACTGCGGCGCTGTTTCGAGCGGTTGTGACTGTTATGGCTAACCCGGGCATGACCTCGTACACGATCCTGAACCCGGCCACCGAGCAGCCGGTCACGACCGTCCCAGGGACGTCGGCGGCGGAGACCGACGCGGCGATCGCCCGCGCCGAGATCGCCCAGCGCTCCTGGCGATCGGTCGCCCCTGGCGACCGGGCTAATCTGCTGCGCAAGTTCGCGGCGCAGGTTGACGCGCACGGCGAGGAGCTCGCCCAGCTCGAGGTGGCGAACTCCGGGCACCCGGTAGGTGCCGCCCGCTGGGAGGCCGGCCAGATACGCGACGTGCTCCAGTACTACGCGGCCGCGCCCGAGCGGCTGATCGGCAAGCAGATCCCGGTGGCGGGCGGCCTCAACGTGACGTTCGCCGAGCCGCTCGGCGTCGTCGGGCTGATCGTGCCGTGGAACTTCCCGATGCCGATCCTGTCCTGGGGGATGGCCCCTGCCCTGGCGGCGGGGAACGCCGTGATCGCCAAGCCGGCCGAGATGACGCCGCTGACCGCGATCAGGATCGGCGAGCTCGCGCTCGAGGCCGGCCTGCCAGAAGGCGTGCTCCAGGTGCTGCCCGGCAAGGGCTCGGTGGTCGGGCAGCGGCTGGTCGACCATCCCGCGGTCCGCAAGATCGTGTTCACCGGCTCGACCGAGGTCGGCCAGCAGATCATGGCAGGCTGCGCGAAGCACGTGAAGCGGCTGACGCTGGAGCTTGGCGGCAAGAGCGCCAACATCGTCTTCGCCGATTCCGATCTCGAGCAGGCCGCGGCGACGGCCCCGTACGCCGTGTTCGACAACGCCGGCCAGGACTGCTGCGCGCGGTCGCGGATCCTGGTCCAGCGGTCGGTGCTCGACCGTTTCATGGAACTGCTCGAGTCTGCCGTCAAGGGTGTCCAGGTCGGCGATCCGGCGCTGGCGCAGACCGAGATGGGCCCGCTCATCTCGGCTGGCCACCGAGCTAGCGTTGCCAGATATGTGCCACCTGACGCCCCGGTGGCCTTCCGCGGCAGCGCGCCGGACGGACCCGGATACTGGTTCCCGCCCACGGTGCTCGCGCCGATCGGCTCCGACGCTCCCGCGTACACCGACGAGGTGTTCGGGCCGGTCGTGACGGTGACGCCGTTCGAGGACGAGGCCGAGGCGATCCAGCTCGCCAACGACACGCCCTACGGGCTGTCCGGCTCGATCTGGACCGGCAACGTCGGCCGGGCCATCCGGGTGTCGCGGGCCGTGGAGACCGGCAACCTGTCGGTCAACTCGCACTCCTCGGTGCGGTACTGGACCCCGTTCGGCGGGTTCAAGCAGTCGGGACTTGGCCGGGAGCTTGGCCCCGATGCACTCGACGCGTTCACCGAGACTAAGAACGTGTTCATTTCCACCCAGGCCTGAACTGGCCAGCCCACAGCTGGTTAGCACTGACCTGGCCAGTACCGACAGATAATCGGGAGTCGCGCAATGCAGCGCTTGCAGGACCGGATCGCCGTCATCACCGGAGCTGGCAGCGGTATCGGATTGGCTAGTGCCCGCCGGATGGCGGCCGAGGGCGCCAAGGTAGTCGCCGTCGACATCGACAAGGCCGTCGGGCAGGCCGCCGCGGACGAGACCGGCGGCATGTTCATCGCCGCCGATGTCTCCAGCGAGGAGGACGTCAGGCGGGTCTTCGACGACGTCGCCCGCGAGTTCGGCCGGATCGATATCGCGTTCAACAATGCCGGGATCTCGCCGCCGGAGGACGACTCGATCCTGACCACGGGCATCGACGCCTGGCGCCGGGTCCAGGAGATCAACCTCACCTCGGTCTACCTGTGCTGCAAGTACGTGATCCCGCACATGCAGCGCCACGGCAAGGGCTCGATCATCAATACGGCCTCGTTCGTGGCGGTGCTCGGGGCGGCCACGTCGCAGATCTCCTACACCGCGTCCAAGGGCGGCGTGCTCGCGATGAGCAGGGAGCTTGGCGTGCAGTTCGCCAGGGAGGGGATCCGGGTGAACGCGCTCTGCCCCGGCCCGGTGAACACGCCGCTGCTGCGCGAGCTGTTCGCCAAGGACCCGCAGCGGGCGGCGCGCCGGCTGGTGCACGTGCCGGTCGGCCGGTTCGCCGAGCCGGAGGAGATCGCCGCCGCCGTGGCCTTCCTGGCCAGCGACGATGCCTCGTTCATCACGGCCTCGCAGTTCCTGGTGGACGGCGGGATCGCGGGCGCGTACGTGACGCCGCTATGAGGGTGGGTATGGGCGGGGCTCGAGCGTCGACCTGCCCTCTGATCGGGATCAGTGCCTATAGCGAGCAGGCCAGGTGGGGCCTGTGGGACCTGCCGGCCAGCCTGCTCCCGCAGAACTACGTCGACCAGGTGGGCGCGGCCGGGGGCGCGCCCGTGCTGCTGCCGCCGGTACCGGGGGTCGAGGCCGCCGTGAGCCGGCTGGACGGGCTGATTCTCTCCGGCGGCCCCGATATCGAGCCGGCCAGGTACGGCGCGCAGCCTGGGCCGCTGACCACGGTCGTACGGCCCGAGCGGGACGCCGCCGAGCTCGCGCTGCTGGTCGCCGCGCTCGACGCGGGCGTGCCCGTCCTGGGCATCTGCCGCGGCATGCAGCTGATGAACGTGGCGTTCGGCGGCACGCTGATCCAGCACCTGCCCGACGTGGTCGGCCACGAGGAGCACTCCCCCACGCCGGGCGCGATGAGCGCGCACGAGGTGACCGTCGGGCCGTCAGGACGCATGGCCGGGATACTCGGCGAGGGCGCCCACGTCGTGCCGACCCACCATCACCAGGGCCTTGACCGGCTCGGGGCCGGGCTCGTGGCCACCGCGTGGGCGGAGGACGGAACTGTTGAGGCAGTCGAGCTCGACGCTCCGTTCGCGCTCGGCGTGCAGTGGCATCCCGAGGCCGGCGATGACCCGGCCCTGTTCCTCGCCCTGATCGAGGCGGCCCGGCTGGTTGCGGCGCCCTCCGTCGGCTAGCCGGACGCGGGCGCGTTAGCCTGTGTGCGCCCCCCCACACCCGAGGAGCCGGACATGCCAGGCGAGGCTGACGCAGCTGAATCGAAGGAAACAGCGGGTTCAGGCAACGGCGAGACCGGCCGCCCTTCCAGCGAGCCAGCCGACGATCTGGTGACAACGTCGCACTCGCTCACCGTCGACGGCGCGGAACTGCGGTACACGGTGACCGCCGGCCGGGTCGTGCTGCGCACCGAGGCGCATACCGACGACAAGTTCGACGGCCCGCAGGCCAAGGCCGAGATCTTCATGGTCGCCTACACGGCGGACGTCGGCGAGGCGGAGGCGGCCAGGCGGCCGGTGACGTTCGCGTTTAACGGCGGACCTGGCTCGTCGAGCATCTGGCTGCACCTCGGCGTGCTAGGGCCGCGCCGGGTGCTGATGGGCGACGCCGGGAATCTGCTGCCGCCGCCCTACGGGCTCACCGACAACGAGCAGACCCTGCTGCGCCACAGCGACCTGGTCTTCATCGACCCGGTCTCGACCGGGTTCTCGCGCGCGGTCAAGGGCGAGAAGTCCAGGGAGTTCCACGGGTTCGGCGGCGACATCGAGTCGGTCGGCGAGGTGATCAGGCTCTGGACCACGCGGAACGGCCGCTGGATGTCGCCGAAGTACCTGTGCGGCGAGTCGTACGGCACCACCAGGGCGGCCGCACTCGCCAGGCACCTGCAGGAACGCTACGGGATGTACCTGAACGGGCTGATGCTGATCTCGTGCTTCCTCAACGGCGGGTCGGTGATGTTCACTGCGGGCAACGACGATCCTTACGTGAACTACCTGCCGACCTATGCGGCCATCGCCAACTACCACGGCAAGCACGGCGACCGGCCGCTGCGCGAGGTGCTCGACGAGGCGCATGAGTACGCGGCGAGCGAGTACCGGCGGGTGCTCGCGCTCGGGTCGCGGCTCAGCGATGACGAGCGGGCGGCGGCGGTGACCAGGATCGCCGCGCTGACCGGGCTGTCGGAGGAGTACGTGGACCGGGTCGACCTGCGGCCCGAGCACATCAGGTTCCTGACCGAGCTGCTGCGCGACCAGCGGCGCACGGTAGGCAGGATCGACGGCCGCTTCGCCGGCTGGGACGCCGACTACGGCAGGGAGAGGTGGACGACCGATCCGTCGATCGACGCGATCATCGGCCCCTATGCGGCGGCGCTCAACCACTACGTCAGGGCCGAGCTCGGCTACGCCAGCGATCTGCCGTACGAGGTGCTCACCGAACGGGTGCATCCGTGGTCCTACAAGGAGTTCGAGGCGCAGCACCTGTTCGTGCTCGACAAGCTGGCCGAGGCGATGCGGGTCAACCCGCACCTGCGGCTGCACGTCGCCTGCGGATACTACGACGCGGCCACCCCGTACTTCGCGGCCGAGACCGACATCGCCCACCTGGCTATCCCGGCCGAGCTTGCCGCCAACATCGAGTTCGCCTACTACGAGGCCGGCCACATGATGTACATGCACGAGCCGAGCCGGCTCGACCAGTCGGAGCGGCTAGCCGCGTTCGTCACGCCAAGTTAGCCGACGCCGGCGGCCTGGCCGGCAACGACCAGGCTGTGGCCGTAGCCGGCCGCTACCGCGGTCACGCCGGACAGCCGCGGCGGCACGTCGCACTCACCGCAGTCGTTGCTCCCCCACGCGACGACCATCCCGGCCGCGGTCAGCGCGAGGCAGTGCGTGCCATTGCCGGAGATCGCGATGACGTCCGACAGGTCGGGCGGCACGGCCATCTCGAAGTTGTCGCTGCGGCCCCAGGCCACGACGCAGCCGTCCGCGGTGAGCGCCGCGCTGTGGCTGACGCCGGCCGCGATGGCGGTGATCCCGTCCAGGCCGGGCGGGACCGTCGTCTCGCCGAAGTCGGGCAAACCCCAGGCGATGACCCGCCCGTCGCTAGTCAGCGCCAGGCTGTGCTCGGCTCCCGCGGCGACGGCGGCTATCTCAGGCAGGCCGGGCGGCACGTCTGCCTGCCCGCATCCGTTGCCGCCCCAGGCGATGACCCGGCCGTCGGCCACCGCGAGGCTGTGCTCGGCTCCAGCGGAGACCGACGTGACGCCGCCCAGGCCCGTCGGCACCCGGGCCTGGCCGAACCCGTTGCCGCCCCAGGCGACGACCGTCCCGGCAATGGTCAGCGCGAGGCTGTGCAGCCGCCCGGCCGCGATCGCGGTTACGCCGCCCAGGCCGTCGGGATGTCGGTCATGCCGTCGGCGCTGCTGCCCCAGGCGATGACCTGGCCGGCCGAGGTGACGGCCAGGCTGTGGTACCAGCCCGCGGCGACCGCGACCACGCGGTGCAGGCCGGCGGGCACGTCGGTCTCGCCCTCGTCGTTGTCGCCCCAGGCGATGACGTTACCCAGGCCGGCCGTGGCCTCGAACAGTTCCTCCGGCCCCGCCGGAACCGTGTCGGGCAAGGTCGCGCCGACGACCGACGACGGGTCCGCGCCCAGCGCGATGGCAAGCTCGGCGACGACCCAGCCGCACGCGTCGTCGGTGAACGGCATCCGCTCGGCGAACCAGCCCGCGGCCAGGCGGGAGGACGTGCCCAGGTCCAGGCCCTGGTCGAGGTGCCCGGTCAGCACGGCGACCAGGTCACACTGCGCCGAGGCGACCAGCAGCGCCGATTCCCTCGGCAGGTCGGGCAGCAGGTCCTTGAGCAGGTTGGTCATGACGTGCGGATCGGTGAGGACCACGGTCCCGAGCTGCGGGTCACCGACGATCGACCTGAGCGCCCTGCGCACGTCGCCGCCGACATCCCACACCGTCTGTGTCATCCAGGCTCCTCGCGCCGCCCACGGAAGGCATGTCCGCATTCTGTCCGATTATCGGTCCGGCCCGCTGTCCGCCCGCAGGCGAGAGAAGCTATCATGCTGTTATGACAGAGTCCGGACACCAGGAGATGATGCCCCGCTCGCGGGGCCACTGACGTGCACGGATGATCAATCCCGAGGCCCTGCTATGGGGCCTCGTTTCATGTCCGCTGATCGGAGCCCCGCCCGGAGGTTCCGATGAACCGGTCCTATCTACCTCACCACCACGATTCCCTACGTGAACGCCAGGCCGCACCTGGGCCACGCGCTCGAGCTGGTCCAGGCTGACGTTCTCGCCCGCCAGTACCGCCGCCGCGGTCACGACGTCCGGTTCCAGACCGGCACCGATGACAACTCGCTGAAGAACGTGCTGGCCGCCGACGCGGCCGGCGTCGGCGTGCAGGAGTTCGTCGACGGCAATGCCGCGGCGTTCGGGGCGCTGGCCGGCCCGCTCTCGCTCACCGTCGACGACGTGATCAGGACCAGCAGCGACGCGCGGCACCGGCCGGGCGTGGAGCGGCTCTGGCCGACCCGCGCCGACGCCGGGGATCTGTACCGCAGGCACTACGAGGGGCTGTACTGCGTCGGCTGCGAGCAGTTCTACACCAGATGGAGACCTTCCTGCCCGACGCCGCCACCAGGATCGCGCTGCGGTGCGCGCTGACGGATGGGCGGCTTTGTGCCCCGGTGCCGGTCTTCGCCCGCCTGGCGACCAGCTAATTCGGCCGAGGCGGCAACCTTTCCGGCCGCGCTGTCGTGCAATGAGGTGTGCGGGATGCAGCGGCCGGCCTAACCAATGACAAGGCCGCCGGCAATGACAAGGCCGCCGGCAATGACACAGCCGCCGGCAATGACACAGCCGTGATCGGCGCGGCCGCGGGCCTGCCGTTCGAGGATTTCGTCGCCGCCGCATCGGGCCGGCTGTTCACGATGGCCCTGCTCGTCTGCGGTCACCACCGGGCCGAGGCAGAAGACCTGCTGCAGGGCGTTCTGGAGCGGGCGTACCGCCGCTGGGCGCGGATCTGCCGCGACGGCGACCCTGAGCGATACGTGCGCAGGATGCTGATCAACGCCTCGGTCGACCGGTGGCGGCGGCTCGGGCGCAGGCCCGAGGTGCCGGCCAGGCCGCTCGAGCCTAGCCAGGTCGTCGCCGACCAGTCGGCGGCCGTGGCCGACCGGGATGAGCTGCTGCGCGCCCTGGCCACGCTGCCGCTGCGGCAGCGTGCCGTGATCGTGCTGCGTTACCTGGAGGACCTGTCAGAGGCCCAGACCTCGGCGGTACTCGGCTGCACGGAAGGCACGGTGAAGAGCCAGGCCTCCCGTGCGCTAGCCAGGCTGCGCGAGACGGCCGGACTGATCGAGCGGGCCGGTGCAACCGGGCATGCCCGGCCGGCGGAGCAGAAAGGCACGGGACCGAGATGACCGATCTGGAGCGCAGGCTGCGCGCGGCCCTGCGCGCGGCCGCCGAGCCCGCCCCGCCCGGGCTGCTTGACGCGGTGATGCGCAGGCATCGCCGGCACCGGATCCGGGTGGGAGCGAGCGTGCTCGCGGTGCTGGCCGCCGCGGCGCTCGCCGTGCCGCCGGTGACGAGCGCGCTGAGCGGCGACGGGATGCCGGGCGGCGGTGCCCCGCCCGTGAGGCCGGGCGGCGGTCTCGCGTCGAACCCGTTGCGGGTCGTCTTCACCAGACGGTCGCCGACTCCGAGCCGGCCAGCGACCCCGATCCGGTCGGCAACCCCGAGCCGCCCGGCGACCCCGACCCGGTCCGCCTCCCAGAGCCAGGGACCTGGACCGCAGCGCAGGCCGGTCGCGGCCGCGGGAACGGTGCTCAGCGGCTGCGGCGGCGCCAACCTGGGCGCCCTCGGCCGCAACTGGCAGGCCCTGCCGTATGTCAAAGCCGGGCCGCTGTGGTTCCTGGCCGACGGGCACTCGTCAGGACCGGTCAGGCTCTACGTCGCCGTCGCGGTACTCGACGGGCTCCGGCCAGGCTCGGTCGTCGTGGCCAGGGTGGCGCCCGCGGGCCGCCCCTACCTCCGGTTCCTGTACGGGCCGTCGGACTCGCTCAACCCGGGCACCAGGTACACGGCGCGAAGCGGGGAGCCCGGCGTTACGTTCGTGGCCTGCCCGCAAAGCCAGCAGATCGTGCCGTCGCCGCGGATCACCGACTACTACGGCGGATACCTGGTCAAAGGAGCGCGCTGCGTTCCCGTGCGGGTCTGGGTGCCTGGCCGCGCTGGTCCGATCCTCATCCACCTGGGTTCCTGCCCCGGCCGCTAGCACTGGCCGCTGACGACTCCCCCTAGACTCGCCTGCGTGAGTGATACGCCGGCCGTCGAGATCAGCGGCCTGGTCAAGAGCTACGGGCGGACCACGGCTGTGGCCGGCCTGTCCATGCGCGCCGAGCGGGGCCAGGTAACGGCCGTGCTCGGACCGAACGGAGCGGGCAAGACCACCACCATCGAGGTCTGCGAAGGGTACCGGCGCGCTGATTCCGGCACCGTTCGGGTGCTGGGCCTCGACCCGGTGCGCGATGCGAAGCGGCTGCGCCCGAGAATCGGCGTCATGCTCCAGTCGGGCGGCATCCCGACGACGGCCAGGGCGGCTGACTACCTGAACGTGCTGGCCCGCTTCTACGCCCATCCGATCGAGCCGGGCATGCTGCTCGACCGGCTCGGCCTCGACGGGTCGGCGCGCACCCCGTTCCGGCGCCTGTCCGGGGGCCAGCAGCAGCGGCTGTCGCTCGCGGCGGCCATCATCGGCCGCCCGGAGCTAGTCTTCCTCGACGAGCCGACGGCAGGCCTGGACCCGCAGGCCAGACACGCCACCTGGGACCTGGTCGCGAGCCTCAGGGCCTCGGGCGGTACGGTCATCCTGACCACGCACTACCTGGAAGAGGCCGAGCGACTGGCCGACTACGTCGTGATCATCGACCACGGCGGCCTGGTCACCCAGGGCTCGCCTGCCGCGCTGACCGGGAGCCAGGGGCAGCTGCGGTTCCGGGCCGAATCAGGGCTCGACACCGCCGGGCTGATCGGCGCCCTGCCGCCCGGCGCCATGGTCAAGGAATCCCCGGCCGGGGCCTACCTGATCGACCTGCCATCGGGCGTGGATCCTCAGGTCGTGGCCACGGTCACCGCCTGGTGCGCCGAGCAGGGCGTGCTCGCCAAGAACCTGCGGATCGAGAGCCGGACCCTGGAAGATGTCTTCCTCGAGCTGACCGGGCGGGAGCTGCGATCGTGACCGAGGCAACCTGGCCGTCCCCCGCCCCGGGGTCGGCACCACTGCCCAAGATGGTCGCCGCCCAGGCGGGCCTGGAACTGCGCACCCTGATCCGCAACGGCGAGCAGTTGCTGCTGACCCTGATCATCCCGGTGCTGCTGCTCGTGGTGTTCAGTTCCGAGGCGCTGATCAGCGTCGGCCACGGCAGCCGGATCGGCTTCATCGCGCCGGGCATCCTGGCGCTCGCGGTCATGTCCACCTCGTTCACCAGCCTGGCCATCGGCACGGCGTTCGAGCGGCGGTACGGGGTTCTGAAGCGGCTGGGAGCGACTCCGCTGTCCCGCGGCGGCCTGATCGCGGCCAAGTCCGTGACGGTGCTGACCGTCGAACTCGGCCAGGTTGTGCTGATCGTGGTCGTCAGCCTGCTGCTCGGCTGGCACCCTGTGGTCACGGCGGTCAGCGTGGTCTCGGCGCTGCTGGTGATCGTGGCGGGCAGCGCCGCGTTCAGCGGCCTGGCGCTGCTGATGGCCGGAACGCTGCGGGCGGAGGCGACCCTGGCCGCTGCGAACCTGGTCTACCTGGTGCTGCTCGGCGTCGGCGGCGTCGTCTTCCCGCTCACCAAGTTCCCGGCCGCGGTCAGGCCGGCGCTGCGGCTGCTGCCCTCGGGCGCGCTGTCGGACGGTCTGCGCGCGGTCCTGCGGTACGGGGCCGGCTTTCCGGTCAGGGACGTGATCGTGCTCGCGGTCTGGGCGGTGGTCGGCATCGGACTGGCGGCGCGGTTCTTCCGCTGGGAGTAATCGTGCCCTCAGCCTCCGAGCCCACGGCCGCGGCGCGGACGGCACCGCAGGGACAGGCCCGGCCCGGCAAGGACCCGCTTAGCCGGGTGCCGCCGCCGGTCCTGCTCGGCACCGGGATCCTGAGCGTGCAGGTCGGCGCAGGGCTGGCGGCCCGGATGTTCGGCACGGTGTCGGCCGCGGGGCTCACCGGGCTGCGGCTGTGGACGGCGACGCTGCTGCTCGTGTGCTTCGGCGCGAGGCCGACGATCAGGGCCGTCCGCAGCGTGGTCGCCGACCGGGCCTGGCGGGACGCCGCGGTGGTCGTCGCGTTCGGCGTCACCCTCGGCATCATGAACTTCTCGATCTACCAGGCGTTCGCGCGGATTCCGCTCGGCATCGCCGTCACCATCGAGTTCCTCGGCCCGCTCGCGGTCGCGGTGGCATCCTCACGGCGCCTGATCGACGTGGCGTGGGTGGTGCTCGCGGCAACAGGCGTGACACTGCTCGGCACAGCTGGCGTCAGCGTGGCCAGGCTGGGCGGTGTCTCCGGCACGTCCGGCGCTTCGGACGCGCGGACCGTCCTGTACGGCGTGCTCTTCGCGCTGACGGCGGCGGCCGCCTGGGCGTGCTACATCCTGCTGTCCGCGGCCACCGGCAGGCGGTTCAGCGGCTCGTCCGGCTTGGTGCTCGCGATGGCGATCGCGTCGGTGGTCATCGCCCCGGTGGCGGTCATCAGCGCGGGCCGCGCCCTCCTCAAGCCGGTGGTAGTAGGGGCCGGGCTGGCGATCGGCCTGCTGTCCTCGGTGATCCCCTACCGGTTCGAGCTCGAGACGCTCCGCCGCGTGCCGCCCAGGGTGTTCGGTATCTGGATGAGCCTGGAACCGGCCGTCGCGGCACTCGTCGGAGTCCTCATGCTGAGCCAGGCATTGTCGGTGCAGCAGTGGCTCGCGATCGGCTGCGTCATCGTCGCGAGCGCCGGAGCCGCGCTCGGTGCCAGCCGGTCCGCGACAGCACCCCAGGCATAATCCCGGCCAGTGCCCGTGCCAGCCCTCCCGGCTGAACCATACGATAGGGTCCGTGTCCGTCGAGCCAGCTCCCGCGCCAGCGTCCGGAATGCGCACACCCCGGTCCTGGCCAGATACCGCCAGGCAGTGGGCTGGCCTGCTGCTCAGGCCATCTCCGCTGGTCATGTGCCGGATCGCGTTCGCCGGCGTGCTCGCTTCGCTGGCCATCATCCCGACCGGCGCTGCCGTCCGGCTGAGCCAGTCCGGTCTCGGCTGCACGGACTGGCCCAAGTGCACGGCGGCCAGCCTGGTCGCGTCAGGGGCGAGCGGCGATCCGCTGATCCACCGGTGGATCGAGTTCGGCAACCGCATGGTCACCGCGGTGATTTTCGTTATCGCCATCGCAGTCTTCGTGGCCGCCTGGCGGTTCCGCGACGGAGCGGGAACGGGCCGTGGCGGACGGCGGCGGGATCTGGCCTGGCTCGCCTCCGCTCAGCCAGCCGGGATCGCGGCCCAGGCGGTCATCGGCGGAATCGTGGTGCTGACCAAGCTGTCGCCGTTCTGGGTGTCGCTGCACTACCTGGCGACGCTGCCGGTGCTCGCCGCCGCTGTCGCCCTGCACGTGCGCTGCACCGAGGGAACCGGACCCGCCACGCCGCTGGTCCAGCCGCTGGTCCGGCTGGTCGCCCGTGCGCTCGTCGTCGTCGCGTCGGCCATGATGGTGGCGGGAACGCTGGTGACCGGGACCGGCCCGCTCGCCGGGGCCGGCGACGTGCCGCGTTACCACTTCCTGTCGCTGACGGGGGTCACCCAGCTGCATGCCGATATCGGCTGGGTGCTCGGCACGCTTGCCGTCATGCTCGCGCTGATCATGCACGTGACCGAGGCTCCGCCGCGGGCGGTCAGGCTCTCGTGGATCGTGCTCGGCCTGATCGGCCTGCAGGGCGCGATCGGCTACGCACAGCTGTTCTCCGACCTTCCCGCCGGGCTGGTCTGGGTGCACGTCGCCAACACGGCGCTGATCTGGATCGCCGTGCTCAGGCTGAACTTCGCGCTGCGCGATCGCGGCCATGTCGGCGAGCCGGCCGCCGCCACCGAGCTTGCGATGTCCGGCTAGCAGTCAGCCCGCCCGGCCGCCCCGGCCGCCCCGGCCGCTCCATGGAGGCTAGGCGAAGAGTCTGCGTCGCCGGCGACCACATTCTCTTCGTCTAACCCGGGACTCTTATGGAGCGAACTAGATCCGGGTCAGTCGTTAGCCGGCCCCGGTCGGCATTGGCAACGCGGACGATAGGGTCGATTGTGATAAGGACCGAACCCAGAAGGGGCATCGCCGTGAGTGGTCAGACCCTGCCGGATCTCGAGTGGACGGCTGCTGACGCGCGGGCAGTCGATCTTGTTCGCGTGCTTGCCATGGACGCGGTTCAGAAGGCAGGCTCCGGCCATCCCGGCACGGCGATGAGCCTCGCGCCCGCCGCCTACCTGCTCTTCCAGCGGATCCTCCGGCATGACCCGGCCGATCCGGGCTGGCTAGGCCGGGACAGGTTCGTCCTCTCGTGCGGCCATTCCAGCCTCACGCTGTATATCCAGCTCTATTTGTCAGGGTATGGGCTGACTATGGATGACCTCAAGGCGCTCCGCACGTGGGGCAGCATTACCCCTGGCCACCCCGAACGCGGCCTGACGCCCGGCGTGGAGACGACCACCGGCCCGCTGGGCCAGGGCCTGGCCAACGCGGTCGGCATGGCGATGGCGGCCCGGCGCGAGCGCGGGCTGCTCGACCCCGAATCCCCCGCCGGGATGAGCCCGTTCGACCATCACATCTACGTCTTCGCGTCTGACGGCGACATCGAGGAGGGGGTCAGTCACGAGGTGTCGTCGCTCGCCGGTCATCAGCAGCTCGGCAACCTGGTCCTGGTCTACGACGACAACCGGATCTCGATCGAGGACGACACCAATATCGCCAAGTCCGAGGACGTGCTCGCCAGGTACGCGGCGTACGGCTGGCACACCCAGCACGTCCGCTGGCCTACCCCTGAGGGTTACCACGAGGACGTGGCGGCGCTGTACCGGGCGCTGATCACCGCCAGGGGCCACACCGGGGCGCCGTCGATCATCGCCCTGTCCACCATCATCGGCTGGCCCGCGCCGAACAAGCAGAACACCGGCGAGGCGCACGGCTCGGCACTGGGCGAGTCCGAGGTGGCGGCTACGAAGGAGATCCTGGGCTTCGATCCGGCGGTGACCTTCCCCGTCGACGACGAGGCGGTCGCCCGCGCCCGCGAGGTCGCGGACCGCGGCAAGCGCGCCAGGGCGCTGTGGGAGGAAGCCTTCGCCAGGTGGGCGGAGGCCAGCCCGTCCCGGCGGGCCCTGCTCGACCGCCTCGCCGCGCGTGCGCTGCCGGCCGGGTGGGCGGCTGCGCTGCCGGCGTTCGCCGCCGCCGACGGGCCGATGGCCACCAGGTCGGCATCGGGCACGGTCCTGAACGCGCTCGCGCCCGTGCTCCCCGAGCTCTGGGGCGGCTCGGCCGACCTGGCCGGCAGCAACGACACGACGATGGCCGGGGAGCCGTCATTCGTCCCGGTCGAGCACCAGACCAAGATGTTCCCCGGCAACCCGTACGGCCGGATCCTGCACTTCGGGATCAGGGAATTCGGCATGGGCGGGATACTCAACGGGATCGTGCTGCACGGCCTGACCAGGCCGTACGGCGGGACCTTCCTGGTCTTCAGCGACTACATGCGGCCGGCGGTGCGGATGGCCGCGCTGATGGAACTGCCCGTGACGTACGTCTGGACGCACGACTCGATCGGCCTCGGCGAGGACGGCCCCACCCACCAGCCAGTCGAGCATCTCTGGGCGCTGCGTGCGATCCCGGGGCTCGACGTGGTGCGGCCGGCCGATGCCAACGAGACGTCGGTGGCCTGGCGGACCATACTCGGGCACATCGACCGCCCGGCCGGCCTCTGTCTCACCAGGCAGAAAGTGCCGGTGCTGGACCGGGGCCAGGTCGCGAGCGCGGATGGAACGGCCCGCGGCGGGTACGTGCTGGCCGAGGCGCCTGGCGGTGCGCCGGACGTGATCCTGATCGGGACCGGCAGCGAGGTGCACATCGCGCTGGCGGCCCGCGGGGCGCTGTGGCAGGAGAAGATCGCGGCCAGGGTGGTGTCGATGCCGTGCCTTGAGTGGTTCGCCGAGCAGGACCTGGCCTACCGCGACGAGGTGCTCCCGCCCGAGGTCCGGGCCAGGGTCAGCGTCGAAGCCGGGGTCGGCCTGGGCTGGCGGGCGATCGTCGGCGACGCCGGCGAGATGATCAGCCTGGAGCACTTCGGCGCCTCCGCCGCCTGCGAGAAGCTCTACGAGGAATTCGGGATCACCCCCGAGCGCGTTGCGCAGGCCGCGCGGCTCAGCCTGAGCCGGGCCGGCGCTCCGGCCAGGAAGGATTAGCGATGACCGCACAGCAGGAAAACCAGGACGTACTCGCTCAGCTCACCGCGGAGGACGTGGCGATCTGGCTCGACGACATCAGCAGGGAGCGGCTGTCCACCGGCAACCTGGCCATGCTCATGAAGGACTTCCACGTGCGGGGCGTTACGTCGAACCCGACGATCTTCGCGCACGCCATGGCGCATGGCGCCGCGTACGACGGCCAGCTCGGCGACCTCGCGGTCCGCGGGGTCAGCGTGGATGAAGCGTCGCGAGCGATCACGACGTATGACATCCGGTGGGCGTGCGATGTGCTCAGGGACGTCTACGACGCGTCCGAGGGTGTCGACGGCCGGGTCTCGATCGAGGTCGACCCGCGGATCGCCAAGGACACCGAGAAGACCATCGCCGAGGCGCGCGCGCTGTGGTGGCTGGTCGACCGGCCCAACCTGTTCATCAAGATCCCGGCGACGGTGGAGGGCCTCCCGGCCATCACGACCTGCCTGTCCGAGGGCATCAGCGTGAACGTCACGCTGATCTTCTCGCTGCAGCGCTACGACCAGGTGATCGACGCGTTCATGTCCGGGCTGGAAGCCGCAGGCGAGGAAGTGGACCTGAGCACGCTCGCCTCGGTGGCGTCGTTCTTCGTCAGCCGGGTGGACACCGAGGTGGACCGCCGCCTCGACGCGCTCGGCACGCCCGAGGCGAAGGGGCTGCGCGGCAAGGCCGCGATCGCCAACGCGAGACTGGCATATGAGCTGTTCGAGAAGCGCTTCGACACCCCGCGGTGGCAGGCGCTCGCCGATCTCGAAGCGCGGGTGCAGCGTCCGCTGTGGGCGTCGACCAGCACCAAGGACCCGTCCTACCGGGACACCATGTATGTCGAGGAACTGGTAGCGCCGCACACCGTGAACACGATGCCGGAGGCCACCATGCACGCCATGGCCGACCACGGCAAGGTGCACGGCAACACGATGGACGCGACCTACGACGAGGCCAGGGCCGTCTTCGCCGACCTGGGGAAGCTCGGCATCAGCTACGACGACGTCGTCGCCGTGCTGGAGGACGAGGGCGTACAGAAGTTCGCGGACTCCTGGAACGAACTGCTCGGCACGATCGAAGCGCAGCTGCACGGGGACAAGGGGGCGGCTCAGGAGATCGCGAGCTGATGGCCAATCCACTCCGCGATCCGCGCGATCGGCGGATCCCCCGCGTCGCCGAGCCCAGCGTGCTGGTCATGTTCGGCGTCACCGGCGACCTGGCGCGCAAGAAACTGCTGCCAGCCATCTACGACCTGGCCAACCGCGGGCTGCTGCCGCCCGGCTTCTCGCTCGTCGGCTTCGCCCGCAGGGACTGGGCCGACCAGGACTTCGCCCGGCTGACGTACGAGGCTGTCCGCCAGGACGCCAGGACGAAGTTCCGCGAGGAGGTCTGGCAGCAGGTCTGTGACGGCGTGCGGTTCGTCTCCGGCGACTTCGCCGACGACGAGGGCTTCGACCGCCTGGCGGAGACGGTGTCGGCGCTCGACGCTGAGCGGGGTACGGCCGGCAACCGCGCGTTCTACCTGTCGATACCTCCGAGCCAGTTCCCCCTGGTCGTACGCCAGCTCGAGCGGTCGGGCCTGAGCGGCGGCCCGGACGCGCCGGGCTGGCGCCGGGTGGTGATCGAGAAGCCGTTCGGGCACGACCTGGCCAGTGCCAGGGACCTGAACGACCTGCTGGCCTCGGTGTTCCCGCCGCACTCGGTGTTCCGCATCGATCACTACCTCGGCAAGGAGACG
Source organism: Streptosporangiaceae bacterium (assembly GCA_035532775.1). Classification (GTDB taxonomy): domain Bacteria; phylum Actinomycetota; class Actinomycetes; order Streptosporangiales; family Streptosporangiaceae; genus Chersky-822. Next base: position 62,460 of record DATKQH010000079.1, read on the forward strand.
GTGCAGAACCTGCTGGCGCTGCGGTTCGCCAACACCTTGTTCGAGCCGATCTGGAACCGCAGGTACGTCGACCACGTCCAGATCACGATGGCCGAGGACATCGGCATCGGCGGGCGGGCTGGCTACTACGACGGCATCGGCGCGGCCAGGGACGTGATCCAGAACCACCTGCTCCAGCTGCTCGCGCTGACCGCCATGGAAGAGCCGGTCTCGTTCGCGTTCGATGCGCTCCGGGCCGAGAAGCAGAAAGCCCTGTCGGCCGTGCAGATCCCGGACGACCTGGCCGCCGGAACAGCACGCGGCCAGTACGCGGCCGGCTGGCAGGGCGGCATACCAGTGCCAGGGTTCCTGTCCGAGGACGGGATCTCGCCGGACTCGGCCACCGAGACCTACGCGGCGATCAGGCTCGGCGTCGACACCAGGCGCTGGGCGGGGGTGCCGTTCTACCTGCGCACGGGCAAGCGCCTGGCGACCAGGATGACTGAGATCGCGGTGATCTTCCAGCGCGCGCCGCACCTTCCGTTCAACGCCACCGACGCCAAGGAACTCGGGCAGAACGCCCTGGTGATCAGGGTCCAGCCCGACGAGGGCATCACGATGCGGTTCGGCTCGAAGGTGCCCGGCTCGGCGATGGAAGTCAGGGACGTGAACATGGACTTCGCCTACGGCGAGTCCTTCACCGAGTCAAGCCCGGAGGCATATGAGCGGCTGCTGCTCGACGTGCTGGTCGGCGACCCGCCGCTGTTCCCCGGCCACGACGAGGTGGAGCTGTCCTGGAAGATACTCGACCCGATCGAGGAGTTCTGGGCCGGCCACGGCCGCCCAGAGCCATACCTGGCGGGAACGGCGGGACCGGCCAGCGCCGACGCCATGATGGCGCGCGACGGCCGGGCCTGGCGACGGCTCTAGCGGGCGGGTGAGCGATGAAGGTAGAACTGATCGACACGGGCGCCAGTACGGTGCGGAACGAGCTCATGCGCATGTGCCAGCAGATGGGCGGCCTCACCACCGGCGTGGTGCTGAACCTCGTCATCATGACCGACGAGTCGGATCAGTACGATGCGATGCGGGCGGCGACCCAGACGGGCCGGGAGCACCCGTGCCAGGTGCTCGGCGTGATCGCGAGGAACGGACGGCGGCAGCGGCGGCTCGATGCCGAGATCACGGTCGGCGAGAACATGCCGGGCCAGATGGTCCTGCTGCGGATCCACGGCGAGCTGAACGACCATGTGGACTCGGTGGTCACACCGCTGCTCGTACCCGATACGCCGGTCGTGATCTGGTGGCCGGGCAGCGCGCCGCGGACGCCCGCCGCCGATCCGCTCGGCGCGCTCGGCCAGCGGCGGATCACCGACGTCGCGGCCGACATGGCGCCACGGCAGCGTCTGCTCCAGCTCGCCGCCGGTTACCAGCCCGGAGACACCGATCTGGCCTGGGCGCGGACGACGAACTGGCGATCGCTGCTCGCGGCCACGCTCGACCGGCCGTTTGCCGAGCTCCTCGAGGCGACGGTGGCCGCCGAGAGCGACAACCCGAGCGCCGACCTGATGGCGGCGTGGCTCGCCAGGCGGCTCGGCGTCCCCGTTCATCAGGAGATCTCTGAGGGCCCCGGCGTCACCGAGGTCAGCTTCCTGACCCGCGACGGCAAGATCGTCATCAGCAGAGCTGACGGCAGGAACGCGACGCTGTCCAGGCCGGGCGAACCCGACCGGTACGTCGCGCTTCACCGCCGGGAGGTGGCCGAGCTGCTGTCGGAGGAACTGCGCAGGCTCGATCCGGACGAGGTATACGGTGAGACGCTCGCCGAGCTGGCGGCGCACGAGCAGGAAGCTGCCGCGCACACGGCCGGTGCCGCAGCGGATGAGGAGTAGCCATCAGCGTCCCGCAGATCCTCATCCATCACGATGGCGCGCTGCTGGCCAAGGCGGTGGCCGCCAGGCTCGTGACCAGGCTCGTCGATGCGGTCGCGGCCCAGGGGATGGCATCGGTCGTGCTGACCGGTGGCGGCATCGGCACCCAGGTACTCGCTGAGCTAGCCGCGGCTCCGGCCCGGGACGCGGTCGACTGGCGCCGGGTCGAGGTCTGGTGGGGCGACGAGCGGTTCCTGCCGGCCGGAGATCCCGAGCGGAACGAGACGGGCGCCAGAAAGGCGCTACTCGACCACGTCGAGGTCCTGCCGGAGCACGTGTACCCCATGCCGGGTCCTGACGGGCCTGACGGCCCGAACCCGGAGGCGGCAGCCGACCGCTATGCCAGCGAGTTGCGGGCGGCGGCGCAGCCACAGGATCGGAGCGGCGTGCCGAGGTTCGATGTGCTGATGCTCGGCATCGGCCCGGACGGCCATGTAGCGTCGCTCTTCCCCGGAGCGCCCGCCCTCTACGAGGAGCACAGGACCGTGGTCGCCGTGCGCGGCGCGCCCAAGCCCCCGCCGATCAGGCTGTCGCTCACGCTGCCCGCGATCAGGGCCGCATCACAGATCTGGATCCTCGCCTCCGGAGCTGAGAAGGCGGGAGCGGTGCGGCTGGCCTTGTCCGGCGCGGGCCCGGTTCAGGTGCCGGCCGCCGGGGCGCGGGGCTCGCAGCGGACGCTGTTCCTGCTTGATCGCGCCGCGGCTGCGGAAGTACCCGTGCAGCTCAGCCGGTTCGCCTCGCCCTGAATCAGCCGGTTTCCGGTACCGGTACCGGTTCCGAGTCCATTCTGCATCGTTATAGCTTCTCCATTCCCTGAACTGGTTGTGTGTCGGTTCTCCGTGGCTGATTGGGCTGGTGTATTTGCCCCCGGACCGCCGGGCGACAGGCGGGTCCGATGGCGAACTCGGGCAATTTGGGTCTCCCGTAATCGCTGAACCAGAGTTACGCTCAGTGCAGAACTTCCATATGAGTCTTGTGAGTAAGTCAGGCCAGGCCAGCATGGAAGCAGGGAAGGCCGGAATATGGGCAATTGGCTAGTTCAAGCCCGCGCCACCCGTTATTTTAATCTGCGCACTGAAAGGGCTCTAGCGTCCCTATTGACCGGTCTTTCGGGCAAGTCGTCGTTTCGGTCTTCACGACCTGCGACATCGCATGTGTTCAATGTGATCTGTTCCGTGTAGTTTTCCCTTGTCGTTCCGGCTCCCCAAGCTTCCGGAGCGAAACCAACCTCCCAAGGAGGATGCACGTGAGTACTACCGAAGAGTCCGCGGTCGCCCCCGCCGCGGTCCCCGCCGTCACCGGAATCGCCGACCCCGCTCCGCTGGGGCTGGCCGCTTTCGCGCTGACGACGTTCCTGCTCTCCGCGATCAACGCTGGCTGGGCGAAGAGCAGCACCGGCTTCGACTGGTGGGGTTACGCGATCGCCTACGGCGGCCTGGGCCAGTTGCTGGCAGGCATGTGGGAGTTCCGCAACAAGAACGTCTTCGGCGCGACGGCCTTTTCCACCTACGGTGGCTTCTGGATCGGCGTCGGACTGTGGCTGCACGTCACCGTTCCGACCGCGAAAGCCCCGCTCGAGCTGAACCGGGATCTTGGCTGGATCCTGCTGGCTTTCTTGATCTTTAACACCTACATGCTGATCATCAGCACCCAGGTGAACATGGCCGTGTTCGCGGTCTTCCTGACCCTGGAGCTCACCGAGATATTCCTGGTCCTCGGGAACTTCACCACCAAGGTGCCTGCCCTGCCGCCAGACCCCACCAGCTCGAGCATGATCGTGATCGGCGGCTGGATCGGCGTGATCACAGCGCTCGCGGCCTGGTACGCCTCGGCGGCCGGGGTGATGAACGGCCACAAGGGCCGGCCGGTCTTCCCCGTCGGCAAGCCGCTCTTCGACCTGTAACCGGTCAGCGGCGTTAGCCGCGGCGCGCTGGTCCCGTAGCAGCCCCGCTACGGGACCAGCGCGCTTGTCGGTACGGTTGGGCCGTGGAGCGGCGACAGCGCGGGCCAGAGCAGCACGAGAGCGGATCTGACGCACCTAACCGGCCCTGGCGGGCAATCATCACGCTCGCACTGGCGCTGGCCGCCGCAGTTGCGGTGCATATAGCGGGCATTCCGCTCAAGGTCACCACGGCACGGCAGGCGGCCAGAGTGAACACCATGGTCAGCCTCGACGTCGGCCATCTGATCACGATCTGCGGGACCATCGCGTTCCTCGTTTTCGCCCTCCTGTCCACGTTCGCGTTCGCGCGCTGGGCGCCGGCTGTGCTCGAGCGGTTCATCGGGGCGGCCTACGGGGCAATCGTCCGGTACGTGATGATCCTCATCGGCATCTGCGTCGTGCTGCTCGCCGCCCTGTCCATGCTGGGTTTCCGAATTGCCCAGCTGGTCGTCAGCGGTGCGGTCGCCGGGGTTCTGATCACCATTGCGGCCCAGCAGTCGCTGTCGAATCTGTTCGCCGGCGTGATGCTGCAATTCGCACGGCCGTTCAAGGTCGGTGACCGGGTTCAGGTCAGGTCGGGAGCTCTGGCCGGGACGATCGAGGGCGTGGTCAGTGAGTTCAGCATCACCTACGTGCGGCTCGAGACCCAGGAGGGGCGGGTGCTCGTGCCCAATTCGCAGGTACTGGCGGCCGCGGTCAGCCCGGTGCGGACACCTGGCCAGGAGGAGCCCGCCAGCGCGCCCGCCGATCAGCCGCGCTTATCCCAGCGACGGACCGGGCCCGCGAGACGGGCCCGCGGGACAGGACCGTGGCCGGTGCCCAGCGGGCACCGGCCACGGCTATTGACGGTTAACGGTCGGTCAGTGATTCGCCTCGTACTTCTGAATGACCTGCGCCGGAATCCGGCCGCGATCGCTGACTTCCATGCCTGAGCGCTTTGCCCATGCCCGGATCTCCGCGCTACGCCGGCGGTGTGCCGTCGTACGCCTCTTGGTCCGGCCAACCTTGGTCGACACCTTGCGCGCCCGGTCCGCGAAGCGCTTCATCACTTCATCGAACTTCTGGCTGTGCTTCTCGCAGAGGTCGATCTCATAGTCCCGGCCATCAAGGCTGAACGCGCGCGTCAGCTGCTCGCCGCTCGGAATCTCTTTCGCGTCGTAGTCACAGGCGAATGTGACTGAGACCTTCTGTGCCACGTCTTTCCCCCCTTCCCCTAACCGCCACAATATTCCCGCGTAAGGTTGGTTCATAACAGACGGTGATCAGTCAATTTCTCAGAGTACGCATTGAGCGCGGATCGGCCTGGCTGCCGCCGACAGCCGCGATTGCGTCACAGCCGGCTAAGGACGACGCGGCCAGCTAGGCAGCGGCCCGTGCTTCCGTCATTCGGCACGACCTGGGCGACGACCAGGGCACGAACCCTGGGCGGTGGCGCGGGCACGTGGCATGCGCGCTGAATTCACCTGCTCGAGACACGGGAATGTGCTGCCGGAGGCGTGCTCATGGCGCTCGATAGGAAGCGGTAGCCGCTTCCCAATCCGTGCTCGCCTGCCCGTTCGTAGGCGGGGTCGAAGGGAAGCTCAGCGGGCCGGTGTCCGGAGCTGAAACTGCTCGTTCAGTGCGCCAGGCGGGGGTTAGCTCGGTCGGCGCCGCCAGCCACTCTCCGCGCTGGGCTGGTGCCAGGGCGGCGGCAGGCTGCCGAACCCCCAATGGCGGGTTGTCGTCATAGTCGTCACCGGCCGGGAGGGGTCGGTCCGCCGCATAGCCCGGATCGTTCTGCGCTCTTGACGCCTGTCCTGAGCCGGTGGCCTGTCCTGAGCGGGTGGCCTGTCCTGAGCGGGGCGGGGCCGGGTAGCTGGCTAGGCCGGGATAAGTGGCTGCGTCCAGGTTGCCGGCCGGCCCGGGATAGCCAGCTGAGCCGGGATGACCGCCCGCGCCCGGGTAACTGGCCGCGCTCTGGTAACTGGCGGTGGCCTGATAGCCGGCCGTTCCCGGGTAGCTAGCCGTTTCGCGGTAGCTGGCCGTTTCCTGATAGCCCTCTGCTCCCGAGTGGCCCTCTCCTCCTGGGTAGCCGTCTGTTCGTCGGTAGCCGTCTGCTCCCGGGTAGCCGCCTGGTCCTGGCCGTCCATGCTGCGGTGCCGGGTCGTGCGGAGGACCGGGGTAACTGGCTCGCTCGGAAGAGCTGGCCTGGCCGGGATAGCTGGCCTGGTCCGCGTAGCTGGCCTGGCCGGGATAGCTGGCTTGCTCCGCGTAGCTGGCCGGACCCGAGCGGCCGAGCCCGTCTGGGTAGCGCGCGGCATCGGGTACGGGGGCGGGGAGGTAGCGCGAGGCGTCGCTGTAGTTGGGCGGGTCGTAAACGGGCAGGCCATAACCCACGTCGGCACGGCCCATGGCCGCAGTGCTCGCCGATGCCGCGCTGCCGTAGCCGGCACCCGCGTAGTTCGGATCAGGCTCATAACCCGGGCCGGCGGCCCCATAGCCCGAGCCGGCCACATAACTCGGCGCGAAACCGTAATCCGGTCCCGGCACGGTGGCCTGCGGCCCCGGCATGGAGCCCTGCAGTCCCGGATAGCCATAACCGGGTTCTGGATGGCGGCCGCCAAAGGCGGGACCGCCCTGCTGGCGGCGGGCGGTGCCAGCCGCCCGAACGGGCGGCCCGGATTGCAGCGTCTCGGCCATCCTGACCAGATCACCGAACGGCAGCCGGAAAGTCCCCGTGCAGCGATTGCCCTGCCAGATGCTGAACACTGCGACCGCGCTATCGGCGTACCAGCTCAGCCGCATGCTTCTGGCCTCGCCCCTGACGTCGAAGAAGACCTCTCCGTCGCGAGGCAGGGGAACGGCATCCGGCTCCGGCATGCTGCCTATCGTCGCCCCGGCTGCCCAGGTTGTCTAGCAAATGAATCGCATTGGTCCGCGCAGACGTCCAGAATCGGGCTACTTTACCGGATCGCGGAACGACGCGGGCGGATCGCGGCGCATCGGCTCTAATCCGTCCTGGGCGGCTGGATCGACCGCCGGACAAGGCCTCGCGTGACCGGCGTCGCCCGGTTACTGCCCGCTTCGAATCGAGCGAGTCTTGTAATCTTGGCTGTGCGAGCGTGCGCGCGATGACATGATTATGGGGCGGTGCGCTGACGTTGCGGATAGAGAGCCCAGCTGCCCGCCGGCCAAAGGTGATCGTGGAGAACCTGCTTCCGGCGCTGGCGCGGGTACCCCCCTGCAGGGCGAAGGCGCCCGAACCGGGCGTCAGCGAGGGAACACTTCAGCGCTGCAAGGCGTTTGCATGATGCGACGGGGCGGATGCCGCATCGCGCGATTTCGTTGTATTTGCGTCTAGTGAGCCAGGTGCTTCGCTGGGCGGGTTATTAACGGCGAGCTGGTTGAGGAGAGCTTTCCATGTCTGAGGTACGCCGTCAGGCCGTGTTGCTGCCGCGGCCCAACTGGGGCTGGCAGGACCGAGCTGCCTGCCATGGCGCTGATGTTGTGCTGTTCTTCGGTCCGGACGGTGAGCGGCAGCCCGAACGCGACATAAGGGAGCGTAAGGCTAAGGCCCTGTGCGGCTCATGCCCGGTCCGGATGGAATGCCTAGGTTATGCGGTCAGCAGGCCTGAGAAGTACGGCACCTGGGGCGGCTTGAACGAGGACGAGCGTTCGGCGGAGCGCCGCAGGCGGATGAGGCGAGCGAACGCGAACGCGGCCTGACCGGCGTGACCGCGCCGTGCGCCAGGCCGGTGCTTGTGCTGGCATTCGGTCAGCGACAATGAGAACATGATCTGCCGATGCTGCCGTCAGCAGGAGCATGCCTCCTGCAGGGGCGGTACCTGGTGTGATTGCCAGCACAAGCCACCCGCCGCGCTCCAGCCAGAGCCTGTCATGGGCTGGCTCAGGCAGGGCTAGCCGCAGGAAGGGTTAGGCGGCTGTCAGGCGGGCAGTTCCGGAATACGGGCAGTGCCGGAAGAGCGGGGCAGTCCTGACGGTTGCCGGAGAGGCGATCGCAGGCGTGAGTCCCGCAGCCAGCCGGGTTCAGCTAGCATCACCCGACAGCACGACTACAGAGCCAATGCAGCCGGGAGGAGATGGCCGTGAGCCACCGCCTGTCACCGACATCGCGTGCATTCTGTGCCATTTGGACATACTCTGTCCTGGGGGATACCCGCCGTATTCCTAGGGACCAAGCATGACTCCCGTGCCTCGGTCTCCCAAGCCGAGGCCACCTAGCGACGAGAATGCGGGTAGCGAGGAGGCGCGCACGATGGAGACGCTGGCTGCCGAGGCCGCTGAGGCGCTGAAGGGCGCACCGGCCGAGGAGGTCATTAAGTGGGCGGAGCAGACCTTTGGTAGCAGGCTCTGCATGACGTCCTCGATGACCGACGCGGTGATCGTCGACCTTACGTCCCGTTACGTGCCCGGCATGGACGTGCTCTTCCTCGACACCGGCTATCACTTCGCCGAGACCATCGGGACCAGGGACGCTGTCTCGGTCGTCTACCCGGTCAATGTGATCAATGTCACCCCGCCGACCACGGTCGAAGAGCAGGACGCCGAACTCGGCCCCAAGCTGTACTCGCGCAACCCCGACCTGTGCTGCTACCTGCGCAAGGTTGTCCCGCTCGAGCAGTCACTCGAGCCGTACGACGCCTGGATCACCGGGGTCCGCCGGGAGGAGACCGACGCCAGGACCGACACCAGCGTGGTCCAGTGGGACGCCAGGCGCCAGATGGTCAAGGTCAACCCGATCGTCGAGTGGACCCAGCAGGAGGTCGACGACTACATCGCCGAGCACGGCGTCCTCGTGAACCCGCTGGTCTACGACGGCTACCCGTCGATCGGCTGCCGCACCTGCACCGCGAAGGTGGAGGCTGGCGCCGATCCGCGCAGCGGCCGCTGGGCTGGCACGGCCAAGACCGAGTGCGGTATCCACACCTGATCGCGCGCCCGTTCCAGATCGGTGGTTCCGGACTGCCACAGTGCAGCGCGACGCAGGGCAGACTGGCACTGTGACTACCAGCACCACTGCGTTCGGCCGGCCGACCCATGAAGTTATCAACCAGGTTCCGCCGCTGGCTGGCCACGACGTCGCAGCCGACCAGGCGCTGCTGACCGCGGTCGCCGAGTACGACGCGGGCTGGGTCCTGCCCGAGCTGCACGCGCTGGGCGAGGCGGCAGGCTCGGCGGACGTCATCGAGCTTGCCCGGCAGGCCAACGAGCACGGACCGGTGCTGCGTACTCATGACCGGTACGGCAACCGGGTCGACGAGGTCGAGTTCCATCCCGCCTGGCACCAGCTGATGACGACGGCGGTCAGCCACGGGCTGCATGCCGCCCCGTGGGCGAGCGGCCAGCCGGGAGCGCATGTCGCCCGGGCCGCCAAGTTTTTCGTCTGGACCCAGGCCGAGGCCGGGCACGGCTGCCCGATCTCGATGACCTACTCCGTGGTCCCCGCGCTGCGGCACGCGCCAGACCTGGCCGCCAGGTTCGAGCCGCTGCTGACCGCCGCGAGCTACGATCCTGGCCTGCGGGTACCTGATCGCAAGGCCGGCCTGCTGGCCGGCATGGCGATGACCGAGAAGCAGGGCGGCTCCGACGTCCGGGCCAGCACGACCCGCGCCGAGCCGGCCGGTGACGGCAGCTACCTCATCACCGGGCACAAGTGGTTCTGCTCCGCGCCCATGTGCGACCTGTTCCTGATCCTGGCCCAGGCGCCCGGCGGGCTGACCTGCTTCCTGCTCCCCCGGGCGCTCCCCGACGGCAGCAGGAACCGCATGCACCTGCAGCGGCTCAAGGACAAGCTTGGCAACAGGTCCAACGCGTCATCTGAGGTCGAGTACGCCGATGCGCTGGCGTGGCCGGTCGGCGAACCGGGCCGGGGCGTGGCCACCATCATCGAGATGGTCAGCTCGACCAGGCTGGACTGCATACTCGGCAGCGCCGCCAGCATCAGGCAGGCCGTCGTCGAGGCATCGCACCACGCCATGCACCGGAAGGCGTTCGGCGCTACGCTGGCCGACCAGCCCGCGATGGCCGGCGTCCTCGCCGACCTGGCCCTGGAGTCCGAGGCCGCCACGACGCTCGCGATGCGGCTCGCCGCGGCCGCCGACCGGGCCGCCCGGGGCGACGCGGCTGAGGCTGCCCTGCTGCGGCTAATGCTGCCCGCGGCCAAGCACTGGATCTGCAAGCGGACTCCCGCCGTCATCGCCGAGGCCCTGGAGTGCCTGGGCGGCAACGGCTTCGTGGAGGAGTCCGTGATGCCGCGCCTGTACCGGGACGCGCCACTGAACTCCATCTGGGAGGGCTCGGGTAACGTCACGGCGCTCGACCTGCTGCGCGCGCTCGCTCGCTCCCCCGGCAGCGTCGATGCCTGCCGGGCCGAGCTAACCCTGGCGGCCGGCGCGGACAGCAGGCTCGATCAGGCGGCCCAGCGGCTCTGGCGCGAGCTGGCCGACGTCGCCGCCGATCCGGCCGGGGCGCCGTTCCAGGCGCGCAGGCTGGCCGGGCTGCTGACCGTCACGATGCAGGCGGCGCTGCTCACCCGGCACGCGCCGGCGGCGGTGAGTGCAGCGTTCTGCGCGACCAGGCTGGCTGACCAGGGCGGACTCAGCGGGCCTGGGGTCACGTTCGGTTCGCTGGCATGTGGGCTCGATCACGCTGCCCTGCTCGACAGGACGAGGCCTGTCGTGACCAGATAGGGTCTGCTGATGCGCGTGTGGCCGGGAACTGCCTACCCGCTGGGAGCGATCTGGGACGGGTCTGGAACCAATTTCGCGATCTTCTCTGAGGTCGCGGAACTGGTGGAGCTCTGTCTCTTCGATGACGACGGCGCCGAGACGAGGATCGGCCTGTCCGAGGTCGACGGCTTCGTCTGGCACTGCTACCTGCCGGATGCGGGGCCTGGCCAGCGGTACGGATTTCGGGTGCACGGCCGGTACGACCTGCGCAGAGGGCACCGGTGCAACCCGTCGAAGCTGCTGCTCGATCCCTACGGCAAGGCCGTCGACGGCGAGGTCAGCTGGAACCCGGCGCTGTACTCCTACGTTCAGGGCAGCGATGACCCGGCTGCCCTCAACACTGACGACAGCGCTCCTTTCATGCCGCGCAATGTGGTCATCAACCCGTATTTCGACTGGGCTGGGGATCAGCAGCTCCGCACGCCCTATCACGAGACCCTGATCTACGAGGCCCACGTCCGCGGCCTGACCCTGCGCCACCCGGGGGTTCCGCCCGAACTGCGGGGCAGCTACGCCGGCCTGGCGTCACCAGCCATCATCGAGCACCTGCAGCGGCTGGGAGTCACCGCGATCGAGCTGATGCCTGTCCACCAGGCGGTGCCCGAGCCGATCCTGGTCGAGCGCGGGCAGACGAACTACTGGGGCTACAACACGATCGGGTTCTTCGCGCCGCACCACGGCTATGCCTCGGCGACCGCCGCTCACGGCCACGTCGCCGAGTTCAAGGCAATGGTCAAGGCCATGCACCAGGCCGGCATCGAGGTCATCCTCGACGTCGTCTACAACCACACGGCCGAGGCGGCCGAGCTCGGGCCGACGCTCAGCTTCCGCGGCATCGACAACGCGGCGTACTACCGGCTGGCCGACGACGATCCGGCCGTCTACCTCGACTACACCGGCTGCGGTAACAGCCTGAATGTCCGGCACCCGCACACACTTCAGCTGATCATGGACTCGCTCCGGTACTGGATCGTCGACATGCATGTTGACGGCTTCCGGTTCGACCTCGCGTCCGCGCTGGCCAGGGAACTGCATGACGTGGACCGGCTGTCCGCCTTCTTCGACCTCGTGCAGCAGGATCCGCTGGTATCCCAGGTCAAGCTGATCGCCGAGCCGTGGGATGTCGGCGAGGGCGGGTACCAGGTGGGCAGGTTCCCGCCGCTGTGGACGGAGTGGAACGGGAAGTACCGCGACACGGTCCGCGACTACTGGCGCGGCGAGCCAGGCCGGCTGCCCGAGCTTGCGTCGCGGCTGACCGGCTCGAGTGACCTGTACGAGACCAGCGCGCGGCGGCCGGTCGCCTCGGTCAACTTCGTCACCTGCCACGACGGGTTCACCCTGGCCGACCTGGTCAGCTATGACCACAAGCACAACGAGGCCAATGGCGAGGACAACCAGGATGGCTCGGACGACAACAGGTCATGGAATTGCGGCGCGGAAGGGCCGTCTGACGATCCCGAGATCAGCGCCCTGCGCGAGCGGCAGGTCAGGAACTTCCTGGTCACGCTGTTCTTCTCCCAGGGCATCCCGATGCTGCTGGCCGGCGACGAGCTTGGCCGGACCCAGCAGGGCAACAACAACAGCTACTGCCAGGACAACGAGATCTCGTGGGTCGACTGGGAGGCCGCGGCCAAGCATTCCGACCTGATCGACTTCGTCGCCGCGCTGTCGGCGCTGCGCAAGGCGCATCCGGTGTTCCGGCGGCGCCGGTTCTTCAGCGGGCAGGCCGGCGCCTCGGGAGACGGTCAGCGCGACATCGTCTGGCTGAGTCCCTCCGGCTCCGAGATGACGGACTCGGACTGGAACTCCGGCTACGCCAAGGCTCTGGCCGTCTGCGTCAACGGCGATGCGATCACCGAGCCCGACCCGCGTGGCGAGCGCATCACCGACGCCGACTTCGTCCTGCTGATCAACGCGCACAGCGGTCCCGTAACGTTCACGGTGCCCGCCAGCATCGGATCGCCGGGCGTCTCGTGGCACGTCATCGTCGATACCGGATCTCCGGTCGCCGCCCTACCAGGGCACGCGGCGGGCGCGAGCTCAGGCCAGGCCGCCGCGGGCTCGGCGCTGACCGTCGAGGTCGCGTCCCGCGCGATCGTGGTCATGCGCGGGGAGAAGGCCCTGCCGCCGCAGCACCCGGCCGAGGAGATCTACAAGCTTCCGGTCGAGGTCGAGTAGCCGCTGGCAGGCTGGGCGGCCAGGACCGATAGCCTGGCCGCCTGGTCAGCTGTACCCGACGAACGGGAGCGACGTGCGCCAGATCTTTCCGGTGCGAGACGGAGAATGCGGCAGGCAACTGGGCCCGGCGGTCCCGCTCAGCTCGGCCGGCCCCGTCAAGCCGCCTGCGACCGGCGCGATCGAGGACCTGATCGCCGCGCTCGGCGAGATCTACGCTTACCCGGACCAGACCTGGGTCAAGGCGAACATGATCGCCAGCATTGACGGGGCGGTCACGGTCGACGGCCGGTCAGGCGGCCTGTCCGGCCCAGCCGACCGGCTCGTGTTCTCCGTGCTCCGCAGCCTCGCCGACGTGATCGTCGTGGGCGCGGGCACCGTCAGGACCGAGCGGTACCGGCAGGCGCGGCCCGACGAGCTGTGGCAGCAGCTGCGGGCCGGGCGGCCGTCGGCGCCGCCGATCGCCGTGGTCACCAGGCACCTGGACCTCGAGCTGACCGATCGGCTCTTCGGTCCTGGCGAGCCGAGGACCATCGTGCTGACCACCGAGCTGGTGCCCGAGGACCGCCTGAAAGAGGCCTCCCGCATCGCCGACGTCATCGTGGCCGGCGCTGACGGCGTGACGGCGGCGTCGATGGTCGACGCACTCGCCCGGCGGGGGCACCGCAGGATCCTGGTCGAAGGCGGTCCCACCCTGCTCGGGCAGCTTGCCGCCGAGCACCTGCTCGACGAGCTGTGCCTGACGATCAGCCCGGTGCTCGAGGGCGGCCGGTCGACGGCAGGCGTGACGTCCAGGCGAGGTGCGGCCGAGCTCACGGGAATGAGACTGGCGGCACTGCTCGAGGACGACGGCTTCCTGCTGAGCCGCTACCTGCGCGCCTGACGGACTCAGCCGCCCCAGGCGCAGCCTCAGCCGCCCTGGCGCAGCCGCTCGAGGGCCTCGGCCAGGATCGCGGCGCCGTCGTTGGCTGACCGGCGCTCCTTGACGTAGGCCAGATGCGTCTTATAGGGCTCGGCGTGCGGCAGTGGCGGCGGGCTGGTCGCGTCCCGTCCGGCCGGGACGCCGCAGCGCGGGCAGTCCCAGGTCTCGGGGATCGGCGCGTCGTTCGCGAAGCTCGGTACCGTCTCGTGGCCGTTACAGCAGAAGAAGGACACGCGCACCCGCGGTGCCGCCTCGCCTCGCTCTGCCTCCCCCATGGGTCCTGCGCCGACACGGCTGCCGCGAATGGCGTTACCACTACTCAATGCTTGCCTCTTTCCGGGTGAAGCGCCGATCCTGACGTCGCGCCGCGCTGGCGGCGGCCCGTCACCTCAGCAGCAGACCGAGCGCGACAATGCAGACGAACCACAAGATTCCAGTGGTGACCGTGATTCTGTCGAGGTTTCGCTCGACAACCGACGACGACCCGAGCGATGAGGACATCCCGCCGCCGAACAGGTCGGAAAGCCCGCCGCCCTTGCCCTTGTGCAGCAGCACGAGCAGCACCATGAGCAGGCTCGTGATGATCAGGACGATGGAGAATGCGATAACCACTGCTGTCGTCGTCCCTCCGAGTGCACGGGTCAGGCCAGAGCCTGCTGATAGCGGCAGATCCTGACGAATCCTTCGTAATCGAGGCTCGCGCCGCCGACCAGTGCGCCGTCGATGTCTGACTGCGCCATGATGGCGGGCATGTTGTCGGGTTTCACTGATCCCCCGTAAAGGATACGCACTACTGCGGCCACTTCGGGACCATGGTGTGCGGAAACCCGTTCCCTGATCGCCCCGCAGACGTCCTGGGCGTCCTCTGGCGTGGCCACCTGGCCGGTTCCGATCGCCCAGACCGGCTCGTACGCGATCACCATCCCGGCGGCCTGCTCGCCCGTCAGGCCGTCCAGGCCGCCGTCGAGCTGCCCGATGCAGTGCGAGAGGTGGTCGCCGGCCTCCCTGACTGCGAGCGGCTCGCCGACGCACAGCACGGGTGTCATCCCGTGCGCGATGACAGCACGTGCCTTGGCGTTGACCAGCGCGTCGTCCTCGTGGTGATACTGGCGCCGCTCGGAGTGCCCGGCCAGGACGTAGCTGCAGCCCAGCTTGGCCAGCATCCGGCCGCTGACATCGCCGGTGCAGGCGCCATCTTCGTGCGGCGAGATGTCCTGCGCGCCGTACTGGAGCTTGAGCTTGTCGCCCTGGACGAGGGTCTGCACGCTGCGCAGCGCGGTGAACGGCGGCAGCACCACGATGTCGGCCGCCGCGAAATCCTTGTCGGTCAGCCGGAAGGCGAGCTGCTGGGTCAGGGCCAGGGCCTCGAGATGGTTGTTGTGCATCTTCCAGTTGCCGGCCACGAGCGGCTTGCGACCGGTCCCGCTCACCGGTCGTCCTCGAGCGCGGCGAGCCCGGGGAGCGTCTTACCTTCCAGGTATTCCAGGCTCGCCCCGCCACCGGTCGAGATGTGGCCGAACGCGGTGTCAGGGCAATTCAGCTGCCGAACGGCCGCCGCCGAGTCACCCCCGCCGACAACGGTCAGTCCCGGCACCTGGCTGATCGCCTCGGCGACCGCCCTGGTCCCCGCGGCGAAGGCGGGGAACTCGAAGACGCCGACCGGTCCGTTCCAGAAGACCGTCTTGGCATCGGACAGCTTGCGCGCGAACAGCTCCCTGGTCCGCGGGCCCATGTCGAGGCTCTCCCGGTCCGCGGGAAATGTGGTGACGGGGTACACCTCGTGCTCGGCGTCGGCGGCGAAACCGGTCGCTCCTACCAGGTCGAGCGGCAGCACGATCTCCACGCCGCGGGCGGCGGCGTCCTCGAGCACGCCCTTGACGTTGGCGATCTGGTCGGCTTCCAGCAGGGAACGGCCGACCTCATAGCCTTGCGCGGCCAGGAACGTGTAGGACATGCCGCCGCCGATGATGAGCCGGTCGGCCTTGTCGAGCAGGTGCGAGATCACCGCGAGCTTGTCCGATGGCTTCGCGCCGCCGAGCACCACCACGTACGGCCGCTCCGGATGCTCGGTGAGACGGCGCAGCACCGCGATCTCGGCCTGCACCAGGTGGCCCGCCGCGTGCGGCAGCAGGCCAGGAACGTCATAGACGCTGGCGTGCTTGCGGTGCAGCGCGCCGAAGCCGTCGCCGACGTAGAGCGTGGCCAGCGAGGCGAGCCGGCGGGCGAGCCCGGCGCGCTGCGCATCGTCCTCGCTCGTCTCGGCTGGCTCGAACCTCACGTTCTCCAGCAGTCCGGCGCCGCCGTCGCGCAGGCCGCTGGCCACCTCGGCGGCCGACGGGCCGGCCACGTCAGAGGCGAGCGGGACCTGCTGCCCGAGCAGCTCGCTCAGGCGGCCGGCGACGGGTCGCAGCGACGGCCCGCCCGCGGCGCGCACGGCGAAGTCGTCGCCTTTCGGGCGGCCCAGGTGCGCGCAGATCAGCACCCTGGCACCGCGGCCGGCGAGCGCGGTGATCGTCGGCAGGCTGGCCCTGATCCGGCCGTCGTCGGTGATCGTGGTGCCGTCGAGCGGCACGTTGAGGTCGGCGCGGAGCAGCACGGTCTGCCCGCCGACGTCGAGGTCGGCGATGTCTCGCATGGCCTGGTCGCCTAGTCGCCCAGGCTGCCGGCGACCAGCGCGGTGAGGTCGACCAGCCGGTTCGTGTAGCCCCACTCGTTGTCGTACCAGCCGATAACCTTCACCTGGTCCCCCATGGCCATGGTGAGCGGTGCATCGAAAGTGCACGACCATGGCGTGCCCACGATGTCCGAGGAGACGATCGGGTCCGTGGAGTAGTGCAGGTACTTGTGCAGCGGCCAGCTGGTGGCGGCCGCGAGGAAGGCCTCGTTGACCTCCTCGGCGGTTGCCTCGCGCTCGAGCCGGACGACCAGGTCGGTGACCGACCCGTCCATCACGGGCACGCGCATGGACATGCCGTCGAGCTTGCCCTTCAGCGCGGGAAGGACGAGCGAGGTTGCCTTGGCGGCACCGGTGGTGGTCGGGATGATATTCTGCGCGCCGGCCCGCGCCCGGCGCAGGTCCTTGTGCGCGAAGTCCAGGATCACCTGGTCGTTGGTGTAGGCGTGGATCGTCGTCATGAGGCCCTTGACGATGCCGAAGTCATCGAGCAGGACCTTCGCCATCGGCGCGACGCAGTTGGTCGTGCAGGACGCGTTCGAGATGATGTTGTGCACGGACGGGTCATAATTCCCGTCGTTGACGCCCATCACGATGGTGATGTCCTCGCCCTTGGCCGGGGCCGAGATGATGACTTTCCTGGCGCCCGCCTCGATGTGCTTGTGCGCGCCATCGTGGTCGGTGAAGTGGCCAGTGGACTCGATCACCAGGTCCACGCCGAGGTCAGCCCACGGCAGCGCGGCCGGGTCCCGCTCGGCCAGCCACTTGATCTTCTGGTCGCCCGCCACGATGGTGCCGTCGGCCGCCGAGACGGCGACGTCGAGCGTGCCGAGCACCGTGTCGTACTTGAGCAGGTGAGCGAAGGTCGTGATGTCGCCCAGATCGTTGGCGGCGACGATCTCGATCCCCGGCGTCCCCATGGTGTGGACCGCACGCCAGAAGTTCCGTCCGATCCGGCCGAACCCGTTGATTCCTACTCGGACAGTCACGTGCTGCTCCCCTTCGCTCATGTCAGCGGCAGCATGCGGCGCCGCCGCCGCGTCCCGGTGATCCGTCGCTGATCACGCATCACGCGCACCCTAACATCGGCCGGCAAGCGCCGACAGGGCCGACCATACCTGCCCAGCCGGGCACTTCGTCCCGATCAGGGCGCCAGCATGTCGGGCGTCAGGTGGGCCTCGGTGGTCGGGATACCGAGGTCGATCGCCCGCTTGTCGGCCAGCGCCAGCAGCCGCCTGATCCGCCCGGCGATCGCGTCCTTGGTCAGCGGCGGCTCGGCGGACTGGCCGAGTTCCTCGAGGCTGGCCTGGCGGTGCTTGATGCGCAGCCGCCCCGCCTCGATCAGGTGCTCGGGTGCCTCCTCCCCGAGGATCTCCAGGGCCCGCTCCACCCTCGCGCCAGCCGCGACCGCGGCCCTGGCGCTGCGCCGCAGGTTCGCGTCGTCGAAGTTGGCCAGCCGGTTCGCGGTTCCGCGCACAGCGCGCCGGATCCGGCGCTCCTCCCAGGCCAGCACGCTGTCGTGAGCCCCCAGCCTGGTCAGCATCGCGCTGATCGCGTCGCCGTCCCTGACCACGACCCGGTCGACGCCGCGCACGTCGCGCGCCTTCGCCTGGATCCGCAGCCGCCGCGCGGCGCCGACCATCGCCAGGGCAACCTCAGGGCCAGGGCAGGTGAGCTCCAGCGACATGGACCTGCCTGGCTCGGTCAGCGAGCCGTGGGCAAGGAACGCACCGCGCCAGGCAGCCTCGCAGTCGCAGACGCTCCCGGCGACCACCTGCCGCGGAAGACCGCGGACGGGACGGCCGCGGCCGTCTACCAGGCCGGTCTGCCTGGCCAGGCTGTCGCCATCCTTGACGACCCGCACCACGTAGCGGTTGCCTTTGCGCAGGCCGCTCGGCGCGAGCACGATCAGCTCCGACGAATGGCCGAAGATCTCCATGATGTCCTTGCGCAGCCTGCGCGCCGCGGCCCCGGTGTCGAGTTCGGCCTCGACCATGATGTGGCCGTTGTTGAGGTGCAGACCGCCAGCGAACCTGAGCAGCGTCGATACCTCAGCCTTACGGCAGCACGGCTTGAGCACGCTGACGCGGCTGAGCTCGTCCTTGACCAGGCTGGTCAGCGCCACCAATCTCACTCCCCCTCGAATATTCGCGCAAGAGCACCCGCAAGCAGCAGCGGGTCATGCCGGTCTGGCCGGCCTGCCACCGCCAGGTCAGCCAGCACCAGCCGGGCGCCGAGCACGTCGGCTGCCTCGTTCAGTTCGTCGGCCGTCTCCCTCACCGCGGCCTGGTCGGCAAGCACGACCTCGACGGCGAGATCCGGAGCATGGCTGGCGAGCACCTCCAGGTGAGCATGCGGAGAGAACCCTTCGGTCTCTCCCGGCTGGGGCGCCAGGTTCAGCGTGACCAGCCGCCTGGCCGGGGTGGCGATCAGCGCACGGGCCAGCTCGGGCACCAGCAGATGCGGCAGCACGCTGGTGAACCACGACCCGGGGCCGAGCACCACCCAGTCCGCCTCAGCGACCGCCTGCACGGCTTCCGGGCAGGCGGGCGGGTCGGCAGGAACCAATGACATCGACCGTACCCGCCCTGTCGTCTTCGCGCAGGCGACCTGACCTCGAATCGTGCTGACCTGAAAGGGAAACTTCGGGTCAACACCCTCCACCTCGGCCGCTAGCTCAAGCGGCACGGAGGTCATCGGCAGCACCCTGCCGTGCGCGCCGAGCAGCCGGGCGACCCAGTCGAGTCCCTCGACCGTGTCGCCGAGCAGCTCCCAGAGCGCGACGATCAGCAGGTTCCCGACGGCGTGGCCGCCGAGCTCGCCCGGCCCGCCGAACCGGTGCTGCACCACCCGGCTCCAGGTCGTCCCCCAGGAGTCGTCGCCGCACAGGGCAGCGAGCGCCATCCGCAGGTCACCCGGAGGCAGAACGCCGTACTCGCGCCGCAGCCTGCCGCTCGAGCCGCCGTCGTCGGCGACGGTGACGATCGCGGTCAGGTCGCGGGTGACCCGCCGCAGCGCGGACAGCGAGGCGAACAGGCCGTGCCCGCCGCCGAGCGCCACTACCCGCCGCCTGGCCGGCCTGCCCCGGTCTGCCCCGCGGAGTTCAGCCGCCGGGTTACTCACGTCCGAGATCGCGATGGGCTACCTGAACGCCTGGCCACGGCCCGGCGAGCCTGGAGGCGAGCTCCTCGGCGATCACCACGCTGCGGTGCTTGCCGCCGGTGCAGCCCACGGCAAGCGTCATGAAGTGCTTGCCGCTGCGCTCGTAGCCGTTCAGGGTGACCTGGAGTACCTCCAGGTAGGCCCGCAGGAATTCCTCGGTGCCCGGCTGGCCGAGCACGTAGTTCTTGACCGCCGGGTCCTGGCCGTTCTGCGGGGCAAGCGCGGGTATCCAGTGCGGGTTCGGCAGGAAACGGCAGTCGGCGACCATGTCGGCATCGACCGGCAGGCCATACTTGAAGCCGAAAGACAGGACGTTCACCCTGACGGCCGTATCGCTCTCGTTGCCGAACGCCTCGCGCACGCGCGACCGCAGCTCGTGGATGTTCAGGCCGGACGTGTCGAGGATCAGGTCGGCCTCGGCTCTGATGCTGTGGAGCTGTTCCCGCTCCGCGTTGATCCCGTCGATCACCCGGCCGTTCTCCTGGAGCGGATGCGGCCGCCTGACGTTCTCGAACCTGCGCACCAGGGTCTCGTCGCTGGCCTCGAGGAAGACCACGTACGGGTGCGCGCCGATGGCGTTGAGCTCGGCGATGGCGGACTTCAGGTCCGTGGAGAACGCCCTGCTGCGGATGTCGACCACGGCGGCGACCCTGGGCACCTCCGCCCTGGCCCGCCGGGCGAGGTCGAGCATCGTCACGATCATCGCCGACGGCAGGTTGTCGGCCACGAACCAGTCAAGATCCTCCAGCGACTTGGCCGCCGTCGAGCGTCCCGCACCGGACATCCCGGTGATGATGACGATCTCAGGTGCGGCCGCGTGGTTGGTCATCGGACAGCCCCCCGTTCTGGCTCGCCGGGCCCGCGCGCGGCGTCAGGGTCCCCATCCTGTCGCTCCCGTAGGGCTTCGGTGACCATCTCGGCGAGCCGCGGCCCGAATCCGTCCACTTCGGCGACCTGCTCGGCCGTCGCCTGCCTCAGTCTCCTGACCGAGCCGAAGTGCCTGAGCAGCGCCGCCTTCCTGGCCGGCCCGAGGCCGGGCAGCGCGTCGAGGGCGCTGGCCCGCTGCGCGGCCGTGCGCTTGGCCCGGTGGTAGGTGATTGCGAACCGGTGAGCCTCGTCCCTGACCCGCTGCAGCAGGTACAGTCCCTCGCTGGTGCGCGGCATGATGACGGGGCTGTCCTCACCGGGCAGCCAGACCTCCTCGAGCCGCTTGGCCAGGCCGCATACCGCGATGTCGGTGATGCCGAGATCGGCCAGCGCTCGGACCGCCGCGTCCACCTGGCCCGCGCCGCCGTCGATCACCAGCAGGCTCGGCGGGTAGGCGAACTTGCGCCGGCCGCCGTCGGCGGATGCGTCATCCTCGCCGGTCGCGGGGTTAGCCTCGTCGGCGATCTCGGCCTCCCGCTCGGCCAGGTACCGGCGGAACCTCCTGGTCACCACCTCGTAGATGGCGCTCAGGTCATCCGAAGCGTCCTTGATCGCGAACTTGCGGTACTCGGACTTGCGGGCCAGGCCGTCCTCGAAGACCACCATCGACGCGACGACGTTGGTGCCCTGCAGGTTGGAGACGTCGATGCACTCGATCCGCAGCGGCGCGGTATCCAGGCCGAGCGC
>DATKQH010000080.1:0-32999 GCA_035532775.1 Streptosporangiaceae bacterium
GCGGTACCAGCAGCTACCACGGCCGTCACGGCGCCGGGGTGGCGCGGCGGATAGGAGCGAACGTCGGCACCGGGTCCTTGCTGAGGAAGTCGGTGATGATCTGGTTGCACAGGTCCGGCGGCCAGCGCGACGCTGGGCTAGAAGACCGAGATGTGCACGTGGTCATAGTGGTTCGCGGTGATGCTGCCGCGATCGGGCATCTGAACCCAGCCCGCCGACGCCATCCGGATATCCCAGATGCGCTGCCGGTAGATGATGTACATGATCCCAAGCCGGGCGGCGTTTGCCTGGGCCCATTGCGCGATCTCGTAGCCTCGCCGGACCCACGGGCCGGACGGCATGACGCCGCCGGAACTGAGCATGAAGTCGCATGCCCTGCCAAGAGGATGCTCGCCGGTGGCCTCCGGCCGGTAGCAGCCGATGGCGGAGAAGGGGCCGAACCTCCGGTCGATCGCATCCTTAACCTGCCGCATGCGGGGCGTAATGTTGTCCCCGATAACCGGGGACTGCGGACGGAACTTGGCCAGCAGGTGCTTGACCGTTTGTCGCTGACTCTCCAGCGCTGCGATCATCCGGCGCAGGCCCGCGATCTTGGCCGCCGCGGCTTGATCCGCGCCTTCGCTGGCCAGCATGAGACGGCGCAGCGCGTGCTGCCTGGCGCTGCGCTGCCTGGCCAGGTAGATGATGAAGGCGGATCTGTCCAGGATCCGTCCCGGGTGCCCGCTGAACAGCGCCAGGAGCCTTTGGTCTGTTCCGCCGCTCACGTAGCTGGCGGCGGCCAGCCTGGCGATCTGGTGTCGTGAGACGTCAAGCTGGTTGCGCAGCCACCGCGCGTGCGCTGCCGCCGCTTTCGCGTCGGCCTCCGCTCCGGCCAGCGTCTCGAGCTCGCCGCGATACTGCCAGGACAGCTTCGCGGCGCGGGCCTCCAGCCGTGCCAGGGTAACGTGCGCATCGGCGCCGAACAACCGGGCATCATGGCCGGCTCGCGCTGCACGGCCGGCCGTCGCCGCATCACCGGCGGACGGGACGAGGAGAGAACCGAGCACTATCGCGGCAACCGCCACCGAGCGACCGCGCATAGCACGACGCGGCCAGTGAGCGGAACTGGTCAACCGGCCCAGATGCGAAGTCGAGCGGCCCACAGTCTCTCCCCTTCCCGCGGTCCGCGGCTTGGCCGGAGGGCACATGCCGTCGCCGCCGCCGACGGGAGCGAACTGAAGCCGACCGTAGCACTCCGTACCTCCGCCTGCCGCGCGTCCAGTCCGAATGTCTCGCGCCCGAGTTCTTGCTCGTGAATGGGCAGGTCGTCCAGGGCAAGATGGCGGCCGAGCATCCCGCGAGTTCCGAACAGCAGCATTCCGATGGCGAAAAGAGCACGGGGAATGCGGTCGGGCTGCGGACGGACGAGCAAGGCGAACGGGCTGTCGAGAATGAACTCGGCCTTGCGGGCGTTGGAATCGTCATGCAGACCTGGGACGCGATTACCTCACGCCGCAACGTGCGGGTCTTTGCCGACCGGCCGGTTCCGGCGGCAGACCTGGACCAGATCCTCGAGGCAGGCCGCCGGTCTCCGTCCTCGCAGAACTGGCAGCCGTGGGACTTCATCCTCGTCACCGACCGGCAGCAGCTCCGCGAGCTGGCGAAGGTGTGGCGGGGGGCCGGCCATGTGGCCGGGTCAGCGGCGGCAATCGTCGTCATCGGCCCCGCTGCCGATAACGAGTTCCACCGTGCCCAGCTCGACCTGGGCCAGGCGACGATGGCCATGACGCTGGCAGCTGCCGACCTCGGGATCGGCAGCTGCCACGCGGGCGTCGCCGATCTGGAACTCGCCCGTGAGCTGCTTGGCTTTCCCGAGGACCGCAACTGGGCCTTCCTCATCTCGCTCGGCTACCCGGCTGACCGGCCGCTGGTGCCCATCAAGAACCCGAAGCGGCGGCCATTCGCCGAGGTTGTGCATCGCAGCCGCTGGTAGCCAGCCGCGCTCTCTATCCTCGGCCTACCCCCGGCGTCAGGGTGCTTGCTCAGCGAATGCCCGGCGTTGAGATGCAGGATCTGCCCACGTACTTGCCTTCGACCCCGCCGTCATCGGCGCAGCACGTTGAAGGCGAACAAGCTGACGCGATGATAATCCTGCGAGCGCAGGAGCGGGGCGCCGAGGATCGGGCAGTGCAGATCGCGGCGAGCATCGCTGCCGATCCGCATCACATCATCGCTGGCGCCGGTTCGGTCTGGCCGGAAGCCTGCTATTACGGCATGTGCATCCTGGAGGAGATGCAGTGGATCCGGACCCGTCCGGTGCACGCGGCGGACTTCTTCCACGGCACGCTGGAGCTGGTCGAGGATGACGTCAGCGTGATCCTGCTCAAGGGCGAGGACCCGACCCGGCCGGCTCGGCCGTTGCAGCCAATCACTTCCACGCCCTGCCGTTCCAGTGCAGGATCAGCGTCTTGGGATGGGCCGTGCCGTAAAAGCCGACGGCCCACGCGTTGGCCGCGGAGGTGGCGGCCACATCAGAGAGCCCGCTTTGCGGTGGGCTTGGGCTTGGCACCTTCTTCCAGGCCTGGCCGTTCCAGTGAACGATCACCGCCTTGCTGACGGGGGGAGGGTGCCAAGAGTTCCGACCGCCCAGGCGCTGCTGGCGGAGGTCGCGGTCAGGGCTGAGAGATCGTTGCCGTATTTTGCGGAAGATGGGCTCGGGCTGGTCACCTGGGTCCACCTGGTGCCGTTCCAGTGCAGGATCAGGGTCTTGCCGCTGGTGGTGGCGCCGACGGCCCACGCATTGGTGGCGGAGGTGGCGGCCACGCCGTTGAGGCGGCCGCCGGTGGTGAAGGAGGCTGCCGGGGAGGCGTGCCCGGCCCGGGGCGCGGCCGCTACGGCCGCCGAGGCGGGAGCGGTGGCGGCGATGACCGCCGCCAGCAGGAGCGGGACGGCCACGACAGTGATGGTTCGCGTGGCGGACTGGGGTGTGCG
This sequence comes from Streptosporangiaceae bacterium, assembly GCA_035532775.1. GTDB lineage: Bacteria > Actinomycetota > Actinomycetes > Streptosporangiales > Streptosporangiaceae > Chersky-822. Next base: position 2,971 of record DATKQH010000080.1, read on the forward strand.
CACGGGCTGCAACCTCCCTTCTTCAGAGCAGCCGCAAGGGCGCGGGTCACCGCTCCGATCTTGAGTGTGACAGGCCGCGCCCGCAAAGGCAGTGGCGTGGAGGGAATGTGATTCGCCGCTCTTAGCCATTGGCCTGATCGTCACGTCCGCCCGTGCCAGCAGGCGGACGCAGGGTGTCGTGGCTCAGCGCACCCGGCCAACTCCGGGCCTGCAGTCTACTGTGTCGAGCACGCGGTCCCAGAAGGCGTGCAGAGCGAAGGCGATCCTGCCCGGCCAGCCCGTGCGGGGCCCGCCTGGGTGCGGGCGGGTGGGCGCGCGGGCGAGCGCCGCGCAGTAGCCGAGAGCCAGCTGCTCGAGCTCCGTGACGGTCAGCCGCTCTTCCAGCTGCATCAGCAAGGACATTTCCGCTGACTGGTACGCATCCAGGCACTGGGCCAGCCACGTGTGCACTACCTGCAGGTCACGGCTGGCGGTGCTCGCCTCGCCGGCGAGTCGGCATTCGAGGAGGCGGAGCGCCCATTCGGCTTCGCGCGCCTCGGCAAGGCAGGCTGCGAGGAGTTGCTTGCCCTCGCCGAGCCGTCGGCCCGCCACCGGGTACACGGCCCGCTGCATCGCGGCGAGATGGCCGCTCAGCCGGGCTAGCGCCTGATAACTTGATGCCGGCGCGACCTCTCCAAGCGTCCTCATCGCGACCTCGTACGTGGCCCCGATGAGCGGACCGAGCGGGTCGGTGCTGGAGGTCAGCGCCCGATCACGCTGTTCCGGATCCCGGCGTTCCGGAACTGCCTGGCGACTCGCGATCGTGCCCGAGCCGGGGCGGTCAGTGTGCCGGACGGCACGCTTCGGACGCCTGTTCATGGCCACGGCGGTAACCCCTCTCGCCTCGCACGTTCGGCGGACGGCGCTCGCTCCCGCGACGGGCGACGCCCGCGTCTGGTGCGAACGTATGCAAGGCCGCTTGGGCGGGCGTCCACCGCCGGGGTGAATGTGCGGGGGATTCCGGCGCGGTACGCGACCTGGGTTTCCCGGCCGAGGCGGCCCGTATGCATCGCTGATTTGATTGGAACACGCTGGACTTGCCGAAGGCCAGCGCGCTCCGCATCGTGAGGAAGCTCGTCGAGAGGGGTGCGCTGGAGCGCGCCGAGAAGGCGATCTCACGTGCCATGGCAGCCAGCGCAGGGACCTGACGGCTATCGACCGTACTGCTATCGGCCGTCAGGAGGAATAGGCTTCACGGGAATTTGCGGTCCAGCAAGACGAATATGGCGCGAACTCGTTCTTTGCCTTCGTTCCAGAATCGATGAGGAATGGTGGCGTCGAAGGCCAGAGAGTCTCCGGCTCGCAGTACAAACGTTTCGAATCCGATCTGTGCGGTGAGTTCGCCGTCGATGACGACGGCATAGTCCCGGCCGTTGTGCTGTATGGCCCGCTCCGCGCCGGATGAGCCCCCTCCTGCCTCGTAGAAGACCTCCCGGAACTCGACATCGCGTTCAGGACGCGGTGTGAGGCGTTCCCATCGGACATCGTGTTCGAGTTCGATCGCCGGACGGTCGGCACGGCGGAGGACAATGCCGCCGAACTGCTCGTGCTCGGTTATCGCCGGCGCCCGACGACTCGCGTCCGCCTCGGGAAACAAGCTATCCATGCTGACGCTGAGGGCAGTAGCCATCGCGAACAGCGTGCTGACCGATGGAGCTGCCTTGCCGCGTTCGATCTGAGAGATCAGGCTAGGCGAGCAGCCCACCTCGGCGGCAAGCTGGCGAGCCGTCTTGCCGGCCTCGATCCGGGCGGCGCGGAGCCGCTCGGAAATTGAGGTCCGGGGTGGGATGCTGTTCCCGTCGGGCCGCTGCGGCGGGCTGGCAGGGCTACCCATGGGTGCCGTCGGCCGCCTTCTGGAAGATCTCAAGTGTCAGGCCATCGGGATCACGCAGATATGCGAAGGCGCAGCCAGCCAGCGGGCCGTCGGCAATCCGCAGCGGTTCTGAGTAGAAATCGCCGCCCTTAGCCAGTAGCTCCTGGTAGGCAGCCTCGATATCGGGCACATCGAAGCACAGGTGCGGCGCACCGACATCGCTGTTGCGCAGGCCGTACTGTGTCCGGCGGTCATTGTCGTATTCGAGCAGCTCCACCATTCCGTTGCCCAGCTGCAAAAAGGCGAAGGTAAGTTTCGCCTGCGGGACTCCGACGGCCCGGCTCAGTTCCTCGCCGTCGCCTCTCGCCACGAACGCGGGCTCAAGGTCGAACATCCGCTTGTAGAACTCCAGCGACCGCTCCAGATTCGATACTGTCAGGCCAAGGTGATGCATTCCTGTAATTTCCATTATTTCTTCCTCCGTCCGTCCGTCCGTGCGTTCGTCACGCGCGCCGTGCTGCGGCTGAACCCGACCTGATCACGTGCTCCAGCACTGCCAGGGCGCGGTCAACTTCGCCCGGGCCGATATAAGGCGCCAGCCCGATGCGGACCCAGCCGCCTGACGCCGAGACGCCCATCCGCTCCGCCAGAGTGGTGGCGTAGAAATCGCCATTGGTGACGAAGATGGCCTGCTCGGCGCATGCTGCCGAGATCGCCGCTGGGCTCGTTCCGGCGGCGGTGAAGGCGATAGTCGGCGTTCGGTCGGTGCCGTCGGGAGCGCGGCAGACGGTGACGCCGGGAAGCGACGAAATGCCACGGGAGATAGTGGCACCGAGAGGTTCCTCGTAAGCAGCGATGGCACGGATTGCGCTGGTGAGGCGATCCCGCATTGTACTGCCCTGACCCTGGGACGCGATGAAGTCAAGGGCCGCGGACAGGCCCGCGACCGCCTCGTGATTCTGTGAGCCGAGTTCGGCTTTGTCGGGGCCAGATTCCGGGGCAGGCGCGACCTTATAAAACCGGACCCGGTCCAGCAGTTCGCGCCGGATGGCCATCACGCCGATATGCGGTCCGAAGAACTTGTAGGCGGAGCAGAGCGCGACGTCGGGTCCGAGCACGCTCAGGTCGACCGGGAGGTGCGGCACCGCGTGGACGGCGTCGACGATCGAGAAGCCGCCGGACTCGCGGGTGCGGGCTGCGATCCGCGCTACATCCTGAACTGTTCCTACGGCGTTGGATGCCAGCCCTACCGCGGTGAGCGCGCACCGGTTAGTCACGATGGTGTCGAGCTGGTCCAGGTTCAGCGTGACAGTTTCGGTGTCAACCGGAATCCAGCGCAGCTCGAATCCCCGGTCGGCCGCCACCGACCGCCACGGGTCTACGTTGGCATGATGATCGATCGCTGAGACGACCACCTGGTCCCGGTTGCTGCCTGGCGCCCAGTCGCGAGCTAGCGAGGTAGCCAGGGCGAACGCCAGGGATGTCATGTTCTGGCCGAAGACGATTTCGTAGCCGTCCGCATTAAGCAGGGCGGAAACCTGCTGCCGTGCGCGGGCCAGGAGCGCCTCCGTCTCGACGCTCGTCTCGAACGCGCCGTGACGGTTCGCCATACCTCCTCGGATGTAGTCCGCCATCGCGTCGAGCACGCACTGCGGCATCTGCGACCCGCCGGGCGCGTCCAGGTAGACCGGCGCCGCGCCCCCGACCTGGCGCGACAAGGCAGGCGTGCTACGGCGGAATTCATCGGCGACCCGCTGTGCGTGACTTCCGGTCATGGTCATGTCAGCGCCCTCTACTTCACGAAGAGCGGGTTCACCGGCGAGGCGCTCGCGCCGAGCATCTTGAGCGGTGCCGCGATGTACAGGCCCTCGTAGATATGGTCAGCCGCGCAGCTGGCGGCGAGATTCTCGAGCCATAGCGCTTCGTGGAAGAGCACGCCTAGATTCCTGAGCAGGCGATGGTGCAGCGGATACTCAGCCCCTGTCTGCGGCGACTTGGGCAGCTCATTCGACAGGGTGTCGCTGCCCAGCCCGGAGATCCGGTTGTCGCTGAACCAGTCGATCAGCTCGTCCTCATCGCTCAGCCCGGGCTCTGAGTAGTCACGGAAGAATTGCTCCGGGCCGTGCTCGTAGAACTGCGAGATGCTGCCCGTCCGCACCAGGACGACATCTCCTTCGAGGACCTGCACGGCCTGGCTCTCGAGCGTCGCCGCCAACTCGGCCAGCGTGACCTGATGATGCCGGTCCAGAGCCTCTTCGCTGCGAAAACGAGCGATATCGGCCAGGACGGCGCGGCCGAAGATCCCGTGCTCCGCGAGCGGGGCGATGCTGGCCCAGTCCAGGCCGGCGCTGGCCGACCGCGCGTCATGGCCGTCCCACATCGTCCCGTCCACGATGATGTGGCCAAGTGCGTCGACGTGGGTGGTGCCATGGCAGGAGATGAAGAACCCGTCGTCAACGGAGGCCACTCCGCCCGGCAGGGGATGGCACCTGCCGGCCGTGTAATGTGACCAGTCGCGATACCTGACGTGCATGGCCGGCGGCCGGTCCGCCGAGAGCGGGTCGCCGCGCGGGTCGAAGATCGGGATGCCCAGGCTGAATGTGCGTCCCTGGCGAACCAGCCCGGCGGCAGCGACCCGGTGCGCGGGTGATACATAGCTCAGCGCACCAATCTCCGGGCTCTCAGGGAAGCGGCCCCAGGCGGTGCGCTTGACTGGGCCGTTCATCGGGCTGGCTCCGGCGGGTTCTTCGAGCGACACGATCACGCAGGCTCTCTGTGCTGACTACTCCGCGGCTAGACGCTGATCTCGAAATCGAACTCAGTTCCTCTGGCCTTCAGGACAGCGGCTGCCAGAAGGCTCACCAGGACAACGCCGGCGACTGCGACGGGCGTGAGGTTGTAGGGGAAGGCTGGCTGAGGCACGACGGAGGCGTACAGCGCGTAGCCGAGTAGCAGAACCGATGCGGTCGGGAGTCCGGTCCGCGCCAGCAGCGAGTCAGCGAACCGGCCGGGCACGGCGGGCTGCAGCCGGAACTCCCGCAGGGCGCCAAGCGACATCATCACGTAGACGAGGATCAGGCCGAGGGTGTTCGCGCCGGCCAGCCACCCGATCATGGTGCTGACTGTGGTGGACAGGCCCACCGCGAAGGCCAGCGCAATGGCGATCAGCGCCGCGCTGATGACGCCAACGTAGGGCGTGGCGAAGCGGGGATGCTCTGCGGCGAGCCAGCGCGGCGCCAGCTTGCTGCGACTGATATCGGCGAGCACGCGGGTCGACAGGGTGATCAGTCCGAGGCCGGAAGAGAAGGCGCTGACAGCGACCATCGCGTCGATCGTCTGCGCCCACGCCGAGCCCGTGTAACGTCCGACGATAGTGTCGAGCGGAGCGGGGTCGCTGGCCCAGGTAGCCGCATGGTTGACTCCGTACCCGATGGACAGCGCATAGGTCACCAGGATGTAGAAGACCGCCGCGCCCAGAAGGGACACGATGATGGCGCGCGGGATGGTCCGGCCGGGGTCCCTGCTTTCCCTGCCCAAAGCGGCTGCCGCCTCGAAACCGGCGAATCCGGAGAACCCGTAGATCATCCCGTAGCCGATGCCGCTCCAGCCTTTCGGTGACAGCGACGGTTCGAATGGCTTCAGAGATGCACCGGATGCTCCGCCGACCGAGATCACGTGGATCATCACTCCCGCCAGGGCCAGCATGGAGACAAGCTCCAGCAGGACGAGCAAGCGGACCGAAGGCCGGACGCCGAGGAAGTTCAGTGTGGTCACGATGAGGAGCTCGACCAGGAAGATCCAGGTCCAGCTGACTGTCGTCCCGTTCCTGGCCAGCAGGGCGCTAGCTGAGACGGCCCCGATCGCGAGCACCACTGCTGTCGAGGACAACCATGCCGCGACGTAGACCCAGCCGCTGACGAAACCGGCCAGCTTGCCGAGGGAGCCGCGCACATAGGTGAACGCGACGCCGCTAGCCATGTCGTAGCGGCGTGCGAATCTGACCACCACGTACGCGAGGGAAAAGGACCCGACCATGGCGAGCAGATAGGAGAGCGGAACTGCCGCACCCGCCTCGGACGCTGCGAAAGCGGTCCCGAGTGCCATGGCCATCGTCGGCGCAAGCCCGGCCAGGCTGAGCCCGGACGCCTCGATGGTGCGCAGATCGGCGCGGCCGATCTGCTCCCCGCCGTCGGATGCGACAGTCTGGGCGGCTACGGCATGTCGATCGTCAGCCATCTGTGACCTCCTCGCGCACGGACGGGGCGCAGCAGCCAGGTCGTTCAGTCCAGATCAACAACCTGAGCTGGTGCAATTAACTGATACTTACTATTTGGCTGTCAAGGGCCGTAGGGGCCGACCACGCGAACCTTGAGCTTTTCGCCCGCCACGCGTAAGTTGAGTGTCATTGCTCACTGGCCGAGCAATGTCACCCCGGCGCGCGAGGGAGCGGGTTGGATGTCGGCGCTGCGGTTCGGAGCGAAGGTAGACAACTACGGACCGGCCGTTGCCCGCGTCGGCATGTCAGAGCCCGCGGCCAGAGCGGAGGCTGCCGGCTTTTCGTCGCTCTGGCTAAGTGATCACGTCGTGATGGTCCCTCATACGCGCAGCACCTTCCCGTTCACCGATGACGGCACGATTTACTGGGATGCACGGGATCCGTGGTATGAGCCGGTGGTGTGCCTGCCCGTACTGGCGGCCGCAACGACGACGGCTGAAATCGGTGTCGGAATCCTGATCGCCGCACTGCGCCACCCCGTTATCCTCGCCAAGCAGCTGGCTTCCATCGACGCGATCAGCGGAGGGCGCTTGCTGGCCGGGGTGGGAGCCGGCTGGATGGCTGAGGAGTTCGAGATCCTGGATGTCCCCTTCGCCACCCGCGGAGAGCGTCTAGACGAGTGGATCACGTTGCTGCGCCGCTGCTGGACCGGCGAGCCTGGTCCGTTCCGGGGAAGGCACTACAGCGTGCCGGAGGGCACGTTCTGTTACCCCCGGCCTGCCAGGAGCGTGCCGGTTATCGTCGGCGGCATGTCCGTGCCCGCACTGGGCCGGGCAGCGCTCGCCGGGGACGGCTGGCTCGCGCTGCCCAAACCGTCCGATGACATGGTGGACGTGATGCGAGACGGAATAGCGAGAGCGCGTGGATTCGCAGCCGCCGAAGGCCGGGACCTGACCGGATGGCGGTGCATCCTCAACGCGCACGACCCGCTGGACGTAGCGCCGCTGCTACCGCAACTTCGGGACCTAGGAGTCACTGACGTCGTGGTTGATCTGGACTACGACACCCCGGACGGGCCTGAGCGTGCCTTCGAAGCGCTCAGCAAGGCGGCCGGCTGAGCGAGCTACATGCTCGACCCTGCCGCAGCTCTATGCTGGCGAGATGCGCCTGGTGTCCCTGCTGCCTTCCGCAACCGAGATCGTCTACGCGCTCGGCCTGGGCGAGGATCTTGTCGGGGTGACCTTCGAGTGCGATGAGCCGCCCGCCGCCCGCACGGAGAAGACGGTGGTGGTCGGCGGCCGGGATACCCGGGGCATGAGCCCCGGTGAGATCGATCGCTATGTCCGCGCTCAGCTGGCGGCGGGCGCGGACTTGTACACATTGCACGCGCGAGCGCTGGCTGCCCTGAGGCCTGACCTGATCCTGACCCAGGACCTGTGCCAGGTCTGCGCGCTGCCGGCCGGCCAGGTCGATGAAGCGCTCGACTACCTGGGCTGCCAGGCTGACGTGCTGTCGCTCGATCCGCATTCCCTCGACGACGTCCTGGAGTCCATCGTGGCCGTCGGCGAGCGTGTCGGCGTTCCGGACCGGGCAGCGCAACTGGTCGCCGGGCTACGCGACCGGATGGACCAGATCTCGGCGAGAGTGGCCGGCCTGCCCCGGCCTAAGGTGGCGGTCATCGAGTGGACAGACCCGCCGTTCGCAGCCGGCCACTGGATACCCGATCTGGTCAGCATGGCAGGCGGCGAGCCGGTTGCTGCCCGGCGCGGGCTCCGGTCCGTGCCGACGACCTGGGCCAGCATCGCCGCGGTCCAGCCGGACCTGCTCATCGTGGCGCCATGCGGTTACCACCTGACCGGCGCGGCCGAGCAGGCGCAGGCCGTGGCAGCGGCCATGCCGGGGATACCGGTCTGGGCCATCGACGCGGACGGCATCGTCGTACGGCCGGGGCCGCGCCTGGTCGACGGGGTCGAGGCCGTCGCGTCGATCCTGCATCCAGACGCGGTGCCCGGAGTGCCGCCGGGCCGTATTGCCTGCGTCGAGGCCGGCTCCCGGCGGGGTGAGCCACATCCATGATCAGCGATCGGATGGGATGCGTCCTTGGGTGAGAGCGTGGTGTTTTCCGACGTCGAGATGCGTCGGCGCCGTGCGGCGTTCGGCGCGGAGCTAGAGCGCAGCGGGGTGTCGTATGCCCTGGTGTACGGCGCGAACCGGTCGGGCAGCGCGGTCTCCTGGCTGACTGGGTGGCCCGTCACCCGGGAGGCGCTGCTGGTTGCGGGCCCGGACGCCGACGACGATGTGCTCCTGGTGTCGTTCGTCAACCACGTTCCCCAGGCCCGGCGCCTGTCCGCAGTCCGGGTCGAGTGGACCGGGCCGCGTGCGGTGGCGACGGCGCTTGACCTGATCGCCGCGCGCGGCAGCCTGCCCGGCCGGATCGGTCTGGCCGGGGCGCTGCCGTTCGATCAGTACCAGGTGCTGGCCGGGCAGGTCCGCGAGGTAGTGGACCTCAATCCGGCCTGCACCAGGCTGCGGCTGGTCAAGTCCGGGGAGGAGGTGGCGGCGCTGCGCCGCGGGGCGGCCCTCAGCGATGCCGCGATTACGGCGCTTGCGGATGCACTTCGCCCGGGTGCGACCGACCACGAGGTCCTGGCCCGCGTCGAGCAGGCCTACGTTTCCCGCGGCGGGCTGCACCATATCCACTATCTCGGCGTCACGGCGATGGACGAACCCGCCCTGAGCGTGCCGGCCCAGTGGCCGACCGGGTGCCGCATCCGGCACCGCGACGTCGTCACGTGCGAGATCAGCGCAGCGGCCGCGCCCGAGTACGCCGGCCAGGTGCTGCGCACGTTCACCGTCGGGGCGCCACCTACGGCGCTGTACTCCGAACTTCATGCTGTCGCGGCAGCCGCGTTCGATGCCGTCGCCAGGAAACTCGTGCCGGGCACGCCGGCCCGGGACCTCGCAGCCGCCGCGGCGGTGATCCAGGAGGCCGGATTCACCGGGATCGACGACCTGGTGCACGGCTTCGGCGGCGGCTATCTCCCGCCGGTCGTTCCGGCCCCGGGCCGCCAGGCACCCGTTCCCGACTTCGTCCTCGCGGCGGGCATGACCCTGGTCGTGCAACCCAACGTCGTCACTCCCGACGGCCGCGCCGGCGTCCAGACCGGAGAGCTGCTCCTGGTGACCGACGAGGGACCGGAGCGGCTGCACGAGTTCCCGCAGGGACTCGTGCTGGCCGGGGCGGGTGTCACGGGACCGGGACTGCCCGGATGACCACGGGACCGAGCGTCGGGTCGAGCTCGGTCGCCTGCGAGACACCGGATGGCGTGAGCACGTCCATCGCCTTCGGCGCCGTGCCGGGATCGACCGCGCAGATTGGGCTGGAGCCGGCCGACGCGCAGACCCCGAACTGGAACGGCTGCGGCGTGGCCGCGAAACTGCGCGCATGATCGGAGCTGAACCCGTCCTGGCCGGTCAGCACGACACTGAACGCCCACCCAGATCCTGGTGTGCCGAACTGAGCCTCCGGCAGGGCGACCGTGACGGTCTGCGTGCCCTGCGAGACCGCCATCGCGGCCGTTCCCAGCGGGTTGCCGGATGCGTCCTGCCAGACGGGCGAGGCGAATCCCTGGACCTCCACCATCTCGCTCCAGGCATCCGCCGGCGCGATCGTGTAGTTCCGCGATGCGTAGGCGGCCGCCGTCGAGGTGGTGCTGGCGCCGGGGGTGTGGACGTAGACGTCGAGCAACTGCGCGCCGAACGCCGAGCCGAACGTCGGGTCCAGATTGGCCAGGGTGGCCTGCCGGTAGACGCTGGTGTCCCGCTGGTCACGTTGCTGCTGACGGTCGTCTGGGCGTAGCCGGTCCGGTTGCCGGACGCTGTCGCCGATGCGGTGAGCGTGCTAGCCGCTGTCGATGCTGGCGCTGGTCGACCGTCGGGCCGCCGTTGCCCAGGTTGTAGCTGATCGAGGCATTCGGGTCGCCGGTCTTGGACAGCCTGATGAAGTACCGCGAGGCGTCCGGGCCGTTCGTGATCACAGCCCAGGTCTTGATGCCGCGCTGGACGGCGAGTAACCCGACTGCTCCTCCCATCGCTCCGAGCCGAACGGCGGTCCCCTCGCGACCAGGAAGTCGGCGGCCAGCCGGATGTGCTGCTGCTGCAGCGCGGTATCACCGCCCAGTCCTGCCTGCAGTGCCATCAGGGTCGGGTAGGCGGTCTCGTCGAGCTGGGTTCCGCCGGTGTCCGGAGCGGTTGCCCCGTTGACCAGCGAGTTTCGCGGCATCTGGCCGTCGGCCAGCTGCCGCCTGCCGAAGCGTCCCCCCGCTTGCCCGGCATGTCAACAGAACATGCGATGACGAGGCTGCGCTGAGCCAGCTTCACCCACGCTGGCCGCTTGGTGCCGCGCAGCAAGCGCTGATACTTCTTGTTCGAGCCGCACCAGCACGGCTGGCGTCGTCCGGGCGGCCACCGGGCCGGGTACTTGTAGCCGGCTCCTGGCCGCCTGGATCCATGCTGCCCACGGGCCAGGCTCATCGGCACCAGCTGCTACCCCTTCAATCTGCCCGGCGGCCTGCAGCACCGGCTGCGCTGGGCATCATCTGGGAACAGTCGCTTAGCCTGCTGGTCGCCCTGGGCTGGTCGCGCAGGTGGGCGACCATGGCGCAGCCGGGCAGCCCGAGGGCCCAGGACCCGGGGCCAGTCATGCACCGATGACCGCGGCGGCGCTTTCGGGACGCTGATCCTGCACTGGAACGGCATAGCCTGGTCGAAGGTCACAAGCCCGGCGATCGTGCCAGATTGGTGGGCACCGGTATCAGCTGCGCTTGGCATGGTCTCCCTCGTCGGTGCCTACTCATCATCGTTGCATGACGGTGGTCCTACGTGCCATGGCCGCGAGCGACGCACAGAGCCGAGTTCCTTGATCATGCCAAATGCGCGCCCAGACTCGAGCGCGCAATACTGTTAAAGCAGGTCAAGGGACGTTAGGTGCATGGGTCGGTAAGACCGCCGACCCACGCGGGCAACCGAACATGGGCGATACTCGGGAGGCCTGCCGCCGCCCACGGAGTAGCCAGCTTGCCCGCGAGGGGAACGGGCCTCAGCAACCGCCCCGACTAGCAACTCGGGTCAGTGCCGCCAACCGACATGCAGTTAGATCCTCCGCCGCCGACGAGGTTGTTGTTCAGGTGGGAGATCTGCACGCCGACAATGATGCCGATGATGAGGCTCGCGACGGCGAACAGGCCCACGATCCACGCGATGAACAGCACGGCGGAATGCGTGCTCCGCGCGTAATACTCCATTGGCGTCTCGGTCTTGAGCTGCGCCTGCGAGACTCGTCGCCCGCCGTGAGGAACAGGCTCGGCAGTCGGGGCAGGCTCGGCGCCGGGGGCAGGCTCGGCAGTGGGCGCAAGGTCGGCAGTGGGGGCAAGGTCGGCAGTGGTATCGGTCATGGATTCTCTCCGGGGATTCTTAGCCAGTTGCTGCCAATTGCCTTCTGGAGAACATCACCAAGGCCTTGCCATGGGCACGCCGGCAGGCGCGAGCACTCGGGCCAGACGGCGTTCTCCCGATGACGGCCGGATCGCGGTGCTCACAGCACCTCGGTCAGTCGAGCGCGGAGTCAGCGAGGCCTTCCTACCTCGCACGCGGGACAAGGCCATCATCGGGAGGTGGTCGACATGCACTGGCATGCAGCATGGGAAGCCATAGCGGCGCTCTCCAGCCTGGGCGCACCGGTTCGCTCAGGACCGGCCACTGCCGGAGATGACTACAGACGTGCCGTCAACCCCCAGCAACGGCGCAAGCGAATTGGCGACGGTGCGAATCTACTTAGTTCTGCTTGCCGACCCGGCCGCCATGGCCATGACGATGGACGACTGACTTCACAATCTCGTCCGCTCGAGCCCCCGTCGAACGCCGGTTCCGTATCCATATGAGCCGTGGCGACCGCGCTGACGATCACGTTCCGATCGTCCGGTTCTGAGTGCGGCCCCACAATCTGGAGATTCGTGCAGTGGGAACATTTCCGGCATGCCAGCCACTTCTCTAATGGCGGATCTTCAGGGCATCCGGCTGTCAGGCGGCGGCATTGAAGAGTGGTCTGGAATGCAGGGACTGCGGCTGCCTGGCTGGTTCGTGCGGGCGAGCTCAGATCCGCCGGGAGGTCCGGTATCCGCGCGTGACCAGGACCCATCCGCCATTACGCATGACCAGGCGCTGTGTCGTGCGGTGCTTGCCGGTGAGTGTCATCGAGGCGAAGTACGGGGTGCCGCGGTGGGTCCTGACCGTCCGCAACGTCACGCCGGCCCAGAACTTGGCGCATGGTCCCGCCGCTCCGGCGCACGCGACTAGATGACCGTGGCCGAACGCGCTGGTGCTCGTCCAGCGCGACCACGACATTCTGTCCACGCCGAAGTCCGCGCCCAGAGTGAAGCCGTGCGGTCGCCGGGCTGGGTTCTGCCATGCGCCGCCCATTCCGGAGTACATCACCGGGGTTCGCTCGGCTGGCGCCGCCGATGCGGCCACGGTGCCCGCCATGGGCATTGCCAGCGCGATGACGGCTGCTGCCGTTGCGATGATCGTTCTCATCAGGCGTCCTCCGGTGAGCCATCGGCCAGAATCAGCGGCACCGAGATCTCCCCGCGCCGACGTGCTCGCAGCGACACGTGCAACGTCCAGGTCACCTCGATGCTGTCGAGAAACAGCCGATCTGGCAGCTCAGGGCCTGCCTCCGCCTCGTAATGCCGCACCCAGTCCTAGTACAGATCCGGCTGATATCCGGACGCCTACGGAATTGGATGTCGCGCTCTCTATCGCCTCAGCCGTCGCGTTCCCCGCCTCCGGCGGGTCCGCCCGGATCCACGGCGCCGTACGCGGTGCCGGCAGATGGTGACCTTGTTTCCCGCTTCGCTGAGGAGCGAGGCCAGGCGAGAATGGCGCAATGGCGCACGATGACGCTGGACACGCGGCGTTCGGTGAACTCACGGGCCTTGACCTCGCCAGCGACCCGGCGCCGTCGGTGTACCGTGAACGGTACGCTCACGGCGGCATGTCCAGCGGGATGATCAGTCTCGACACCTGGCGACAGCGATTCATGCCACTGCTCACCGACCGCGCGAGGACACTGCTGCAGGCCTGATCCCGGCAGCGACGCCGCGGACCGCCCACATACGCTGCCGCGCTTCTTGCGACCGGAAAGCGCACGACCTCCACCGAGAATACTGGGCGGTACCACGACGCGCATCGAACTGACTTCATCAATGCGTCGGACGATCTCCCAGCCATCTCATCGCCGATTGACGACCAGAGATTGGTATCCAAGATGACGCGCTGGCAAGTACAGGCGGCTGCGAGCGCGAGATCGGCCGCCTCCGCGGGCGCGGCCGACCCGCCGTGCATTGCGTCCTCCCCCCGGTCGTTCACGAACTGAGACCCTGGCTCGGCTATTACGGGGCCGGCTACCAGCTGGTGATGAGCGGTCCCGACCTCCAGCCGCTCGGCCCAGCGTCCCCTGGCTAGTTCGGATTCCGCCTGAAACGCTGTCAGCCATTTCAGCCAGAACTCCAGTCCCCGCACTCACGGCAGTAAGCGACTCCCAGCCCGAGATACCGGTCGGCGTGGCCCGGCAACCGCCCGCATACAAGCCTGCCGCCTCGCGGCGGGCGCCGGCTGCCGGGCGACGCAAAGGAAAGCAGTTTCGCTGTATTCGCAGCCGTCGTGCTGGCGGATCCATTGGCATCGGGTTTGCCGCTAGGTCAGCTGGGCCGCTTGACTCGACATGGCTGAACGCATGCTCCGTGACGCTGCGTAACCTGCGTCGGGCGCCGTCGTGTACATGGCACGGGCCAGGATTGTGTGCCGTGCTAGCTGCCGAGGACGCGCCGGAGTCCCCGGTCGACGTCATCCATCAGCGCATCTGGCAGCCGTGCCGTCTCGGGGTCGAGGTCGGACTTGTCGAGGGTCACGATGGCGGTGACGTTGACGACGGAGTCGCGCCGGAGTCCGGATGCCGTGGCGGGCACGAAGACGTTGCCAGGCATGGCCGCGAGCGCGGTGTTGGAGGTGAGGACGGCGGCGATGGTGGTGTTCAGCCGGCTGGCGTTGAAGGGATCAGCCTGGACGACCAGGAGGGGCCGGCGCTTGGCTGGCTTGCTGCCGCGCGGCTCGCCGAGGTCGGCCCAGCAGATGCTGCCGCGCCGGATCACCAGTCGTCCTTGCCGGCCAGGCGCCTGCGGCCGGCCGCGGCGGCAGCAGGACCGGAGTCATCCGGGCCGGCTGCATCAAGGGCCTCGTCGATCTGCCGGGTCAGCGAGCCCGAGGTGAGGTCGTCGAGGTAGCGCCGCGCGGCCCGGGCGAAGAACTCTGACCGGCTGATGCCGAGTTCCTCGGCACGCCGGCTGGCCTGCTCGAAGGTGTCGTCCGGAAGGGAGATCGCGGTCTTCATGCCTAGCGGTATAACCCGGTATTACCGCGCGCCGTCACTCTCAGCCAAGCCGCCTGTCGTTTGCCGGGGCGGCCTCAGCTGGTCGGAGTCTTCGCCCAGGTTGCTGTCTCATCCGGCCGGCGTGCCGTCAGCCACCCGCCCTGCGATACTCCTCGTCGGCCAGCTCCAGGCCATGATGCAGTGCGTCGAAGATCTTGCCGAGCTCGGCCTCGCTGACGACCAGCGGAGGGGCGATGAACAGCGAGGTCTGCTCACCGCTAGTGGCGATGAGCGAACCGGCCTGCAGAGCCCGTGCGACGACCCGGCTAGCGAGCGGATCGGCATCCTCGCCGCGCCAGCTGTGCCAGTCCGGGCCGTGCAACTCGACGGTCCAGTGCAGCCCCCGGCCGTCCACGCGCTCCACGCTCGGGTGCTGGGCGGCCACCTCGTTCATGCGCTGGAGCATGTAGCCGTCGAGCTCCCTCGCCTGCTCGTAGATGCGGTCACGGCTGGACACGCGCAGGTGCGCGCGGATCGCGGCCATCGCGACCGGATGGGACCGGTAGGTGGAGTAGCTCTGCCAGGTAGTCCCCCTGATGTGGTCGAGCATCGCGCCTGACATGACGACGGCGCCTGCAGCGGCGCCGCCGGCGCTCATGCACTTCCCGAGCGTCACCATATCGGGCCGGGCCGTCCCGTGCTGGAACTGGAACCAACCGCCGACCCGCCCGAACCCGGTCACGGTCTCGTCGGCGATCCAGAACGCGCCGGTCTCGCGCGCGAGTGCCGCGACCTGATCCTGGTAGGCGGGCGAGTGGTAGGTGCCGCCCTGGCTGTAGTCCAGCAGCACCGCCGCGCTGCTGGCGAGCTTGTCCCGAGCGTCGGCCAGCCAGTCCGGGCCGGCGGTTGGGTCGGGCTGGCCGGTGACGCGCGCGCCGCGCGGCGCGGGCAGTTCATGCACGGTCGCCAGCCGGGGCGGAGCAGCGACACCGGCCGCTGACGACAGCCCGCCGTGCCACTGGGGCTGGACGGTCATCTCCCGTGCCAGGCCGGTGCCGCCGTGATAGGCGCGCTCGCGGGTAGCCAGCGGTGCGCGCCCGGTCAGTGCCTGGCTGAGCGAGAGCGCCGCATCGTTCGCCTCGCTTGCGCTGATGAAGAAACGAACAGCTCCCGCCCAGTCCTCACCCGCGAAGGCGATGCCGATCAGATCGTTCGCGGCTTCCTCGCGCTCCGCCCACTGCCATCCCTCGTTGATGACCGGGGCGTCGGCTGCCTTGCGGACGGCCTCGATGACCGCGGGGTGGCAGTGGCCCAGCGGGGCCGCTGTGTTGCTCGCGTCGATCACCTCGCGGCCGTCGGACAGCACGAACCAGACGCCGTGACCGCCGACGATCCGCGGGTTGGAGGCGTCACCCGTGGTGAGGCTGGTGGAGAGCAGATGGCCGCGCTCAGTCATGACAGCGGCCTGCCCCCGATGCCCCACTGCTGTGCGGGCACTCCTTCGACCACGACCCAGATGTGCGGCCGGGACTCCTCGCCGAACACCTCGCAGGCGGCATCCGTCAGCCTGGCGATCAGGCGCTCGCTCACCGCGGGGTCCTGGAAGCGGCGGTCGACGGCCTTGACCTCTATATAGGGCATGGACTTTCCTTTTCTCGAGTCTGGTCAGAACACGTGCACGGGGAGTTCGGCATCCGGTGACATCCACAGCACGCCGTTCTCCTCCGCCGCCTGCTCGATCTGCGATCGCAGGTCGAGCCGCACGATCAGGCATTCCGGTTCGCGGGCCTCGCCGCGCGTGATGGTCCGGCCCCTGGCGACTATCTCACCTGACGGTGCGATCACCTGACTCTCCCCGAGCAGGCAGCCTGAGGGGTTCTCGCCGCACTGATTGGCCATCACCCACCATTGCCCGTTGCTGAGGGCGTGTGCCGGGTAGAGCGTCCGCCACCAGGTGGCCGCGGCGTCCTCGTACGCGGCGGGCAGCAGCACCAGGCTCGCTCCCGCGCGGCGCAGGGCCCTGGCGGTCTGCGGGAAGTCGGCGTCGAAGCAGACGCACAGGCCGACGATCCCGAACTCGTCCGTCTGGCAAGTCGTCAGCTGGTGTCCGGCCGTGAAAATGGCGTCCTCGCCGAGCGGGGCATACAGCCGCGCCTTGCGATGCCACGCTCGCAGCTCTCCCTGCCGGTCGAAGAGCAGGGCCGTGTTGTACAGGGAGCCTGCGTCGGATTCGGGCACCGACCCGGCGGCCAGCCAGATGCCGAGCTCGCGGGAGCGGGCAGCGAGCGCGGTCGTCCGGGGCCCGAGCAGGGGCTCGGCAGCCGCGCGGGCGTCGGCCCCGAGGGTGCCGACGTCGTAGCCGCTCGGCCACAGCTCGGGCAGCACGACGAGATCCGCGCCCCGGGCGGCCAGGTCCCCGATCAGGCTCAGCGCCGTCCGGAGATTCTCGCCGTGCCGCCCGGGTGCGGGCAGCCACTGAGCTATCCCTACGGTGACCTCGTCACGCACTGACGTTCCCGGCCGGTACCACGGCGCTGACTTCGCGGCTGACCCTGGCCCGTGCCACGGCGTAGTACAGCGGGATGACGATCACGAGACCGACGACCCAGGAGATGTCGGTGCCGCCGAGAGCCTTGGCGACCGGGCCCTCGTACATCGTCGTGTTGACGAACGGAATCTCGACGCCGATCCCGATCAGGTACACCAGCAGCGTCGCCCAGTTCACCCGTCCGTAGATCCCGCCTGACGGGGTGAAGAAGGACGGCACATCGTAGTCTCCGTGCCGGATCAGGTAGAAGTCCACGAGGTTGATCGCGGTCCACGGGATCAGCACGTAGAGCAGGAACAGGATGAAGTTGACGTAGCTGGTGAGGAAGGTGCTCTGGTAGGCAAGCGCGCCGATGAGGGACACCACGACGATCGCGCCCGAGACCACGCCCCGGGTCAGCGCCCGCGGCAGCCAGGTGTGGCGGAACGTCTGGCCGACGGTTATGGAGCACAGCATGCCGCCGTACAGGTTGATCGAGTTCGTGTCGATGATCCCGAGGGCGAAGACGAGCATGATCAGCCAGCCGATTCCGGCCGTCAGGTGGAACATCGCGCCGATCTGATTCGGGTTGGCCGAGGCCAGGCCGACCACGACGCCAACGATCATCGGGAGCACGGTGCCCAGCACTACGCCCCAGTAGGAGTACCAGAACGTCGCACGGACGCTTTCGCGGGCGGGCATGTACCGCGAGTAGTCGGAGACGTACGGTGCGTAGGCGATCTGCCACAGGATGCCGGTCGTAGCCGCGGCGCCGATGAATCCGCTCCATGAGAACGATCCGGCGCTGAAGAATCCGGCCGGCAGGCCGCGGGCGACGATCACGATGATCGCGAGCAGCATGGCCCCGCCGAAGAGGAACGTCGCCCACCTATTGACCGCGTGGATCATGTCGTATCCGAAGACGGTGATCAGCAGGCTGCCTATGGCGCAGATGACGATGCCCCAGTCGGTGCTTACCGAGCTCGCGAGCTGGTTAATCGACTGGCCGCCGAGAATCAGGTTCGAGGCGAAGAAGCCGACATACATGAAGACCGCGATCGCGATCACCAAAACGGCGCCCACCATGCCGTACTGGCCCCGGCTCTGAATCATCTGCGGGACCCCGAGGCGGGGACCCTGAGCCGAGTGCAGCGCCATGAACAGAGCGCCGACCAGATTGCCGATGAGGATCGCCAGGATGCTCGCCGCGAAAGACAGCTTGAACGCGACCGGGGCGAGGGCGCCGGTGACGAAGGTCAGCGGCATGATGTTCGAGCTGAACCAGATGGTGAACAGGTCCCTGGGACGCCCGTGGCGTTCCGTCTCCGGAATCGCCGCGATGGTGTACTGCTCCAGGGTCGCCGCCGCAGCGGACTTCGTGCTTTCCGTCATGCGCCGCTCCATAGGTGTAGCAATGGCGCAGTGTAGGCACCACGCTTCGCAGGGCGCAAGATAGTTTCATCTTGTGAAATGACCCCGTGAGTGGGTCACCAGCATCTCGCAGGACCCGGGAGTGCATCGGCTGCAGCATCAGCGTCTCGGGTGACTTCCCGGCGCCGGTCCTGCCGGGCCGGAGGCGGCGCGCGCACCAGGCCGCCGCGCCAGACACCAAGCCTTGACACCGCCAGGCGGACCCCGGTGCGCCTGGCGTCCCTAGACGTCCCATCCTGCGTCGACCGGGATGTCGTGGCCGGTGATGTTCCTGGCGCCGGGCGAGACCAGGAACCGGATCGCCGCCGCCACGTCGGACTCGTCCACGAAGCGGCCCAGTGCCGTCTGGGCGGCGAAGTCCGCGTAGACCTCTTCTGGCGCCATGCCGAGCTTGCCGGCCTTCTCGGCCACGATGCGCTCCATCCGAGCGCCGTTGGTCACATTCGGGCAGACCGCGTTGACCGTGATGTCGTGCGGGCCGACCTCCAGCGCCAGCGTCCTGGTGAACCCCCGGACCGCCCACTTCGACGAGGAGTAGCCGCTGCGGTTGCGGTAGCCGCGCAGGCCGGAGGTCCCGGCAAGGTTGACGATCCGCCCGCCGCCCCGCTCGATCAGGTGCGGGATGACGTACTTGCAGGGCAGGAACGTGCCGATGACATTCAGCTCCAGGATGCGGCGGAACTCCGCGGCCGGGTAATCCTGGACCGGCGTCTCGATGGGCCCGGTCCCGCCCGCCGTGTTGACGAGGATGTCGATCCCGCCGAAGTGGCCCGCCACGGCGGACGCCATCTTCCGCACCTGGTCCTCGTCGGTGACGTCGCTGCGCACGGCCATGCTCTCCCGGCCCGGGAACGCCGCGTCGAGCGCGGCGGCCTTCGCCCGCAGGGCCCCCTCGTCTCGCCCGACGAGAGCGATATGGGCACCGTCCTCCGCGAGGTAATCACAGGTGACCGAGCCGATGCCCTTCCCGGCACCGGTGATGATCGCGACCTTTCCTGCCAGCGGCGGGGAGTTCGTCATGAGTAACCCCTCTCGTGCGCGGCCACCCGGCCGATGCAGACGTCGGAGACGTCAGAGGCGTGGACCGGCGGCGCCGTGAGGCCCATCGCCTGGCTGATGGAGATGGCTGCCTCGTGCACGAACCCGATATCCCGGCGCACCCGGTCGATCGTCAGGCGCGGACTCGGACCGGCGATGCCGACCGCGCAGACCACGTCCGTGTCGGAAAGCACCGGAACGGCGACGCCCCAGACGCCGACGTTCGTCTCCTCGTAGCTGCTGGCCCAGCCCCGCTGCCGGATGGCCTGCAGCTCGCGCAGCAGCGCCTGCGGGTCGGTGATCGTCGACTGACAGAAACGCTCCAGCGGCTGGCTGACGACCCGGCAGATCTCGTCCTCGCGCATGAACGCCAGCAGCACCTTCTGCGAAGCCCCTGCGTGCAGCGGAAGCTGGCGTCCTGGCTGGACGGACAGCCGGAGCGGCTGCGGGGTCTCGACGCGCTCCAGGCACACGCCCCGGTCGCGCTCGGGGGTCAGCACGGTCAGCAGGGCCGTCTCGCCGCTAGCGTCGGACAGTCGGCGGAGCGGAGTCAGCGCGATCGGCCGCAGGTCAGCGACCGCCCGGGCGCGCTCGCCCAGGCTGAGCGCCCCGGCGCCGAGCCGGAACCGCCGGCTGTCCTCGTGCTGGCTGACGTAGCCGAGCCTGCACAGCGCGGCCAGGATCCGGTGGACGGTGGGGACGGGCAGGTTCAGCGCGCGGGCGACTTCTGTGGTGCTCCATTCGGGCCGCGCCTCGGTGAAGACCTCGAGAATCCCGAACGTCCGGTCCAGCACCTGAAAGGACGGTCGCGGTCCGCGGTCCGACGCGAGCTTCGGCACCTGAGCTGTCCTCCTGGGGGTGGAACAAGACGATTCAGAATGATAACATGCGGATCCCGAGTGCCGAAAGGCCATTTCGCTCGGCGAGAAGGCAAGGGAGTACGCATGGACCGTCCCGATCTGGAACTGCTGCGCGGTGCGATCGACATGCACGCCCATACTGCGCCTGCCCTGTTCAAGCGCCACATCGATGATGCCGCCCTCGCGGAGATCGCCATCTCCTTCGGCATGCGCGGATTCGTCCTGAAGGACCACGACGCTTCCACGACGGGCCGCGCCTACTACGTGAACCGGATGCATCCCGAGGTGGAGTCGTACGGGTCGGTGGTCCTGAACAGATCGGTCGGCGGGCTAAATCCCTACGTCGCCGAGGCTGCGGTTCATTACGGCGCCCGGATCGTCTGGATGCCGTCGAATCACTCGAAGTACCACGCGGAGTACTACAATATTCCTGACTACCCGCAGTTCGGGCGGCCGCGGAAGCAGCTGCCTGGCGAAGGGGTGACCGTCTTCGAGGAGGACGGTCGCACGCTGACGAAGGAAGCCAGGACGATCTGCGAGATCGTCGCGGAGAACGACGTGGCCCTGGCGACCGGCCATCTCTCGCTCGCCGAGATCCGCGCCCTGCAGGACGCCGCGATCGAGGCCGGTGTCAGCCGTTTCATCGTGACGCACGCCAACTGGTCGCTGTGCAAGCTCGACCTCGATGTCCAGCGGGAGCTCATCGCCAAGGGCGCGATCATGGAATACGTCGCCTGCTCCTGCGTCTCGCCGATCTTCTGGGAGCAGCAGCCTGGCGAGCTCGCCGAGTGGATTGTCGCCCTGCGCGGTGAAAACATTGTCCTCGGCTCGGACCTGGGACAGTTCGCCGGGCCGCCGCATCCGGAAGGCCTGCGGATGCTGCTGGCAGCGCTGCTCGAGGTCGGCGTGCCATATGAGTACCTGGAGAAGATGGCGAAGGAGACGCCGGCCGGCGTGCTCGGTCTCGACCCGGGCTGGACCCCGCCCGCCAGCACTCCGGCCGCCGGGTCTCCGTCGGCCAGCTCTCCGCAGGACCCCGCAGCTGGATAAGCCGTCCGCGGCACGATGGCGGAGAGCGCTTGCGTTTCTCGCCTCCCGAGAATGCCTTGTGCTCGGCGAGAAAATCTGCCTAGCATCGCGAGCGGAGGACGCTCATGTTCATCAGACCATTCAGGTTCGAGCGGGCGGAACGGCTAGCCGACGCGTGTGAGCTTCTCCGCCAGCACGGCGAGGACGCGAAGATCATCGCCGGCGGCCAGAGCCTGATGCCCATGATCAACCTCGGCCTCGTCCAGCCCGACGTCGTCATCGATATCTCCCGCGCCGTCGGCGAGCGCGACCTGACCTCGGCGGACGGGTACCTGCGCGCGGGGGCCCTGGTCACGCACGCACGCCTGGCGGCCGACCCGCTCGTGCGCCAGGCGCAGCCGCTGCTCAGTACCGCCGCGAGCCGGATCGGGAACGCGCGCGTCCGCAGCCGCGGGACGCTGGGCGGCTCGCTGGCGCACAGTGACCCGGCAGCTGAGCTGCCGGTCGTGATGATGGCGCTCGGGGCGAGCTACGAGCTCACCGACGGCCGCGGTACCCGCGAGGTCAGGGCCGAGGACTTTCATGTCACGTTCCTGACCACCGCGCTGGAGCCGGACGAGGTCGTCCTCTCGGTCCGGCTGCCGGTGCTGGGCCCGGGATGGGGCTGGAGTTTCCTGGAGGTGTCCCGCCGGCACGGGGACTTCGCCATTGCCTCGGTCGCCGCCCTGGTCCGCCTGGCGGGAGGTGTGGTCGTCGAGAGCCGGGTCGCGGCCGGCGGCGTGAGCGGCCGGGCCGTCCGGCTGGCCGATGTCGAGACCGGGCTGACCGGAGCTGCTCCGGATCAGATCGGCGAGCGGGTCGGCGAGCTGCAGGGCATCCAGCCGCTCTCGGACGCGGCGGCCAGCGACACCTACCGAGCGCATCTGGCCCGGGTGCTCGTCACCCGGGCACTGACCGAGGCGAGCCAGCGATCGGCGGTGGCGGCATGACGCAGACGGTGGCTGTCACGATCGCCGTGAACGGGCAATCCATTACCCGGACGGCCGGGGCGCACCTCACCTTGCTCCGGTGGCTGCGGGACGCCGCTGACATCACCGATCCGAAATACGGCTGCGGCGAGGGGGTGTGTGGCGCCTGCACAGTGCTGGTGGACGGCGAGCCAACCGCCAGCTGCCTGGTGCTCGCCGCCCAGGTCGACGGCGCGGCCGTGACGACCGCGGCCGGGCTCACCAGAGCCGACGGCTCGCTCAACCCGCTGCAGCAGGAGTTTCACGCTCACCACGCCGCGCAGTGCGGGTTCTGCACGCCGGGCATGCTGATGGCCGCGACGGCCATGCTGGCGGACGGCCGCACCCGGACGCGAGCTCAGATCCGGGAGGACCTGCACGGCAACCTGTGCCGCTGCACTGGTTACGGACCGATCGTGGACGCCGTCGAGGCGGCCCAGGAACGCGCCCGCGACAGCTCGGCCGCGCACCACGGCCCGGCGGGGAACGGCTCGGCCCGGAACGGGTCCGCGCGGGACGGGGACGCCCGATGACCGCCGACGTCCGCGGGTCCGCGACGCTGGCCGGCTCCGGCATCCGGACCTCCAAGGAAGACGAGCTCAGGATCGTCCGCCAGCCGCTCGCCCGGGCGGACCAGGCCGAGAAGATCGCCGGCAGCACCCGCTACGCCGGAGACCTGGCGTTCACCGGCATGCTGCACGCCCGCCTGGTACGCGCGCCGCTGCCCTCGGCCCGGATCGTGCGGCGGGACGCCACCGACGCCTTCGCGGTGCCGGGCGTGGTCTGCGTGCTGTTCGGTGAGGACGTCCCGCACAACGTCGTCTGGGTGGACGTCCCCGGCCAGACGGTCGCGGTGGCCGCGCTCAAGGCGAGCATGGAGGTGCTGGCGACCAATCGCATCCGGTTCCACGGCGAACCGGTCGCGCTCGTGGTCGCCGAGACCGAGGACGCGCTCGCGGAGGCCTGCGACCTGGTCGAGGTGGACTACGAGGACCTGCCAGGGGTTTACGGCCTGGACGAGGCGCTGGCCGACGGCGCGCCCGCGGTGCACGAGCAGGGCAACCTGCTGGGGGAGTGGCGGATCGACACGGGCGACGTCACCGCGGCGTTCGACGGCGCCGACGTCGTGGTGTCCGGCAGCTACGAGACCCAGTTCGTGGACCACGCCTACCTGGAGCCAGAGGCCGGCGTCGGCTGGATCGATGACGACGGCGTCTTGACCCTCCGGGTCGCGACCCAGGTCGTCGAGCACTACCGGGACGTGGCGCGCATCCTCGGCGTAGCCGAGTCGAAGGTGCGCGTCATCGCCCCGTATGTCGGCGGCGGCTTCGGCGGCAAGGAGGACATGACGGTCGAGCCTTACCTGGCGCTCGCCGTGATGCGCACCCGCCGGCCCGTGCGGATGCAGTGGACCCGGCAGGAATCTTTGCTCGCCCGGCCGAAGCGGCACCGGATGCGGCTGCGGTACTCGACCGCCGCCCGCCGGGACGGCACCATCGTCGGCCAGGACATCGACATCACCGCGGACTCCGGTGCCTACGCGTACCTGTCCGCACTCGTGCTGCTGTACTCCTCGGTGCACGCGTGCGGGCCTTACCGGGTGGACAACGTCCGGCTCCGCGCCCGGTGCGCCTACACCAACAACCCGCCTACCTCAGCCTTCCGCGGCTTCGGGGGCATGCAGGTCGTGTTCGGCTACGAATCCCAGATCGACCTGCTGGCCCGGGAAATCGGCATCTCACCGGAAGAGATCAGGAAGAGGAACGCACTCGTGCGCGGCGATGTCCTTCCGGTAGGCCAGGAGATCCTCACCGAAGTGCAGCTCTCCCAGACCATTGATGCCGTCACCGGAAGGGCCGGTCCGCTGCCCTCGCCGTCCGGGCCGCGCAAGGCAGTGGGCCGCGGCATCGCGTCCAACATCCAGTCCTACGGACGCCTGGTCTGGCTGAACGACTCGGCCGCCGCCTGGGTCGGCTTCCAGCTCGACGGCAGCCTCAGCGTGCGCTGCGGTGTCCCGGACATCGGCGGCGGCCAGGCGTCCTCGCTGGCGCAGATCGCCTCCGAGGTGCTCGGCGTGCCGATGGCGGCGATCACCGTCCACTTCGGTGACTCGGCGCTCACACCGTTGGCGGGCACCACGACGGCGACCCGGCAGCTACTCATGTCCGGCAATGCCGCCTACGAGGCGAGCGTGCTGCTGCGCGACGGCGTGTTCGGCGCGGTGGCCGCGGAACTGGGCTGCCCGGCCGAGGGACTCAGCCTGGACGGCGATCAGGTCACCGGCGGCCCAGTGGCGGTCAGCCTGCGGGAGGCGCTGATGATCTGCCGCCGCCGGAACGTCCCGATCGAGGCCCTGGGCACGTTCTTCGGACCCAAGGGAATGCCCGTCGTGCGGGACCTGCATGCGGAGCGGGTCTTCCCGGACTTCACGTTCGGGACGCACCTGTGCGACGTCGAGGTAGATCTCGACACCGGCCAGGTCGAGCTGCTGTGCTACCTCGCCGCGCACGACGTGGGCCGGGCGATCAACCCGCTCTCGGTGCATGGCCAGATTAGCGGCGCGGCCGCCCAGGGGCTCGGCATGGCGCTCCTCGAAGAGGTCGTGGTCGCCGACGGGGTGAACCTCACGGGCGGCTTCTTCCAGTACCTGATCCCGGCCTCGACCGACCTGCCCGAGATCGAGTCGATCGTGCTGGAGTCCGGCGAGGGCATGGGGCCGTTCGGCGCACGCGGCATCGGCGAGCCGCCGATCGGGCCGCCTGCCGCCGCGGTCGCCAGCGCGATTCAGGACGCGATCGGCGCGCGCCCGACTGTGCTGCCGATCACGCCCGAGCATGTGCTGGACTGCCTGCGGGCATCCGGTCGGGCGGGCAGCCCAGGCTGAGGCCGCACCATGCCGGGCAGAGCGACCAGGAAAGGGCGGGGCCGATGGAGCCGCGCAGTCTCGACATGATCATCGGAGCCGAGCGGGGCGGCGCCCGGTCCGGCGAGCGGTTCGCTATCGTCAGCCCCGCCGCCCTGGACGAGTGCGCCTCCGTGCCGCTCGGCGTCGAGGAGGACGCCGGCCGCGCCGTGGCGCCTGCCGCGGCGGCACCTTGGAGTCCTGGCGCGCGACCCCGGCGGCAACGCGCGGTGCGCTGCTTGCGGCGCTCGCCCCGCTGCGTATCGCCCGCGAAAAGACTTTGGGCCCGTGGCCTGTGTCGGCCGGTTCTCGGACTACGACGACGCGATCGGCAAGGCCAACGACATGCCGTGCGGCCTCGCCGCCACGGGCGTTTCGCGCGGCGGGCACATGCCGCTGTTCGAGCTCTAGGGACAGTGCGTGGCGCACGACGATAGCGGGCAGACCGCTGGCCAGCGAACCGGGTACGACTACGTGGTCGTCGGCGGCGGCACCGCCGGCGCTGTGGTCGCGGCCCGGCTGAGCGAGGACCCGCGCATCAGCGTCGGCTTGCTCGAATGGGGGCCCAGCGACCGGGACGAGCCCCGGGCACTGCAGATCCGGCGCTGGGCGCAGATGCTGGAGAGCGAGTACGACCTCGACTACCCGAGCGTGCCGCAGCCGCGCGGCAACTCCCTCATCCGCCAGTCCCGGGCGCGGATTCTCGGGGGCTGCTCCTCGCACAACACGATGATCGCCCTGCTGCCGCCGCGCGCTGACTTCGACGACTGGGCGAGCAGCGGGGCACGTGGCTGGGACGCGGACGCGATGGCGCCGTATTTCAGGCGGCTCCGGATCAATATCGCGGCCGTCGCACCCGAGCACCGCAATCCATACCTGGCAGATGTCATCACTGCAGCCTCGGGCACCCTGGGAATCCCGGCGCGCGAGGACTGGAACACGGCCCGGTACGCGGACGGTACCGGCTTCCTGCCCATCGGCTACTACCCGCAGACCGGCATGCGCTCCTCGTCCTCGGTCGCCTACCTGCATCCGATCCTGGATCATGCCGCGAACCTGGACCTGCACACCGGCACTCGCGCGCTGAAGATCCTCATGTCCGAGGGCCGCCGCGCGACCGGGGTGCTCGCCAGGCGGTCCGACGGCTCGGAGCTGACCGTGTCGGCGCGCCGTGAGGTCATCGTGTGCTGCGGGGCCATCGACACGCCCCGCCTGCTGCTGCTTTCCGGGATCGGGCCGGCCGCTCAGCTGCGCGATCTCGGCATCGACGTGGTAGCCGACCTGCCGGGGGTGGGCGCGAACCTGACTGACCACCCGGAGGGGCTCGTCGTGTGGGAGGCCGCCAGGCCTGTGCCGCCTGCTGGGGCGACGGACTGGGACATGACGATCATGTACCGCACAGACCCCACGGCCACGCGTCCGGACGTGCTGGCTCACGTGCCGCTGATGACTTTCGCGATGCACGCCGAGCGGCTCGGCTACCGGATTCCGGCGCGGACGATCTCCATGACGCCGAACGTCGCGCGCCCGCGCAGCAGGGGCACGGTGTCGCTGGCATCTCCTGACCCGGACGCGGCGCCAGTCATCGACTACCGCTACTTCACCGATCCCGACCGTCATGACGAGAGGACCTTGCTGGCGGGAATGCGAATGGCCCGCGGGGTCGCCGCGCACCCCGCCATGGCGGGCTGGATCGCGAGCGAGGTCTTCCCCGGGCCGGAGGTGCGCGGGGACGAGGAATTGTCCGCGCTCGCCCGCGCCACCAGCCACACCGTCTACCACGTCTCGTGTACGGCGCGCATGGGCATGGCCGACGACCCCGCGGCGGTCCTCGATCCCGAGCTACGCGTGCGCGGCGTGGCCGGCCTGCGGATCGTCGACGCATCAGCCTTCCCGTCTCTGCCGACCGTCAACCCCGTCGTGGCCGTGCTGATGCTGGCCGAGCGCGGCGCCGAGCTGATAGCGGCCAGTCGGTTATCCGGGCGCGCGGGCACCGCCCGTCCAGCCGGCGGCTCGATTCCGAGTCGTTCCTGATCGCGGCGAGAGTGACGGGAATGCGCCTTCACTGTCGCCGCCTGCATCGCGCAATACGAGGCGGTCGCCGTCTACCGAGTTACCTAGCGCTGCCGAGGCGCTCAGTACGCGTCCGCTGCCCCGCGGCCTGGCCCTGTCGGCTCGGCCGCCCCGGCGGCGGGCGGGTGCCGGGCAAGGCATAGTGGACCTGGCCAGATCGCGCCGTCGGCGTACTCGGCTGCTCAGTTTCCGGGCACCCGCCGAGTGCCTGGGTGCTGGCGAGGCCTGCAGTCTGTCGTGCCGGGTTTGGCGCTCTGGTCGGCGAGACGCAGCCCGAGGTCACGCGGGCGCTAGGTGTCCGGGATACGAGCGAGCGGCCGGTCCGCGGCGGGTTAGACGGTGATGATCCGGCTGGCGGATCGGGCGGCCTGGAGGAGGCGCCTGATGTCGTCGGGGTCGCTGGTCAGGACGTCGGCGTGCAGGTCGGCGGCTGTCTGGGCGACGGTGGCGTCGGTGATGTCGCTGGTGCCGGCGCGGCCGCGGAGGTGTCCGGATGCGTGGGCCCCGGACTCGGTCAGGGCGATGACGTCGCAGCCGCGCAGCAGCCTGCGGAGTTGCACCTGGGCTGGCGAGCGGCTGGCCTGGGCGACGACGGGGGCGGGCACGGCGGGAATGATCCCGGCTTCCAGGCGGACCCGGTGGTCGGCCCAGACATGACGGGCGTTGCGGTCTGCGGCGATCAGGACGCCGGTGTCATAGACCACCGGGTTCATGCCGACCGGCGCTCCGCGCCGTCGGAGTGGACGCGGCGGCGGGCGGCCTGGAGTTCCTCGCTGCTCAGCGGACCGTGCTCTGCTTCCCACTCGGCGACCGCGGCCAGTCCGTCCCTGATCCGCAGGGCACGCCGCGCGGCGGTGGTCATCCAGGCGGACACGCTGACTCCCTCTTCCCGGGCTGCGGCGAGGACCTGGGCGTGCACGTCGGGGTCGACGGTGATGGCGAGCTTGGGTGAAGGGTTACCGCGAGGCATGCGCTAACTCTACTACCACGGTAGGAGCATAAGGCAGCCTCGCCTGCGGGCGTCGCGACCGGAGCAAGACCATCCCTGCCGGGTGATGCGGGCTCTGTCACGGCGCAGCAGGATACGGAGCCATCCGGAGCGCGGGAGAACTGCGGGAGGGTCCAGAGGCCAGTTGTCGAGTATGGGCCGGGCGCTTCATTTCCTGGTGTGATCGGGCGGACCGCGGATGAGTCCGCGCCGGCGTGGCCGGCGCCGGTGCGGGCAGGCGAGGGTGCGCCCAGTGTGCTGTTCGTCGTGCTGGATGACACGGGTTTCGGGCAGCTGGGCTGTCCAGGCTCGACGCCACGGCCTGGGAACGCTACCACGTGGCCGAGGACTTCGCCGAAAACCACAATGTGGCCGCCGATCATCGCCACCGGCTCATCGCAATGATCGGAACCTGGTACGCCGAAGCCGGCAAGTACGGCGTGCTGCCGGTCGACGGCAGCGGCCTTGCCCGCATGATCGCCGAGAAACCGCTCGTGGCCGCTCCCCGCGACAGGTGCACCTACAGGGACCGACGAGTAAGAAGTAACCCGCTGGAGATCATCCATGCTCCTGGGTACTCGCAGGACCATGAGCATGTCGGGCTGCTCGACCGGGCGAAACTGGAACATCTCTAAGTCAAGCCGCCCAATCTCGGGGTGCGGCTATGGTCGCTTTAGCCCCTCAGCCCTGGGTGGCCCGCGACTGCGTGTCCAGTTAGGCGACCGGTGCGGCGGCGTTCGCCCAGCGTCATCTCAGGGGCGGTAGACATCGGCCCGATGGTCGATCCGGAGGATAACGACCCGGGGCGTTTCATCGTCTGTCTCATAGATCACCCGGTAGGACCCGCGCCGGGCGGACCAGAGCCCCGACAGCTCGCGGCGCAGTGGCTTACCTACACGGCGCGGCGCGGCCAGCAGGTCGCCGGTCAGAAGTTCAGCGATCGCGGCAGCGACCCGCTCTGGCAGCCGGTCCAGGGCACGCTGTGCCGGAGGCGTAACTAGCAGGCCATAGTCAGGCGCCATGGCCCAGGTAGCGCCGCCGGACCGCGGCGAGATCCAGGCCCTCCCCCCGTGCCGCCGCCTGCCGCGCCTCGGCTATCTCACGGACAGCGGCGGGGTTGGACAAGATGTCCAGGGTG
This sequence comes from Streptosporangiaceae bacterium, assembly GCA_035532775.1. GTDB lineage: Bacteria > Actinomycetota > Actinomycetes > Streptosporangiales > Streptosporangiaceae > Chersky-822. The sequence goes on from DATKQH010000080.1 coordinate 32,457, forward strand.
TCCTCCAGGGCATCGAGGTCGTCCGCGGCGATCACTACGGCCTCGCGGTGCCCGTGGCGGGTGATGCTGATCCGCTCGTGCGAGGTTGTCACTCGATCAACGACCTCAGACAGGTGCGCCTTGACCTTGGCCAGTGGCATTGTCTCGCTCATGACCATCGTTTGTGGTATGGCGAACGGCGACCGGGGCGGGGAGCCCGCCGGCGAACGGGTGGCGCGGCTGTACGGGCTGCTGCGACCGCACCTGGATGAGCGGCAGCGGCGGCTGCTGCTCGGGGCGGAGGCGATGGAGCTGGGCCGCGGCATCAAGGCGGTGGCGACCGGCGCGCACCCGGACACGGTGGGCCCGGGGAGTGCGGGAGGCGGAGGGCGGGCCGGAACCGCGGGTGCGGGCGCCCGGCGGCGGCCGCAAGAAGCTGGCCCGGACCGACCCCGGGCTGGGCCCGGCGCTGCTGGCGCTGGTTGAGCCGGAGTCGCGGGGGGATCCGCGGTTGTCGTGCGGGGCGGTGGCGGCGGCCGGGCGGGCGGTTCTCGCGGTCGCGGC
>DATKQH010000081.1:0-2928 GCA_035532775.1 Streptosporangiaceae bacterium
AACGACATGCGGGACAAGATCAAGGACGGCACCTACGGCCCCGGCGCACTCCTGCCATCCCGCAACGAGATCGCCGCCAGCTACGGGGTCTCGGCCATCACCGCCCGCGACGCCCTCTCCCTGATCAGCCACGAAGGTTACGCCCGAGCCATCCGCGGCCGCGGCCACATCGTCCGCCGCAAACGCTCGCGGCTGACCGTGCCGGGTCGGCTCTATGCCCCGTCGGCCTTGGAGCCGGGCGTGGCGCTGGAACTGCACCAGCTCGACGTCTACCAGGAAGCCCCACCCGACAACATCGCGCTGCCGCTCGAAACAGGCGCGGACGCCATGCTATGGGTCCGCCGCGCCGTCTACGTTGCTGCCGACGATCGCCAGCCGGTGCAGATCCACGTCAGCTGGCTCACCGGCCTGGGCGCGGACGCCGAGGCGGTGCTGCGCGAGGTAGACCCGGGGACCTCTTGGCCCCAGGCTGTCCAGCAGATCACCGGCCGCACCATCGCTACCGTGCTCCAGAACACCCGCGCCCGCGGCGCCAACCCTTTCGAAGCCGGGGCGTTCGGCATCCCCGGCGGGACTACCGTTTTCGTCTCCCATCTGACCACCTATGACGCCCAGCGCCGCCCGATGGAGCACTCCCGCTACGCATGGCCCACCGACGCTGTCCGCATGAGCGACTACTACAGCTACTCCGCTGCGAGGTGACAATCGCCCACTGTCGGACCGAGGCTATCGTTCACTGTGGGATATAATTCATTGACTACTGAATCAGAGCCAGGAGTGAACGATGGGCCGGGCAGTGCTCGATCTGGACCGCAAGGTTCCTGAGCGTGCCCGGACAGTCCTCGCATCGCTCCCAGGGGTTTCGACCCAGGTGACTGGTGGCCCAAGCCAACTCCGAGTCGGCAGGACACGTATCCGCTGGCGCTCGTCGCAGGCGGCCTTCGTCCGCTGGCCCAGGCCACAGCACCGATGCTCGCCTCGCTCGCCGGGCGGGGCGGGCTCGGTTTCGTCGTCGCGGACCGTCTGGCCGAGCATGTTCGCCGGGAACTGGAGGAGGCCGGTTGCGCGTATGCGGACGGCACAGGCGCGGCCCATATAGATGTGCCTGGCTTCTTCCTTCATATCCAGGGAAAGCCCCCCCGCAGCCTGACATCCGTTCCCGGCCCGCCCGGTATCGGGGTAACCGGGGTCCGGGTGATCCAGGTGCTTCTCACTGACGCCGAACGGCATTGGTCGGTAGCCGACCTGGAGCGCGAAGCTGCCTGCTCTCGAGGGGAAGCGCACCGGGTGGTCACCCGGCTCGAACGCGAGGGATTCCTGGAGGCCCACGGTCGCGCCCGAACACTCCGCCGCGTCGTCGCAGATCCGGGCGGGCTGCTCGACTGGCTGTCCACTGTGCCATCCGCGCGCCGCATCCGGGAGCGTCTGCATGCTTCCGCCTATGCAACGAGCCCTGCAGCGTTGGTCACCACCATCTCCCTGCACGCTTCCAAGGCCGACTTGGTCTATGCGTTCACCGGTGCTGCGGCGGCGCATGTCTACGGGGTGACGGCCACCACGTCTGTGTCGGTGACGATGATTAGGGTTGCCCCAGATGTTCCCCTACTCAACGCGTGTTCAGTGCTTCAGGCTGAACCGGTTGACCGCGGAGCAAACATCATGCTCGTCCGCGATTTCGGGATGGTGGGAGTTCATGCCCGCCAATTCTGCGGTCCACCCTCCGTGGCATCACCGGTGCGGGTATGGCTCGACATGCTCGACGAACCACGGGGCGAGGACGCCGCAGCACTCTTCCGGGAGGCAGTGATTGGCTGGTGAAGGGACCAACATCAGCGAGTACGACCCCAGTCTCGCCACCGCGATTCTTGGCGAAGCCGCCCACTTGCTCCGCCACCTCGGACTGGCCGCCCGCCACACCATCCTTATCGGTGGCCTGGTTCCCGGCCTCCTCGTCCTCGATCCCGGTCCAGGACGGCCTGTGCACGCGGGGACCACCGATCTCGACTTCTGCCTGAGCCTCGCCATCGTGGAAGGGGACACCGCTCAGTACGAGCGGATCGAGACCTCCCTGAAGGCGGCCGGATACCGGCCAACCGACACCACGTTCTGCTGGCAGCGGCAAGCGGGGCTTCGCCTCAAAGCCGAATTCCTCTGCCCAGCCGCCGAAGGCCGGCCCGCAGGCAAAGCCTTCCGGCCCAAGGCCGCTGACGAGCCAGTCGTCAAGCACAACATGGGCTCACGTCTCTCAGCCATCGCCCTGGACGCTGGGGCCGCGGTCTCCGCCGACATCCAAGTTGTCGCCCGTGAGGTTGACCTCCCCGACGGAGCAGGTCGGATGAGCTACGAGTTCCGTGTGAGCGGGCTCGTCGGATTCCTCGTCGCCAAGGTCGGTGCTCTGACAGAAAGAGACAAGCCGAAGGACGCCTACGACATCGTCTGGCTCCTGGAATCGTGGCCAGGAGGCCCGGAAGCCGCCGCCGAGGCCGCCCGGCGCAGCCCCGCCTACCTGCGGGAAGACGCCCGATCCGCGCTTGACCGCCTGGCAGAAGAGTTCGCCGATCCAGGCCGGCTGGGTCCCAGATCCTACGCGCGGTTCGTGGTTCCGCAGGAGGCCAGCGCTGACGATGCGGCTCGCGCCGCACGCCAGGCAGTCGGAGCGGTCCGGACTTTCACGACAGCACTTTCCAGGTGAACGTCGATGCTCGGCTCGGCGCGAGTGTTGCTGCCGGCTACCCAAAGAGACGCTCCAGCGCACCTGAGGCTTGAAGTTGCCGTACGTGCTCAGCAGCACGGGCGGGTGCGGGTCCGCCGCGTACGAGCAGGCCGGCTTCGATGTTCTTGCTGATGCCGGACTGGGTGAGGTTCGCGCTGCTGACCAGCAAGACCTCATTGTCGGCGACGGCGAGTTTGGCGTGCATCTTCGACGAC
>DATKQH010000082.1:0-6798 GCA_035532775.1 Streptosporangiaceae bacterium
GGAGAACCGGGTCGAAGAGTTTCGGACCCTGGTCGGCCATCTCCGCCCGGACGTGGCCGGCAACATCAGAGCGGATGAGGGCATGTTTGGTGCGACCCGCTTCCGCAAGGCCGTCGCCCCGGTCTACCTGCGACGCGATCAGGCTGACGTGCTAGCCGAACTCCCGCCACGGATCGACACGGAGGAATGGGTCGAGCTTGAGGGCCAGGCGCTCGCCACCTACCGGGCTGCCGTAGCATCGGGCAACTTCATGGCGATGCGGCGAGCCGCTTACGCGCCAGGAACTCCCGCTCATTCGGCGAAGCTGAACCGGCTCGTGGAGATCGTCGAAGAAGCGGCCGCCAACGACCGCAAAGTAGTGGTGTTCTCGTTCTTTCGGGACGTGCTGCAGATCGTCGCCTCGGCACTGGACGGGATGGTGGTAGGCCCGCTTACAGGCAGCGTCTCCCCCTCCATGCGTCAGGACATGGTCGACCAGTTCAGCGCGCGCAAGGGCCCGGCTGTGCTAGTCAGCCAGATCCAGGCAGGAGGCGTGGGGCTCAACATCCAGGCCGCCTCGGTCGTCATCCTTACCGAACCACAGTGGAAACCAACGATGGAGGACCAGGCCATTGCCCGCTGCCACCGGATGGGCCAGGTCCGCACCGTGGACGTCCATCGCCTCCTCGCTGAGGAAAGTGTCGACCAGCGGATGCTTGAGGTCCTCGCCACCAAGGCGGTCCTGTTCGACGAATATGCTCGCCGCAGCGAACTTAAGGACGTCAGCCCCGATGCCGTTGACGTCTCTGACATGAAGGCAACACGGGAAGCATCCACGCAGGCCGAGGCCGAACGCCGCATCCTCGAGATGGAACGAAAGCGCCTCCGGCTTGAATCTTTGCCAGTCCCTGAGCAGGCCCCGCTCATCGAATGACCAAAACCTGGGCCGCCAGGACCTTCTCCCGCGAGACTTGCCGTGGCGTCATCTGCTGAACCAGCAGGACTTGTCACGTCGCCGGCGGGTCCGGGCTGCCCGGTTGGACAGATGCGTAAACGGACACCCAAACCGGGACGTCCTTCTGTCAGGTGGTTACGTTTGTAGCTGGGAGTTGTTACTCCCTGCTGAAACGGGGAGGGGAGAGATCAGGCGTTATGTCCGTTACGGCGCCCGAGATTGGGGAGCTTGTCCGGGTTCGCGGCCAGCACTGGGTCGTGACGGATGTGCATGAGCCCGACGCCCAGGCGGAGGCGGGCCAGACCCTGGTGGACCTGCTGAGCGTGTCCGATGGCGGGTATGGCGCCGAGCTGAAGGTGGTCTGGGAGGTTGAGCCGGGCCGTGCCGTGCTGGAGGCGCAGACGCTCCCGGAGGTCGCCGCAGGTGGGTTCGACTCGCCGGGCCGGCTGGCTGCCTTCCTTGATGCGATCCGTTGGAGCGCGGTGACGTCCGCGGATACGAGGCGGTTGCAGGCGCCGTTCCGGTCCGGGGTGAAGATCGAGGACTACCAGCTGGAGCCGGTCGCCCGCGCGCTGCGGGCGCCCCGCGTCAACTTGCTGATCGCAGACGATGTCGGGCTGGGCAAGACGATCGAGGCTGGGCTGACGGCGCTGGAGTTGCTGCTGCGGCACCGGGCCAGCCGGATCATGGTGATCTGCCCGGCTGGGCTGACCGTGAAGTGGCGCGATGAGATGGCGGAGAAGTTCGGCCTGGACTTCACCGCCGTGGACGCGGATCTGCTCAAGCAACTGCGCCGCACGCACGGGCTGGCGGCAAACCCATTCCGGGTCTACCCGCTCACAATCGTCAGCATGTCGTGGCTGCGTGGACCGCGGTGCCAGCGGCTGCTGGATGAGGTGCTGGACGATGACGACCTCACCACGCACCGGCCGTTTGACCTGCTCATTGTGGATGAGGCGCACCATGTGGCGCCCGCCGCGCCGCAGCAGGCCTACGCGGTGGACTCGCAGCAGACCAAGGCGGTGCGCCGCCTGGCCCGCCACTTTGAGCACAGGCTGTTCCTCACCGCGACTCCGCATAACGGGTACACCGAGTCATTTACCGCGCTGCTGGAGGTGATCGACCCACAGCGGTTCGTGCGGGGGATGACGCCGGATGGCAAGGCCCGGGACGCGGTTGTGGTGCGGCGGCTCAAGGACACGATCGTGAACGAGGACGGCTCCCCTAAGTTCCCCGGACGCGATGCGGGCCTGATCCCCGTGGACTTCCCCGAGTCCGAACGGGAGGTGCATGGTTGGCTGGGTGAGTACGCGAGACTGCGCCGTCAGCGATTGGGGACGTCGCGGGCTGCTGCCCGGGCAGCGGACCTGGTGACATTGCTGCTGAAGAAGCGGCTGTTCTCCTCCCCGGCGGCGTTCGCCCAGACGATCTCGGTGCACCGCGAGTCCATGCTGGGGCAGGCCGCTTCCCGCCGGATTCCCGACGAGGTTCCGCCGTGGCTGGAGGACCTTATCGATGACGGCACGCTCGACGACGACGCGCTCGCCGACTCTGAGCATGACAACCTGACCCGCTCCGCGCGGCTGCAGCCCGCGCCCACCGCCGGGGAACTGGATCTGCTCGACCGGATGGAGCGCTGGGCGCTGGCACATGAGGCCCGCGCCGACGCCAAGGCCAAGGCAATGCTTGACTACCTGGCCGCAGTCTGCAAACCGGACGGCCTTCACTGGACGAACGAGCGGGTGGTGGTCTTCACCGAATACCGCGACACTCAGCGCTGGCTGGCTGACCTGCTCGTGCAGGCCGGGCTCGGCGATGGCCACCTGGCCCTGCTGCACGGCGGTATGGGGATCGAGGAACGGGAGCAACTGCGGGAGGCCTTCCAGGCCAGCCCCGCTGAGCACCCGGTGCGGATCTTGCTCGCTACCGATGCCGCGAGCGAGGGTATCGACCTGCAACGGCACTGCCACCGCCTGGTCAACTACGACATCCCGTTCAACCCGAACAAGCTGGAGCAGCGGATCGGCCGGATCGACCGGTACGGCCAGCGTGAGGTCGCCCAGATCCGCCACTTCGTCGGATCTGGGTATGAGAAGGCCCGGCCTGGGTCGTATGAGGAAGACCTGGAGTTCTTGTCCAGGGTGGCGATCAAGGTCGCCCGGATGGAGGAGGACCTGGGCGCGGTCAATGCGGTCCTCGCCGCCGCCGTTCAGGACCGTTTGCTGGGCCGCCTCCGCCCGGATTTCGACGTGGACCGTGCCACCGAAGACGAGGCCAAACGCAAGCGCCGTTCCGTCAACGTGGCCGGGGCAGTCCCCGCTGAGGGGAACGTAGGAGACCAGGTCCGCAGGCTGCGCGTCCAGCTCAACGAATCCATCGCCGAACTGCACATCGCCCCGGGCAACCTGGAACGCGTGGTCAGCACCGCCCTTGACCTCGACAGGCAGCTTGCGCTGGAGCCGGTGATCGACGAGATCGCCCTCGCCGAGGGCTTGTTCCGGGTGCCGACGCTGACCGGGTCCTGGGAGCGCACCACCCGTGGCCTGGCGTTCAAGCTCAGGGACAAGGCTGACCAGGAACGTCCCATCACTTTCGATCCGCAAGCCGCCGACGGACGCGACGACGTGGTTCTCGCCCACCTCGGTCACCCGCTCACGGCGATGGCGACAACCTTGCTGCGGGCGGCCATGTGGGGTGGCCGGCGAGACCTGAACCGGGTCACCGCCCTGGTCAGCGACGACCCCACCCTGGAGGCCACCGTCCTGGCCGCCTTCGCCCGCCTGGTGCTCGTGGGCCACGACGGCACCCAGCTGCACGAGGAGATCATCCACGCCGGCGGGTGGCTGCGTGAGACGGGCGGGGCTGCCAGGTTCACCCGGATCGAGGGCGTGGAAATGCTCGGCTCCATCCTCGACACCACGCTTGACGCATCCCGGTTGCGCGGTGCCTCCGAGGCCGTCCAGGCCCGGCTCGCCGCTGCGTGGCCGACCGCCCGCGGCGGGCTGCAGACCGCCATCGAGGCCCGCCGGCGGGCCAGGCGCGACTCACTGACCCGGGCGCTGGACCGCCGCCGTGACGAGGAGATCGACCGGATCACGGCGAACCTGGACCAGTTCGCCGCCAGCCTGCGCACCGCGATCGCAGCGGACGAGCCCGATGACGGTCAGCTCATCCTCCCCCTCGCCGAACTGGAACAGCACCGGCGCGACCGCGCATCCTGGAGGCGGCGTCTGGAGGAGATCGATGGGGAACGGGACCGGGAGGCAAGCGTGATCCGCGAGCGGTACCGGGTCGTGGATGACCACGTCTTCCCCGCCGCCGTCGTGTTCGTCGTGCCACATCAGGAGGCGATCCGGTGAGCCCACGGCCCGTCAACCGGCCACCGAGCGCGGGCGGGTTTGACCACAGCGGATGGCTCGGCCTCGTTGAGGTGTCTGGGCCGTTCCTGTCGATCCCGGTGTTGCGTCGCGCCTGGCCCGCCGGACTGGACGCGCTGGACCGTGCGGCCCGCGGCAGGCTGCGGGCCGAGCACGCCGACTACTTCGACGTGCCTGCCGCAGACCGCGACCGCGAGCACTGGATCACCTTCGTCCTCGGCGGCCTGCTCGACTGGGGCGGCCTGCTCCGCTGGGGTCATGACGTTCCGGGGGAACTCACCCTGGACGTTCCCGAGCACGGCGAAACGATCACCCCCACGTTCGCGCTGGCCGGCCCTGACGGCCCGCCCAGGCTCCTGGGACTTGTCTGTGACGGCCCTCCGGCTGGGCGGGTCAGCGGCTCAGCGTGGAGCGCGTCGACCGCCGACCGCCTGGCGCTCCTGCTGCGCCAGCATGACGTGCCGCTCGGCCTGGCCACCGACGGCCGGTGGTGGGTGCTGGTGTGGGCACCGCGCGGGAAGGCGACCACGCAGGCGGCGTTCGACGCCAGCCTGTGGCGCGAGGAACGCCACCTGGCCCGCGCGTTCGTGTCGCTGCTGGACCGGGCCCGCTTCTTCGGTGTGCCCGACGAGGAGACGTTGCCTGCCCTGCTCGAAAGGAGCCTGGACAACCAGGAGGAGATCACCGAGGCCCTCGGCGTCCAGGTCCGCCGGGCCGTGGAGCTGCTGATCCGGGCGATCGGCCAGGCGGAGGAGGACATCCGCCGCCACCGGCCGGAGGTCTTGCCACTGGACGCGCACGAAGCCTACGTCGGCGCGGTCACGGTGATGATGCGGCTGGTGTTCCTGTTGTTCGCGGAGGACCGGAACCTGCTCCCGAACGACGATCCTGTCTACCAGTCGTACTACTCCGCGAGCCAACTCGTGGATGACCTGGAGCAGCAGGCCTCCGAACCGGGTGGTGAGGCCGCGCTGGAGTTCGCACACGCGGCCTGGCACCGGCTGCTCGCCTTGTTCCGCGCGGTGCACGGAGGCGTGAACACCGGCTCGCTCCGGTTCCCTGCCTATGACGGGAGCCTGTTCGATCCCGACGCCCACCCCTGGCTGGAAGGGCGGTTCGAAGCAGCCGATGGTGACGGCGCCGAGGTACTGCGGATCGACGACCGCACCGTGATGCACATGCTCCAGGCAGTCCAGTACGTCGAAGTCGGCACCGGCAAAGGCCGGGAGCGGCGGCGGCTGACGTTCTCTAACCTCGACGTCGAGCAGATCGGCTACGTCTACGAGGGCCTGCTCGGGTTCGACGCGTTCCGCGCCGACGACGTGGTGCTCGGCTTGGTCGGCCGCCCTGGCGACGAAGAGGAAGTCCCGCTCACCGACTTGGAGGACTTCACGGCCGCCGCCGTCCGAGGCGGCGCCAGTGACGTCCGGGCTCTGGCGGAGGACCTGGCCGACCGGTTCAAGGACTCCGGCATCGGCTCGCCCAACGCTGTCGCGAAGCGGCTTGCCCCACTGGAAGGCGACGAGCTCCCCGACGCCCGCCGCAGACTGCTGTCCGCTACCGGCAACGACGCTTCGTTGGCCGATCGGCTGCTGCTGTACTACCGGCTGCTCCGCCCCGACCTGGCCGGCCTGCCCACCGTGTTCCGCAAGGGCACTCTGTACGTGACCGAGTCCCCGCTGCGCCGCTTCACCGGCACCCACTACACGCCTCGGTTCCTTGCTGAGCAGGTGGTCGAGGGGGCGCTTGAGCCGCTGGTGTACTCACCGGGCCCATTGCAAACCGCCGACACCAAGCTATGGAAGCTTCGGCCGAGCGCGGAGATCCTCGACTTGAGGATCGCCGACATTGCCGTGGGCTCGGCCGCGTTCCTGGTCGCCGCCGCCCGCTACCTGGCTGACAAGCTCATCGAAGCCTGCGCCGAAGAACGTGACGACCGTGCCCAGCGGAGCGTGGCCGACGCCCAGGCTGCCGACGAGGCCATCGACATCGACATCGACATCGACCCGGTGGTCATCGAGGCGAGACGGCTGATCATCGAGCATTGTCTCTACGGCGCCGACATCAACCCGATGGCCATCGAGATGGCCAAACTCTCGCTCTGGCTGGTCTCCATGGACCGCTCCAAGCCGTTCACCTTCGTAGACGACAAACTGGCCGTCGGCGACTCCCTGCTCGGCATCACCAACCTCGACCAACTCGAATGGATGCACCTCGACGCCAAACGCGGCCGGGCCCTCCATGAGAACATTCCCTATGCCTGGACCCAAGGTGCTGCGGAACTGGCTGTCGAAGTGGCCGGGCTGCGCGAGCGTATCTCCCGACTCAGCGACGCGCCAGGCAACTACCTGGCCAAACGCCAGCTTCTCGACCAGGCCAAAGCATTGATGACCCGGGCCAGCCAGCTGGCGGACCTCGTGACTGGAGCCGCGTTGGCCGACACCGTGCGTAAGCGCACGGAGTATGACCCGAACATGATCGCCGCCG
>DATKQH010000083.1:0-11116 GCA_035532775.1 Streptosporangiaceae bacterium
CTAGGCCGCGACCTGCTAGTCGCGGGCCTGCGCTAGTCCTGGGGCCGGCGGTCGGCAGCGGTCCCGGGGCTAGTCCTGGTCCTCGGCCCTGGTGCCCGCGTCGAGGCCGTGGCGGAAGTCGCTCACCCGCCTGCTGATCACGCCCGACATGGCGGCGCGCTGCGGCGTCAGCAGGAAGTAGCTGATCACGCCGCTGATCAGGGCCGCCAGGCCGAGCAGCAGCAGGCCCCGCAGCCCGGCCCACAAAAGCAGCAGGAGCGCTACGGCGAACAGGCCGAGCCGCAGGACCGTGTAGAAGAGAGTCGCGCGCATAACAGCATTCAGCCTAGTCGCTGCCCGTACCGCCATGACCGGCAGCGCCATGACCGGCGCCGGGCGCTGCCGGGCTGAGGATCTCGGCGAGCTGCCCTGGCTCGACATTGCCGCCCGACAGGATCGCCACTCGCTTCTTCGCGGGCGGCAGCTCGCTGGCCCGGAACAGGCACGCGGCTATTGCGACCGCGCCGCCCGGCTCGGCGACCAGGCGCGCGCCGGTGACCAGCAGGCGCATGGCGGCCCGGATCTCGTCGTCGGTGACCGTCACGATGTCGTGCACCTGGCTCAGCAGGTGCAGCATCGGCAGCTCGCCGACCTGGTCCACGCGCAGGGCGTCGGCGATGGTGCGCTGGGTCTGCTCGGCTGGCCAGGCCACCCGGCGGCGCTGGCGCAGCGAGTCCCTCGCATCGGCCGCCAGCTCGGGCTCGACGCCGACCACGAGCGCGGCCGGGTTGGCGGCCGTGATCGCGGCCGCGACTCCGGCGATCAGCCCGCCGCCTCCCACCGGGCAGACGACGAGGTCGACGTCCGGGCAGTCGGCGGCTATCTCGAGCCCGACCGTTCCCTGCCCGGCGATGACGTCCCGGTGCTCGAAAGGCGGGATCGGCGTGTAGCCATGAGCGGCGATAAGCTCATCGACCGCCGCCGTCCGGGCGGCCAGGCCGGGCTCGCAGACGACGATCCGCGCACCCCTGGAGCGGGCCGCCTCGACCTTGACCGGCGGAGCATTCGACGGGACGACGACCGTGGCCGACACTCCGAGGAGTGCCGCGGCGAATGCGACGGCATGGGCGTGATTGCCGCTAGAGTGGGCGACAACTCCCCTGTTGCGCTGCTCGGGCGACAGCGCACTGATCGCCGAGTAGGCGCCTCGCAGCTTGAAGGCGCCGGTCGGCTGCAGTGACTCTGCCTTGACCAGCAGCGGCGGGTCAACACCGGCGAACGGTACGAGCGGCGTGTGCACGGCTATGCCGTCCAGCCGATCAGCCGCCGCCTGAATCTCCGTTACCGACACTAGGTGAGACACGGCTCTACCCTACGTGTTCACGTCGTCATCGACAGGTGTCGGGCAAAGCAATACGACAAGGTTGTGAGTAATTTTTTTACGGAATCTGGGCCGAATAGTGATCTTTTGTTATTAAGATAAAGATTGAGCGAGGGGGGTCTAGGCGAATGAGGAGTCTCAAAATGGACGGGCAAAGTGATCGCCTGCTTACTCCCGGAGAGGTAGCAGCCCTCTTCCGCGTTGACCCGAAGACCGTCACCCGGTGGGCCGCGTCCGGGCGGATCAGCAGCATCAGGACACCAGGCGGTCATCGTCGGTACCGGGAAGTGGAGATCCGGGCACTGCTCGGCATCGATGCGGACCCGGCGCCGGCCTCAGATCAGGCCGGGTGACGCCGAGTTGGCCAGTGCTGGTCGGAGGGCGCCCGCGCTGATGCCCTGCCGATCGTTACAGATCAGCGACAGGCCACGGGCCGGGCCATGAATCCAGGGGCTTCGGAGCCGGCCAGCTGTCGCGGACCAGCTCCGAAGCCGAGCCTGAGATGGCTCGTACCGCGGCCGATTACATCGGGACGAGCTCGAATACTTCGACGCTGAAGCGGCCCTTGCCCTCCGAGAGGAAGGGGTGCTTGTCAGCCAGGGCCCGGGCCGCAGTGAGGTTCCCGGCCACCACGATGGAGTAGCCGTTAAGGTCACCAGGTTCCGGGCTGCTGCCGTCGTCCGCCACTGCCGACCGGGTTCCGAACGGAGATCCCACATCGACCAGGGCGGGGCCCAGCCGGCCGATCCACTGGCCCCAGGCCTCCATCGCCTCGGCGGACTGCTCGGGCGTCATGTCCTCCATCGGCGTGGCCGGGCCCCGGTACAGGTATAGGAACTTGCTCATCTGGTCCTCCTGTGCTGTCGTGAGCTGTGCTGTCGTGAGCGTGCATTCCAGCCGCCGGCCGCAACCGGCTGCGGGCGCGGTGCGCTTATCGCGTGCTCGTATATCCCGACGGATGACTGGCTCACTAATCGACAGCGCCGCGCAAAGTTTCTGAGCGATCGCCTGAGCCATTGTGTGAAGCCGGGGCGGCGCGATGCACCGCGGACCCGGGAAGCCGGGAAGCCGGGGCGCCGCGGCGCGGGCGCTCAGGCCAGGGACGTCAGAACGGTGCTGGTAACTGCCCGCCTCGGGCGAGAAAGTCGAGGAACTGGCGGCGGAGCGGCTCGTCGCCCTCTCGCCAGCGCTGAGCGCGCTCGTCCATCTCTTCCTGGGTCAGCGCTCCGGCCGCGAACTTCTCGTAATCCTGGTCGGCCGGGCCGATCTCCACATACGCGTCGCTGACAAGCTGGCCGTCGTGCGCGGTCGCCGACTCGGGGACCAGCAGGTTGCCGTTAGGTAGCCGGATCACGTACATGGCCGCACCACCCCCTAGATGCCGTACCGCACATTGAAGTAGAGCATGACGCTGAGCGCTACGCGGGTGTTACCGCCCACCATCTCGACCAGTGCGGGCCGCTGGCTAGAGGCGATGGCGGCAAACGCGTCAGCAAAGAACTCACGCCGGCCCAGATGACCGGGCTGGCGATGGAAGTCGTTGCTCATCCACGGCAGGCACTGCCCGTAGAGCCAGGTGAACTCGTTCGAGTCCGACTGCCAGCAGCCGTCCGAGCCGTCGATGTCGTCGAGCGCGTGGCCGATCTCGTGGCACATCACGTCCGGCGTCGGGGATGGCCTGGATCCGACGATGACCTTGCGCTCGCCGTAGGCTCCGGCGCAGACATCCCAGGTGGCCCGCCCTGACGGCAGCGGCATGCCGCTGAGGCTGCCCATGTCGTCAAGGTCAGGCACCCCGCCGGGACCGACGTAGATGGCATCGAGCCCGGCCACGAGCCGCTCCTTGATCAGCTGCGGGAACTCGGCAAGCCGGTCGACGGCCAGCACGACCTGCGGCGGCGGCAGTTCGTCGGCGGCCCACTCCCGGTGCAGGATCCGTTCCAGGTGACCGCAGTGCCGCTGTCCTGGCGCGGCGGGAAGGCGCTGGGCCCTTTCGTACCACGGAACTGCCGCGCTGACCGGCGCCGCTGCCGACATTCTGGTCCTGGCAGTCTCGCTGGTTCTGGTCCTGGCCGTCTCGGCGACCGGGGCACTCGGCGCGGCGCGGATGGCCGCCCGTGCTGCCGCAGTGCCGGGCGCCCGCCTCGTCCGCACCTGCGGCACCGGCGAAGTCCGCAGCTGATGCGCGGGCGCGGCCGGCATGGGCGGCGCGGTTCGGGCCGCCGGCGCGGTTCGGTCGGGCGGCGCGGTCCCGCCCTGGCGCGGCACCGGGACCTTACCGCCTGCCGTGCCGCCCGCGGGGCGCAGTATCTGGGACTTGCCTGCGCGGCGATGACTGCCCGGCTGACCCTGACCGGCCGGGCGTGGACTCTGCGCCGGGCGGGCCTGGCCTGCTGCGGCGGCCCTGGACGCCGGCACAGCGCGCGAGCCCGCGGCCCGGGCTCCAGCCCGCGATCGCAACACCGGCCGGGCAGCCGGACGCGGCCTGCGGCGTGGTCGTCGCCGACGCCACAGTTCCAGTAACCGCCGCATACCTGTCGCTCCCGGGCCGAGGTTAGAGGCCAGACTATGACGGCAGGTGGCCTGACGTCACTATTCAGCATGGATCAGGCCGAACCCGGAGTGATGAGGATTACCAGGTGAACCCCGCTGATTCGGTAACGTCAGGGTCTGCAAGCAGCTAGGCTGCGTCCATGTTGGTACTTTGCGTCTTTTTTGCCCTACTAACTGTCGGTTTGGTCGTCCCCTGCGTGATCGACATAGCGACGACGCCGAAGCACCACTTCGACCTTCCGTCCAGGCAGACCTGGCTGATCGTGGTCATCGCCTTCTGGGCGTTCGGCGCCGCCGGATGGCTGATGCTCGGCCGCCGGGAAGTGCGGATGCACCGGCTCTGGGATGACATGACCGGGAACTGGGTACCCGGCCCAGCGGATCGACGGTATCCCGCGAGCCGCGCTGCCAGCCCGGGGCCGGAGTACTTGCTGCGCAGCACGCGGCGCGGACGGCAGGCCGCGACAGCGCCGGCTCGCTTCGTGGCCCCCGACGACAACCCCTACTTCCTGCTCGAGCTGGACCGCAGGATCCGCGAGTGGCGCGAGGGCGCTGGCTCCTGAGAACCGCCCGGGGCTCAGCTCAGACCGGGCTCAGCCCAGAACCGACCGGGACAGCCGAGAGCGAACCCCGCAGCCAAGAGCCGCCCGGCTCAGCCCATGCCCGCGTAGGAGTGCAGCCCGGTGATCCACAGGTTCACGCCGACGAGGTTGAACAGCAGGCAGGTGAAGCCGAACAGATGGATGAACGCGGCCCGCCGGCCGCGCCAGCCCGCCGTCGCCCGCGCGTGCAGGAAGGCCGCGTAGACCAGCCAGGTAATGAAGGACCAGGTCTCCTTCGGGTCCCAGCCCCAGTACCTGCCCCAGGCGTGATCGGCCCAGATGGCCCCGGCGATGACCGCGAAGGTCCAGGCGGGGAAGGCGAACAGAATCGCCCGGTAGGCCAGCCGGTCAAGCACCTCCGAATGGGGGAGCCGGTCCCAGATCCCCGCCGCCGCGGACGTCTCGCCCGCGGCGACCTGACGCTCGTACCGGGAGACCAGCAGGTACAGCACGGTCACGACGGCGCCGAAGATGTACGTCCCGATGGCGACGATCATGGCCGTCACGTGGATGGCGATCCAGTAGGACTGGAGCGCGGGCACCAGCTGTCCGGCTGGCATGTAGATGACCACGACGTCGACGGCCAGCGCGAGGACAACCGGCACCAGGACGAACAGGCCGAGGTAGTACGCGCGGAACCGGACCATGCCGACGACCAGCACGAGGACGGCCGAGCAGGTGATGGCGGCGATGAACTCGTACATGTTGCCCCACGGGACACGGTGCTCGGCCAGGCCTCTGCTCGCCACCGAGGCGATGTGCAAGGCGAGCCCCGCGCAGGTCAGCAGGAACGCCCCACGCAGCCACGTCCCCTCGGGCCACAGCGACGGCCTGGCAGCCATGAGCGCGGGTTCCGGCAGGCCGCTGCGCGCTGAGCCGGGCGGGAAGCCGCCCCCGCCCGCAGCGCCCGCGGTACCGGCCGCGGCGTCGCCTTCCACGCGGCCGCTGGCCGCCGAACCGCCGGCCCCCGTGCTCCCTGTCCCCGTGCCTCGCGTCCTGGTGCCGCCCGTCCCGGGGCCGGCCAGGTCAGCGCCGCCGCTCAGATCGGCCAGCTCGGTAGGGTCGCCGGGGTCAGCGGGGAACGCGTGCCCCGCTAGCTCGGTGCCGCTCGCGGCGCCGACGAGCACGCCGGCCTCAACCCGCGCGGGCTGCGGCCGGGCCGATGAGGTGGCGGCGGCCTGCCGGTTGCCGAAGGCGAAGTCGCACGCGTAGGCCAGCATGGCCACCGCGTAGAGCACGATCGCCAGCACCAGCGTGACGTTGCTGAAGTCGGCCAGTCCGGTATTGGGCACGGCAACTCACTCTCCCTTTGGCCCGGCTGCCGCCGCTACGCCGCCGGGCTGTCCGGCGGCCGCGGCGCCGCCGCGAACCTCCTGCATGATCTCGCTCGCTAGCTCGGCGAACTCGATCTCGAAGCCGCCAGCCGCATCCGACCTCGTCAGGCCGGCAACCTCGACGTCTGTCGCCCCACCATTTGTCGCCCCGCCAGGTGTCGCCACTCCATCCGGCTCGCCGGCCGGGGCCGCCCGCACGAAGATCCTCCTGCGCCGGACGAGGAACGACAGGATCAGGCCTGCCAGCGCGGCCAGCGCCGACACCAGCGCGGGCACCTGCCCCGGATCGTAGGTAATCGCCAGGCTGACCCACTGCCGGTACCCGGTGAACGTCAGCTTGCCGAGCCCGTGAGGCAGCACGATCGACTGGCCGGGGGCCAGCGGCCGCGGGCTGACCGCCAGCCTCCGCATCCGGCTCGTGTCGAGGCTGTAGACCGACTGCGGCTGGCCGGAGCTCAGTCCGAGGTTGCCCGCGTAGGAGACCAGGCTGACCCGCGGATAGTCCGCCGCGGGAAACGCCGACGCGAGCCGGCCGCCGACGTCGATCTGCGTGGGCAGGAAGACGCCGGCGAAGCCGAGTTGCCGCGGCTGCGCGTCGGGGACCTTGATGACGCCGGCCGAGGTGAGCCCGGACTGCTCGACGGGGATGAACGGCACCGCCTGGTCAAACTTCACGTGACCCGTGCTGTCGGTCACCTTGAACTCCGGCGCGTACCCGTGCCCGATCAGGAAGACCTGCACCCCGTCGACGATCAGCGGGTGATTGACCCGGAGGTCATAGCCGTGCAGCTTGCCGTCGTACTGCGAGTTGTACCGGATCGCCGCCGCGAACCAGGACGGCTGCCCGCGCTGCACCCCGGAGGTGATGTACGTGGCGGTGAACTTGTTCAGCGTGACGCTGAACGGCTGGAGGTCACCGGCCGAGACCAGCCGGCCGGGATGGAAGACGTCCAGCCCCACCGGCGTGTTGGCGAAGGTGTCGCCCTCGACGAGCAGCCGGTTGCCCTTGTACCCGAACAGGCCGCCGAGCGCGACCGAGACCAGCAGCCCGAGCAGGGCCAGGTGGAACAGCAGGTTGCCGATCTCGTGCAGGTAGCCCTTTTCCGCCGACACCCAGCCGTCGCCGGTGCGTACGCGGAAGCGCCGCCGCCGGAGCAGCCCGGCGGCCGACTCCAGGGCCGGGTCAGCCGCCAGGTCGGTCCGGAATCCCGCGGCCTGCGGGAGCCTGGCGAGGTAGCGCGGCGCCCTGGGCGGCGGCTGTCCGGCGGACCTGGCGAGCCGGAAGGCCCGCGGCAGCACGCAGCCAGCCAGCGAGGTGAACAGCAGCAGGTAGATGGCCGCGAACCAGGGCGCGCCGAAGACGTCGAACGCGGAGAGCCTGGCCAGGAACGGCGCGAGTGCCGGGTGCGCCGCGTAGTACTGGGTCACGGCGGCGGGGTCGATGCCCTGCTGCGGCAGGACAGATCCCGGGATGCTGGCCAGCGCGAGCAGGAACAGCAGCACGAGCGCGGTCCGCATCGACGTCAGCTGCCGCCAGCCCCAGCGCAGCCAGCCGACGACGCCGAGCCGTCCGCCCGTCAGGCGGGTCGCCTGACCTTGCGCCTGAGCCGGCCCGGCCGCAACGTCCTGACCTGCCGTACCGCCCTGGCCAGTCGCGACGTCCTGGGCGACCCTGTCCTGGCCAGCGCCGGCTTCGCGTCCCGCGAGATCCTGGGTCATGACTGCCCGGCCAGAACCTTGGTGATCAGGGCCAGCAGGCTCCGGTACGTCACCCCGCCGACGATCCTGCCCGCGATATGCCCGGTGCGGTCGATCAGCAGCGTGGTGGGGATGGCGACCGGCGGCACCGTGCCGTGGAACGCGAGCGCGACCTGCTCGCCCGGATCGTTCAGGCTCGGATAGCCGACATTGAACGTGCGCTCGAACGCCTGGGCGGCGGCCGGGGAGTCGTGAACATCGTCGCCGACGAACCTGACCGGAGCGCTCTTGAAGTGCGTAGCGAGCGCCGCCAGCGCGGGCGCCTCGCTCCGGCACGGAGCGCACCAGGAACCCCAGAAGTTGAGCACCACCACGTTGCCGCGGTCGGCCGACAGCCTGAACTTGCTGCCAGTCAGCATCGTCCCGTCGACGGCAGGGGCGGCCGGCCGTGAGCCGGGACTGTAGTACGTGCTGCTGTAGCTTCCCCCGACGAAGCTCTGCCCGCTGCTCACGGGCGTGTTCTGCGCGATCGCGCCGCCCGAGCACGACGCCAGGGCCAGCACGGCTGTGCCCGCCAGCATCGCGCAGACTGCCCGCGGGCGGGCCGCCAGCGCGCTGAGGGCGCGTGCCGTTCCGGCGGCATGACGCGCGGAACTCTGCAGACGGGTCACAAGGAGATCTCCTACAGGCAGTAGTACGCAACCCATTGTGCAGGATCCGGTTCACCGGGCTAGCTCCGGCCTGCCCTAAACGGGTCGGGCACGGTACAGGCTACGCTCCGGCGACGCGCGTTCCGGCCGAACCGGACGGCTCGGCGTAACTGACCGAGGTCAGCCGGTCTCCGGTGAAGGTCAGGCTGGTTACGCTGCCGAGCGCGCACTGCCTGCGGCGGGGATCGTGCCAGAGCGTGCGGCCCTCCGCCGACCGGCGCGTCACCCAGATCGGCAGCTGGTGGCTGACGCAGACGGCCTCATGCCCGCGCGCCGCCCTGGCCGCACCGGTGGCCGCCGCCAGCACCCGCGCCGCGACCTCCTTGTAAGGCTCGCCCCACGAAGGCCGGAACGGGTTGCGCAGGTAGATCCAGTGCCGCGGAGCGCGCAGCGAGCCGTCGCCGACTCCGACGTTGAGCCCCTCGAAGTGATTCCACGGCTCGATCAGCCGCTCGTCGATCTCGACCGGCAGGCCAAGCTGAGCGGCGATCGGCTCGGCAGTCTGGACGGCCCGGTCGAGCGGAGACGACCGCAGCAAGGTGATGTCACGACCCGCCATGAAGTCAGCGGCCGCCTTGGCCATCATCTGGCCGTCTTCTGACAGATTGAAGCAGGGAAGGCGGCCGTAGAGAATCCCGTCCGGGTTCGCGACCTCGCCGTGCCGCACCAGATGGACAATGGTCGTCGGTGCCTCGTGGGCTGCTGCGGCCGCGGCCGGTCCGGGATTCTCAGTCATGGCGGGCTTAGCCTACCCGCAGCCCCCTGCGCTGCCGACTCGTCTGGCTCCGCTGACCAGGATAAAGTTACGCAAAAATTCACCCCCCGACTGTCGGCAGGTAGCCCGCGTGAGTCCTACGGCCATCGCGCTTGTCCTGGCTGCCGCGATCGCCCACGCTAGCTGGAACCTGTTCGGCAAACAGGCCGCCGCGACGGGCGCGGCGTTCTTTATCTGGCTGGTCGCGGCCTGCGTGACGGTCGGCTACCTTCCGGTGGTCGCCGTCACGGTGCTCGTAACGCACCCGCACCTGACCGGGCTCAACTGGCTGTTCCTGGCCGGCACCGGCGTCCTGCATTCCGGCTACTTCCTGTTCCTCCAGCTCGGTTACCGGCTGGGTGACCTGTCCGTCGCCTACCCGATCGGCCGGGGGACAGGTGCCATGCTTGCCGCCCTGGCGGGCGTCGTGCTGCTTGGCGAGCGGCCGAGCCTGGTCTCCGCGGCCGGGATCCTCGCGATCATCGCTGGCGTCGTCGTGATCGGCCTGCCCGGCCGAGCCGCCGCTGACGAGGGCGAGCCAGCCGCGGCCCGGTCCGCGGCCCCGTCGGCCGACCGGCAGGCCGGCCAGCGGGCCCGCCCGGGACCGGTCGCCTTCGCGCTCGCGACCGGCGTCTTCATCGCCTGCTACACGATCTGGGACAAGTACGCGGTCTCGAGCCTGGACACGGAGCCGATCCTGCAGGGCTACGCCGGCTTCCCCGTCATGGCCGCCGTGTTCACGCCCGTCGTGCTGAGGGACCGGCAGCGGCTGGCCCGGGTCTGGCAGTCGTTCCGTCCTCAGGTGCTGGGCGCAGCCCTGCTGTCGCCGCTGGCTTACATCCTGGTGCTGATCGCGCTGAGCTTCACCGCGGTCAGTGCGGTCGCGCCAGCCCGGGAGGTCAGCGTCCTGTTCGGGGTGCTGCTCGGCAGGCGGCTGCTCGGCGAGGGCGCTCTCGCCCGGCGCCTGGCCGCCGCGGCGGCGATCGTGGCGGGCATCATCGCGGTGGCCGTCGGCTAGCGGGCGCGGTCCCTTCGCCCCGATCCAGGCGCCGCAGAGCCCCGCGAGCAGGACGCGGCGCAGACTTCCAGGCCCGGCCGCGATGGCCTTATTTTGCTAATTCGGCACGGGATAGGCCGGCCGTCAGAAATTGTCATTAAATGGCTTACCCCGCCGCGTTCAGAACAACGAAACGACTCAGCGAGCTGAGTATTATGCCTAGCCGGCGAACTCAATGACTGTTAACGTACACCAAAATGTGTTACCCCACGGGGGACAAGAAAAAGGGGATGCTTAATGCTACGTCGTCATAAAGCCGTTCCAGTCGCCATCGCGGCGGCTGGAACGCTGGTCAGCATGCTGGCGCTTGGCCCGGCGACCACCGCGGTGGCCGCTCCGACCTGGCGAACGCACGTCTGCCACGGAACACCCAGGCACCCAGGGGAACTTATCGGCCGGAATTTGGATGTGATTGTGCGGGGCTTGTGCCTCGTCCAGCGCGGTCCGGTCGCAGTGTCCCGCAACATCATCGTCACGCGCCATTCCGCGTTGATTGTCGCGTTCGCGCGGCATAACTCGCACGTGGACGTTGCGGGCAACATATTCGTGCGCAAGGGCGGCGTGCTTATCCTTGGGTGCAATCCGAAGTCGTTCCCCTGCATCGACGATCCGCACCCGAAGCGGCCGACGCTCTCCAGCAACAGCGCCGTCGGGGGCAGCATCATATCCACGGTGGCCCTCGGGATGGTCGTGCACAATACGCGGATCAGACACGATGTCCGCGACCTGGGTGGCGGTGGCGGGCTGACCTGCAAGCCGCAGGGGCCGTTCGCCCACTTCCACAGTCCCGCGTACACCGCGTGGGAGGACAACTGGATCGGGGGCAGCGTCAGGATCACCGACCTGCGCACCTGCTTTGTCGACGCGATCAGGAACTGGATCGGCGGCAGCGCGGCTGTCAGCAGGAACAAGGCAGCCGACCCCGATGCGATGGAAATCGTCTCGAATGTGGTCCACGGGAATCTCGTCTGCTGGCGCAACAGGCCAAAGGTGCAGTTCGGCGACTCGCGCGGGGTGCCCAACCGGGTCGGCCTTGGCGCCTTCCTCG
>DATKQH010000084.1:0-2552 GCA_035532775.1 Streptosporangiaceae bacterium
CAGGGTGCCCTCGCTGTCGGGCGCGGCTGTGTACAGCAGGATGCCGGCTTGCGGCTCGTCCTCGGTGCCGGGGTAGATGCGCTCGGCGAGGCTGGCGGAACCGTATCCGCATTCCATGGCGATCCGCCGGATGAGCATGTGTGACAGGGTGTGCAGGGCCATGTATCTGGGTCCGGGCCAGCCCTTTTCCGGGTCGAAGTTCGGGTCGCGCCCAGGGTTGCGGTTCTCCCGGAACCGCCGGTAGGCCTCGCGCTGCAGCCGGATCGGGCGGCTGGTGATGACCCGGTCCTCCCAGCCCGCGATGAGCTCTTCGTCGAGCCGCAGGAAGATCCCCTCCCCGCGGACCTCGCCGGCCGGCACCCAGGTGGGTTTCTCCCTGCTGATCGGGGCACGGGCGGTCGCACGGGGATCGGCCGGGTCGGGAGCATCGATGCGGGTGAACCCGGTGAAGGCCCGCACCATCCGCAGGCGCTCGGCCTGGACGACATCGGCTACCAGCGGGCGCAGGCTGGGGCTCACGCCTGGCCGACGGAGTGTGAAGTCCGGGCTCGGCGGTGGCGGCTGGGCGGCGGTGAACACCTCCCACTCCGGAATGCGCAGATCGCCCGCAGGCACCGCCTGCCCGCTTTCCACTTCCTTGCGGTGTGCCTCGACCGCCGACATCACCTCATCGACGTCCCGGTGCCGGAGAATGTGAAGCTGAGGGGCGTACTTCAGCATGGCGGCAAGCGTGTCCCGGCTGTTGGCGTCGCCGAGTATCGCCCAGTTGCGTGCCACCTCGATCCGCAGCTCATCCGCGCCGGACGGCGGGATGGCCAGCACAGCCAGGGTGGTGGCGAACCACTGGTTAGACGCCCCGACGATCAGCAGACGGGTCTGCTCTTCACAGCCGACGGGATCGAAAGTGGACAAGTGAGGATGACGGCCCCGGCAGCGGGGGAGGTTGAACAGTCCCCGGATACCCGCTGCCTCTAGCATGTTGCGGCTGAGGTCGCAGACCAGGCAGCGGAGGGTCACGTTGGGGCCGGTGTTGCCCGCGTTGTCCTCCATCCGCAGCCGTGCTCCCGGCTCGCAGGCAGCGCCGTGATGAACGAACTCCCGGTAGGGGAAGTCGTCGAGGTGGCCGGCCCGGCAGGCAAGGACGAACCGGGCCGCCACCGCCATCGGCTTCCGGCCCTTCTTCTTGCAGTTGGAGTGCGTGAACTGCGCCAGGTCGGGCCGGTAGGGGTTGTCGTTCTCGAACTGCCAGATGCTGCCGTTGACGCCGAGCGAGGCAAGCTCGTTGCAGTGGGTGCAGCGCAGCCACTGCGGAAAAACCAGCACCGGGACACCCACGTAGTCGGCTGGATCACTGCTCTGGCCCAGCGTTTCGGCGGGTTGCCGCCACGGCGCGGGCCTGAGCTCGGCGACCTGGGCGCCAAGCTCGCGCTGGACGGCGGCGAGCAGTCGCTCCTCGCTGAGGGGAACCTGAGCCACAACCCTCGAGTAGTCCCAGTCGTCGAGGCCGCGTACCAGCACCGATATGCGGGGCAGGTCTACGAGCGCACCGACCCCGCTGGTATACATCAGGTGGCTAGGCCGCACCGCCCCGACCTGGCGCCGGTAGGAGGTCACGTCGCCTCCCCCAGCTCATCGCCGGCCGGGATGTCCTCATCCGGCTCTGCGCTGGCCGCCCCGAACGACCAGCCGGGACCAGCAGCGGCGCTGATGTCAGCGAGTGTCTGACGTGGCAGCAGCAGGTTGACCTCGTTCTCGGTCTCCCGCATCGACATGCCGACCGTGAGCGCGGTCCATTCACCCTGCTCCGGCTTGTCCAACAGCCCGACGATGTTCTCTGTCTCGGTCTTCTGTGGCTGGTAGCCGAGCCGGAAGTCGGTCGAGTCACGCCGCCTGGCCCACTCATCCAGCAGCGCCTTGGCCTTCTCATCGAGGTAACCGGCACCGTCGAACGCGGGGCCGCTGGCGATCGACGCCCGGCGCCGCAGCCTGCGCCGTGCCTCGGTGACGATCTCCCCGTCCAGAGGCAGGTCGTGAGCGTCACGGTTACGCGAGTACCGCTCATCCAGGTTCCGCACGACCGCGATGAACGTGGCCGCGAACTCCCGGTCCAGTGCACGGCGGGCGTAGGGGGTGACCGACAGCGCCTCCACATCCTTGGCGGCGGTGGCGTGGTAGTGGGCGAAATGCTCGTAGTGGGCCAGGTCACGCGGACGCGCCCAGTTGTACAGGGTCACCACCAGCCCGGGACGCGCCGCATCCCGGCCCACCCGGCCGGTCGCCTGCAGGTACTCGGCGGTGTTCTTGGGCTGGCCGGTGACCACCATCAGGCCAAGCCGCTGCACATCCACCCCGACCTGCAACATAGAGGTGGCCAGCACCACGTCTGTGGGCCCAGGATCGCGCTTGGGCGGCAATCGGGCCTCACGTTTCTCCTGCCGGGCCGCGATCACTTCTTGCCTCATTGCCTCCAAGGCCGCACTGGCGTCCTGCGCCGGGTCGAACGCCACCTCAAGCTGCCGAAGAGCCTGGCCGATGACAGCGGAGGAAACCCG
>DATKQH010000085.1:0-23900 GCA_035532775.1 Streptosporangiaceae bacterium
AGTTGTGCACCAGCTGGCGGCCGCCGGGCAGGGCCGTCGTGGCCAGCCGGACCTGCGGGCGGACCGGCCGCAGCCCGACGCGGTGCGCGAGGACGGGAGCGCCGGCCAGCCGCGGCTCCACGGCGGCGCAGCTGGCCAGGATCCGCTCGGCGGCGGCCGGATCGGGCCGCAGGCTGTCCACTCCCGGCTGCTGCGTTCCGCCTAGCACGACGATGGCGCCGTGCGGGAAGATGTAGCTGACCTGGTCTTCGCCTGCGCCCTCGCCGACGAAGAATTCGGTCAGTCCCGGATTGGCGGCGACCACGACCTGCCCGCGGACCGGAATGAGCGCTGGGTCAGGAACCAGCTCGCGCGCGCCTATACCGGCGCAGTTCACGATGATCGGCGCGGCAGAGCGTTGTCCGGCATCGGCGAGGCTGCGCAGCGGCTGGCCGAGATGGAGCTGACCGCCCTTCGCGAGCACCAAGTCAAGCAGGTAATCCAGGTAGGCCGGCATGGCGATCACGGGCGCGGTGTACCGCCATCCTGAGGTGTAGCCGTCGGGCAGATCCGCGGGATCGCAGCTGGTCAGGCTGCCCGCATCGCGGGCGAAGGACGGCGGGTCTGGCTCCGCCCGGCCCGCCGAGGCCACGAAACCGCCGATCTCGCGGACGCCGGACGCCGGCTCGGCGCACAGGTCGCGGAACCGCCGCAGGGTCACCGCGGCCCAGTGGCCGACTCGCTCGTCGGCACCGACGAGGTGCGCACCCCAGAGCGCGCCGGCCACCGCCGAGGTGGTGCGCTGCGGCGGGTCCGCGGCATACGCGGTGACGCTCAGCCCGGCCTCGAGCAGGACGAGTGCCGTGCTGAGGCCGGAGACGCCGGCCCCGATGACGAAGACGTCGGGGCTGTCAGTTCGCACGTCCGCAACGTATCCGATCAGCTGCCGCGTGAAATCAGCCATCCGCCGTCCGGTCCGGCATGACGGGCCGCATGGCCAAGGAGACCGACGCCTGGGCGCCGCTGGCTCGCCAGTTCACCCGCGTGCAGTACGCGACGGCCCGCGGCCGCGTCCGCACGTACGTGATCGACGCTCATCTCCGCGCGCACCTCCCGCCGCCGCCCGAGGTGGCCGGCCGGGTCCGGCTGGTGCAGGCGAGCGCCGAGAACGTGCGCTCCGAACTCGGCGGCGAGCGGTTCGCCGGGGTGCTCTGCCACGGCGTGATCATGTACGTCGATGACCCCGGGCCGTTCACCGCCGCGCTGGCGGATCTGGCCGAGCCGGGCGGCGTTGTCTCGCTCGCGGCCTTCGACACCGTCCGCCAGGTCAACGGGCTCGGCCCGGACACCCGCGCCGACACGGTCGAACCGTCAGCTGAGCCGGCTGTTCCACCGGCCCTACTTGGCCAAGATGCTTGCCGGACTAAGCATCAAGAACCGTCCGGGCCGGGTCGATCGATGCGGCCCGGGGGCTGTCGCGCCTTGATCACGGCTGTAGTGCTACTGAACTACCACTAGCCGCGATCAGCGATACTGACACGCGGTTTCGGTAGCATTAGCTGACTGAACTGGAAGGTGAGTAGCAGTGCGCCTGGAAGACTTCCCGCCGAGCCGAGGCTGCCGCCGCTTCTGAACATCGCAGCTCTCCACTACCAGTTCGAGGCGATTCACCCGTTCGTTGACGGCAACGGCCGGGTGGGACGCCTCCTGATGGTGCTGCTGCTGGTCGACTGGGGGCTGCTCCCTGGCCCTGTGCTGGACCTGTCCGCCTATATCGAACCGCGCCGTGACCGGTACTACGACACACTGCTACGCGTCTCAACCCACGGCGACTGGGACGGCTGGTTCAGCTTCTTCCTTGAGGTAGTCGAGCAACAGGCGCGGGATGCCGCCAAGCGCGCTTACCGTCTGTATGACTTGCGAACCGAGATGCGGCATCGGGTGGCCGCACCCCGTGCGTCGGCGCTGCTGCCAGTGCTCGTCGATCAGCTTTTCCAGTCACCGGCGCTCACCATCAGCATCGCCATGGAGGTTCTGGGCGTCACCCACCGCTGGGCGAGCCAGACCATCGAAAAGCTGATCGAAGCCAAGATCTTGAGTGAGGTACCTGCCTCCGGACGTGCCCGCCTGTTCATTGCACCGGAGGTGCTCCGAGCGATCGAAGGACAGTGACTGGCGCCTATCTGCACGTCTCGCAAGCCCGGCACTGCATAGAGGCGCCCGATACTCCGTGCCCGCGCGCTGTCTCATCTGACGGACCCGGTTACCACTTCACGTCCGGGTGCGGCAGTCCTCATACCAGCGGGCCAGTTCCTCGTCAGACGGATCATGCCCCGGCCCGTACCGTTCCGCCGGATCGCCCGTTATGAACACCCTGTGGCTCCAGTAGAAGGACCCGTCATCGCGGACCACGCCTAGCTTCCAGTGCTGCATCAGGTACTCGTCCTCAGGAACGGGAACGTCGGCGGCATGTCCCTCCGCCGCTGCCGCCGCGCGCTGCGCAAGGTCGGCGTCGATGCGGAACCATGCCGTCAGCCCGTTCTCGCGGTCTTTGGCGGCCAGGATGGCGAAGCCGGCGTCCTTCATGAGCTTGCGGCGCTCGATCACGTCGGCCTCCGCCCAGACCTGGCCGAACGTCTTGCCGGTCGGCACCAGTTCCCAGGTGGCCTCACGCTGGGGAGTGCGGTGAGCACCTTGCGGCGGGCGGGGACCTTCTCGCACACGGGCTGGGGGCCGGCGACACCCGGGAAGTTGCGCTCGGCCAGGTCGTCTAGCAGCTCCTGGCGGATGGCCAGGGTGCTGCACCGGCCAGGGTGCTCGGCCCGCCGGTAGGCCCGGTAGCAGCGGTAGTAGCTGTAGACCTTGCCATTCTTGTGGCGCTGCCACAAGTCGAGCGGCGCGGGGCCGCCCTCCTGGCCCGCGCACGCGGCGCAGTAGCCGACTCCGAGCAAGCCGGATGGCGTCTGCCACCGCTTCTTCTCGTGGGCGGCCCCGTCCAGCGCCCGCTGGAGCGCGGCCCACTCGCTCTCCTTGATGAGCGGCTCGGCGCGGGTGAGCGGCATGCCGTTTGCGCCGGGGATCGTCCTGGTCGGCCCGCGCACCTCGTTGCCGTCGTCGTCCTTGCCGACGACAGGCCGGTGCATCACCTCACCGCGCAAAGTCCGCGAGCGGAGGATCTTGCGCATGGAGGTGGCCTGCCAGACGCCAGGGTCGCGCGGCCTCTCCGGCGGAGTGGCGTCAGGCTTGGCCTGGGCCAGCGCCCGCACGCGGTCCCTCGGACTTTGGACCTTGCGTTTGTTGAGGTCAGCCACGACGGCGTTGACGGGCTCCCCGCGACTCACCCGGCGGACCACCTCCCTGACGATCTTGGAGGTCTCAGGGTCGATGGCCAGTACGAATCCCTTGCCGTCCTGGCTGGAAATCACCTTGTAGCCGTATGGCGGCGGCCCACCGGCCCACCGGCCCGCGCTGCGGAGGAACTTGTGCGAGCCAGTCAGCGGTCCGGATTGCCGCTCATCGCTCCATCGTTACCGGGGCGCGCGGGCGTGAGGCAAACCCGGGTGCGGGGGCGGGATCAATAAATAAGCACTCGCAATGGCGAAAGTCGGCTGGGCCGGCATTGGTTACGGTTCAGCCACAATGGGGCGCTGCTGTTGCATGCCTTGCACAGCGCGGTGAATCGTGTGGTGAGGTTTTAGCACTGCGAGTGCGAGGACAGGTCGCGGGTGGATCGTGACACGCTGGAAATCAGCGGTCTTACGGTCAGGTTCGGAAGCCTGACCGCGCTCGATGACGTGTCACTGAGGGCGCAGCACGCGGTGACCGGGATCATCGGCCCGAATGGCGCGGGCAAGACCACGCTGCTCAATGCGATCTGCGGCTTCGTCCGGCCGCAGATCGGCCAGATCCTGTTCAGGGGAGACGACCTGACAAAGGTCAGGCCCGAGCGGCTGGCCGGACTCGGCATCGCGCGGACTCTGCAGTCCGTCGGGCTGTTCCGCGGCCTCTCAGTCGCCGAGAACGTGATGGTCGGCGCGACTCCCCGGGCTAAGGCGGGCTTCTGGTCCGCACTCGCCGGGCTGCCGAGGTCCGACGCCGACGAAGCAAGGCTCCGGACGATCGCGCTCGAGGCGCTCGACCGGGTGGGTGCCGCCGACCTGGCTGACCGGATGCCGGAGACGCTGCCGCACGGATCGCGGAAAAGGGTCGCACTGGCCCGCGCCCTGGCAGGCCAGCCCCGGCTGCTGCTGCTTGACGAGCCGGCCAGCGGGCTCCCGGAAGACGAGCTGCCCGAGCTCGGCGCGCTGATCGCCTCGATCGCCCGGGACGCGGACGTCCTGGTGATCGAGCACAGGATGGACCTGATGATGTCGGTCTGCGACCACATCTTCGTGCTCGACTTCGGCGTGCTGATCGCCCAGGGCAGCCCGGCGCAGGTTCAGGCCGATCCGCTGGTCACCGAGGCGTACCTGGGCGTGCTCCATGAGTGAGTCAGCCACGCTGATCATCGAGGACGTCGCCGCCGGATACGGCGCGGTGCAGGTGCTGAAGGGCGTGTCGGTCACCGCTCCGGCCGGGACGATCACCGCGGTCCTGGGAGCCAACGGCGCGGGGAAGACCACCCTGCTGCGCGCGATTGACGGCTCGGTCCGGCCGCGCCGCGGCCGGATCCTGCTGTCCGGAACGGACGTGGCCGGCCGCCGGCCGGAAGACGTGGCCAGGGCGGGGATCGCGCACGTTCCGGAGGGCCAGGGGGTTATCACCGAGCTGACGGTCGCGGAGAACCTCCAGCTCGGGCTGCTGCTGCGATCGCGGGCCGACCGAAAGGGCGCGCTGGAGGAGATCTACCAGCGGTTCGCCATCCTCGCCGACCGCAGGAACCGGGCCGCCGGGACGCTGTCCGGCGGCGAGCGGCAGATGCTGGTCATCGCCAGGGCACTCGCGACGGCGCCCCGCGTCCTGCTGCTCGACGAGCCGTCGCTCGGGCTGGCGCCGAAGGTCGTTAGCAACGTTCTGCAGCTGATCAGGGGCCTGCGCGACGAGGCGGGCCTGACGATCGTGCTGGTCGAGCAGAACGCCCGCAGCGCACTGGCGATCGCCGATACCGGAATCGTGCTGAATCTCGGTGCCGTGGTGGCCAGCGCTCCGGCTGCCGCGCTCGCCGCCGACGACGCCCTCCGCCGTCACTACCTGGGATTTTAGGAAGGCAGGGGATGGTCGAGTTCCTGAACTTTACCTTCGAAGGGCTCAGCGCCGGGATGATCTACGCGGCGATCGGGCTCTCGCTGGTGCTGATCTGGCGCGGTACCAGGGTGCTGAACTACGCGCAGGGCGCGATGGCCATGTTCACGTCCTATATGGCGCTGCTGGTCATCAACGCGACCGGCAATTACTGGCTCGGCTTCGCGGTGGCGCTGGCGAGCGGCCTGGTCATCGGAGCGGTCGTCGAGCGGGTCGTGATCAGGCAGGTGACCGGCAAGCCACCGCTGAACGCCGTGATCGTCTCGATCGGGCTGCTGATCGGTCTCGAAGGCCTGGCCGGCCTGCTGTTCAGCTCCAACAATAGGTCGTTCCCGCCGGCTTACTCGATCAACGGGCTGAGCATCGGATCCGTGGCGCTCGGGATCACCTGGAACGACGTGTTCACCGCCGTGGCCGTGCTCGCCGCCGCGGGCGTGTTCGCCGCCGTGTTCAGGTACACCTCGGTCGGCCTGCGGCTGCGGGCGACCGCGTTCAGTCCCGCGGTGGCCAGGCTGCTCGGCGTCCGGGTCGGGCGGATGCTCACGCTGGGCTGGGCGCTGGCCGGGCTGCTCGGCGCGCTCGCGGGGATGCTGGTCACCCCGTCGACGTTCCTCAGCCCGAACAGCATGGACGTGATCTTCGTGCTCGGCTTCACCGCCGCGGTGATCGGCGGTCTGGAGAGCCCGGCTGGCGCGGTGGCCGGCGGCCTGATCCTCGGCGTCGTGCTGAGCTACGCGGGCGGCTACCTGAACAGCCAGGTCGTCAACCTGTTCGGGCTGGCCGCGCTGCTGCTGGTCCTGATGCTGCGGCCGAACGGCCTGTTCTCCTCGGCACCGGCCAGGCGGGTGTAGGAGATGACAACGACACCCTCCGAGCCGGACCAGACCTCCTCGCCCGACCAGCAGTCGCGGGCCGTTCCGATCGTCACCGGATCCACGCCCCCGGCGGCCGCGGCGCGACAGCAAGGCCGCGTCCGCGTGCCCACCCTGGCCAGGCACCTGGGGATCGCCGTGCTGGCGGCCGTCGTGCTGGCGATCGCCTCGGCCATGATCGGCGAATACCGTGACTACGAGCTGGCCGAGATAGCGGCCTTCGTCGTGGCCGTGGCCGGGCTCACCGTGCTGATCGGGCTGAGCGGGCAGATCTCGATCGGGAACGGCGCGTTCATGGCCGTGGGCGGCTATACGGCCGCCCTGCTCTTCCTGCACCTGCAATGGCCCCTGGTGCTGGTCCTGCTCGCGGCGACCGGCGCGGCGGCGCTGGCCGGAGCCATCTTCGGCGTGGCCGCCGCCCGGCTGCGCGGGCCGTACCTGGCGGGGGCGACGCTCATGCTCGCCGTCGCGCTGCCGTCGCTGTCCACGCAGTTCCAGAGCGTGCTCGGCGGCGACCAGGGACTGGGCTTCTACATCAGCGTGCCCGGTTTCCTCGGGGCCAGCTTCTCGCTGTCCCGCTGGCAGGCCTGGTTCAACTGCGCGGTCGCGCTGCTCGTCCTGGTCCTGCTCGCCAACCTCACCCGGAGCAGGGTCGGCCGGAACTGGCGGGCGCTGCGGGACGACGAGGTCGCCGCGTCGCTTGCCGGGCTGAACGTCGCCAGGCTCCAGATCGTCGCCTTCATCGTCAGCGCGGCCTGCGCCGGAGCGGGCGGCGTGCTGCTCGCCGTCTGGATCGGGACGGTCTCGACCAGCCTGTTCGCCCTCGGCCTGTCGATCCAGCTGCTGACCGCCGCCGTGCTCGGCGGCCTCGGCAGCCTGACCGGCGCGATCTGGGGCAGCGCGCTGCTCGTCATCGTGCCCACGTTCCTGGCGGACTTCGCGACCAGCCACGGCATGAACCAGACGACCAGCTCGAGCGTGCCGATCCTGGCTTACGGCGTCGTCCTGATCGTGGTGATGGTCGCCTTCCCCGGCGGGATCCAGGGCGGCCTGATCCGGTTCTACAATCTGCGCCGGCGTCGGCCGGCCGATTACCACCAGGAGGAGAAAGGAACAACATGATCAGATCGCAACGGGCGAGGCTCGGCACCATCGCCGGCCTCGCCACTCTGAGCCTGCTGGCCGCCGCGTGTAGCTCGGGAAGCAGTTCGGGCGGCAGCGGCAGCGGCCTGACGGCCTCGGACACCGGCATCACGGCCACGACGATCACGATCGGCAGCCACCAGCCGCTGACCGGCATCGCCGCCCCCGGATACAGCGAGATCGCGCCGGCCGCCAACGCGTACTTCAGCTACGTGAACGCGCACGGCGGCATCTACGGCCGCAGGATCGTCTACAAGTACCTGAACGACCAGTACAACCCCACGATAACGTCGACGGTGGTGCACCAGCTGATCCTTCAGGACAAGGTCTTCGCGATCTTCAACGGGCTCGGGACCCCCACCCACCTGGCCGTCGCGCAGTTCATCAACAGCGAGCACGTCCCCGATGTCTTCGTCGCCTCCGGCTGCGAGTGCTGGAACGCCCCGTCCACGCTGCCCGACACCTTCGGCTGGCAGCTCGACTACGTGCGGGAGGGCAAGATCCTCGGCACGTACATCGAGCAGCACTTCAAGGGCAAGAAGATCGGCTTCTTCTACCAGAACGACGAGTTCGGTCAGGACGGCGTCAAGGGCCTCAGCTACGAGATCCCGAAGTCTCAGATCGTCTCCAAGCAGAGCTATGACCCGACGAACATCAAGATCGGCCCCCAGGTGGCGGCGCTCAAGGCGGCGGGAGCGCAGGTCGTGGTCTCCTTCACCGTCCCGGCCTTCACCGCGCTGCTGAAGCTCAACATGCTCGGACTGAAGTACGCGCCGCAGCTCGCGGTCAGCGACGTGGGCTCCGACCCGATCACGCTGGCCGGCCTGCTCGCCTCGTTCGCCAAGAACAAGACCGCGGGCTTCGGCAACTCGCTGACCCAGGGCATCATCACCGACAGCTACCTGCCGTCGCTGGGCCAGACCTCCAATAGCTGGATCAGCCTGTTCCAGGGGATCTACCAGAAGTACCTGTCGAAGACCA
This sequence comes from Streptosporangiaceae bacterium, assembly GCA_035532775.1. GTDB lineage: Bacteria > Actinomycetota > Actinomycetes > Streptosporangiales > Streptosporangiaceae > Chersky-822. The sequence goes on from DATKQH010000085.1 coordinate 8,217, forward strand.
TTCCGGCCTTCGACGGCAACGTGCTCTACGGGATGTCGGTCGGCTACACGTTCGTCCAGGCGATGTTCAAGGCCGGCAAGAACCCGACCAGGGCGGACCTGATCAGCGCGATCAACAAGGGCCTGGCGCAGGCGGTCGCGGTGGCCCCGTTCGCGTACTCCGCCGGTGACCACAACGGGATCACCGGCGCCTACATCGGGACCATCACGAACGGAGCGCTGGTCCCCGACACCGGCGTGTACGTGACCGACGACTCGGCGACCGGGGCGATCACCACCGACTCGACGCCGCAGCCCGCCGCTCCGGCGAGCGGGATACCGTCACCGTAGCGGCTCGCGGGCCGCGAGGTCGCGGGTGCTTACGACAGCGATGGCCCGGCACCGTTGATGCGCCAACGGTGCCGGGCCATCGCCGTGCCTGGCGGAGCGGCCCCGTATTGTCGCTGCTATGACGGGCGCGTTCGGTACGACCGTGGCTGACTACGCGGGGACGATTCCCGGGCTGCTCGAGCGGGCGGCCGAGCGGGACCCCGGCGGGATCTGGCTGCGCACCGATGACCTGCAGCTGACTTTCGCCGAGACCGCCGAGCGGGTGGCGGGCGTGGCGGCCGAGCTCACCGAGGCCGGGATCGGCCACGGCGACCTGGTCGTGCTCACGGCCCGGACCGCGCCCGAGTACCTGCTCAGCTGGCTGGCGCTGGCCGCTCTCGGCGCCGTGACCGTGCCGGTCAACCCGGCGAGCGTGCCTGCCGAGCTGGGCGGCCTGCTCCGTCAGGTGCGGCCGCGCGCGGTGCTGACCGACCCCGGCCTGTACCGGGTGCTCGATGAGGCTGCCGCAGGAGACGGGCCGGTGCGAGCCGTTGTCAATGTGCATCGGCTGGGCGCAGGCCGGACCGGCCGGCCGCTCTCGGATGTCCCGCCCGCGCGGGTCCGCCCCGATGACCTCGCGGTGCTGATCCCGACATCGGGAACGACGGGTCGGTCAAAGCTGGTCATGCAGACCCACCGGGCGTACGCGATGGCCGCCGAGGGGTTCCCGTTCTGGATGGAGCTGACCGCCAGCGACCGGCTGATGACGTCACTGCCGCTCTTTCATATCAACGCGCCCATCTACTCGGTGCTCGGGTCGCTCGTGAGCGGCGCCGGGCTCGTGCTCGTGCCGAAGTTCTCCGCGAGCGGGTTCCTCGACACCGCGCGCCGCCACGGGGCGACGGAGTTCAACGCGATCGGGGCGATGCTCGAGATCCTGATGCGGCAGCCAGAGCGGCCGGACGACGCCGACAATCCGCTGCGGCTCTGCTACGCCGGGCCGGCCCCGGAACGGGACCGGCACGAGCAGATCGAGCGCAGGTTCGGCATCCGGATCGTGGTCGGCTACGCCATGTCCGAGTCGCCGTACGGCCTGATCTGGCCGCACGGGCAGCGGCCCGTCGGGACGCTGGGCGCGGTGCGGCAGCATCCCTACCTGGGAACCATTAACGAGGCGAAAGTCGTGACGCCCGCGGGCGCCGACATCCCGCCTGACGGCGGGCGGGCCGGCGCGGCGAGCGGGGCGGCGCTAGGGCCGGGGGAGACCGGCGAGATCCTGCTGCGCAACCCGGTGATCACGCCCGGGTACTGGGGCATGCCGGAGGAGACCGCGGCGGTTATGACGGCGGACGGCTGGCTGCACTCCGGTGACCTGGCGACCGTCAACGGCGACGGCACCTTCACCTTCGTGGGCCGGCGCAAGGAGGTGCTGCGCCGCCGGGGCGAGAACCTGTCGCCGCTCGAGGTCGAGGAAGTGCTCGACTCGCACCCGGCCGTCCTCGAGTCCGCGGTGGTCGGCGTCGCCTCCGAGCTGACCGAGGAGGAGATCAAGGCGTTCGTCGTCGCGGCGCCGGGAGCCGAGATCGACCTGAGTGACCTGCACCGCTACGCGGCTGAGCGGCTGTCGGCCTTCAAGGTGCCCAGGTTCTGGCAGGTGATCGACGAGCTGCCGAGGACGCCGACCGAGCGGATCGCCAAGCACCGGCTGCCCGCCGGGCACCAGCCGGGGGAGTACGACACCGCCCCCGGCTAGGCCCGGCGGGATCGCCGCGGTCCTAGATCCAGTGGAAGAGGTTCAGGAAGCGGTCGGCGAGGGCCTGGTCGCCGCGCACCGTGCCGCCCCGGATCCGGCCGAACGCGGTCAGCACCATGCTGCCGGCGTCGAACTCGATCACCGCGGGCAGGTCGTCCACGCTGCCGGGCTCGTAGCTCATCCCGTTCTCGCTGATCGTGACCCTGGTCGTCGCCGCGTTGTGGCCGGTGGTGACGTTGATGCCGATCGTGAACGGGGTACGGTCCGCGTCTGGCCTGATGGTCGACTGCCAGATGATGAACATGAACGGGACGAGCAGGTCGGCGGCGTCGGCAGAGAGCGCGTGCGCCGTGCCCTGCCCTTCGCGGATGTCCCAGGTGTGGACCCCGTAGTCCATGAGCTGGCCGGCGGCATAGATGAAGGCAGGCACCGGGCCCATGTAGAAGTGCGGGACGATCATCGACGACCACTCGTCCGCGCTGAGCGGCTCGAGAATGCCCATCATCTGGTCCAGGTCGGCGCGGACCCTGCTCATCATCTCGGACTGAGAAAGGCTGCGGAACGCCTGGGCCGAGTCGCCCGCCCGCTCGTGCATGCCGAGCAGGCCGTACGCGTTCTCCGGCGTGGCGCCGGACCGTGCTACCTCGAAGGCCTTGAAATACCCCTCCATGGTGTCGACGAGGTGGCCGATGACGTCCCTGACCTCCCAGTTCTCGCAGGCCGTCGGGGCCTGCCACGAATCGGGCCGCTCCGCCAGGGAGAACATCTGCTCCGCCTGGTCGCGCACGACGCGAAGGATGGTGTCCTTTCCTTCGTATGTCATGGCGTTCCACTCGCTCATAGCGCCCACCTTTGTGTCGATGTCATCAGAAAGCGGATTGGCCGGCCCCGGGGGAAATTGCTCAGGCACGGCCAGAGCGGCCGGGCGGCACATATGACGAACCTCAGCGCAAACGAGTGCCGGCTGTCAATGGCTCGCGACGGCGATCCTTGTCAGAGCCTCGCCATAGCGGACGGCGACGAGTTGGGCGATCGCGGGATGCGCGCCGACCGGAGGCGCGCACGGCGCGTTAAGAGCGCCGCTCAGCATCGCGAACTCGGCCGGATCGGTCTCGGGCCCGACCACGCACGGCGACAGGGTCAGGTGGGTGGCTCCCGTTTCGCGCAGCCGCTGCACCGCCGCGTCGATGCTGGCCGGATCGCCCAGCGACGCCGGCGCGGCGGGAACCGCCAGCCGCGCGGCCAGCAGGACCGTCGTGACGCCCGCGTCGGCGACGGCCTGCGGCCCCCGGTCGGCCACGACGATGATGCCGGTCGCGCCCGCCGCGATGTTGAGGCCGCGGGCCCGGCTGGCCCTGGCCAGGCCCACCTCGTGCAGCCGGTCGTGCAGGGCACCCGCCAGCAGCGGATGCGGGCCGAGTGCCGTCGCGAGCATGACAGGTGCCGTGGCCGCGCTGATCGCGGCCGCTATCGCCGCGTCGTGCACCGGATGCGGGCCTGCGAGCAGCGGGACGACCACTGCCCGCGGTCCGTGTTGCGAGCGCGGATCAGCCTCCGCCGCCAGCGCGTCGGCCAGCGTGTCGGTGCTGCCGTTCAGGTAGCCGATCCTGATGTCGACGCCAGGACAGGAACTGGCGGCCGACTCGGCGACGCTGCTGGCGAGGTCGGCGGTGGCTTCACCCCAGCCGGGGACCGCGAGTACCAGCGCGGGCGCGTCGGACGCGACGCTGATCCGGTGCAGGCTCCGGTGGCGGCCGACCCGTCGGGGCCTGCCGCCGGATGCGCGCCGCGGAAGGCTCGGGCTGCCGTTATCCTCCGGTGCCCCTGGCAAGCGCTTCGGCAGCCCCGGACTGGTCGCGTTGTCGCCGTTGGCGGAGGTCGGCCTGCGCTGCGGTAGCGGAGAGAAGGGCGCCGACTCCGGGCTCTGATCAGTCACGCTCATGTATCGTAATGCTCACTGGCCGATGCCGACTGTCGTTCTGTGATGTTCGCACCGAAAAGTGAGTGTATTCACGAATTTTGTGATTTGCGAATCACAGCTCGGCCGATCTGCCGGCTGCGTCAGTCGGCGCTCAGCATGCTCCTGTACACCGTGACCAGCGCGGCTTTCTGCTGGTCGGACAGCCGGCTGTCGGCCTGGATCGCCTGCTCGACGGCCGGGATGCCGGCTGCCGCGTCGGGTGTCTCTCCGTCGCCATGGTGCAGCAGGCCGGCATGGGTGAGCAGCGTCTCCGCCGAGACGTTGAGCGCCTCGGAGATCAGCTTGATGACGCGCATCGACGGCTGATGCAGGCCGCGCTCGACCTGGCTCAGGTACGGGTTGGAGAGCCGGGTCTTCTCGGCCAGCTGCCGCAAGGACAGGTTGGCAAGCTTGCGCTGCCTGCGGATGAAGTCGCCGAGCGCCTCCATCTGGGTATCCCAGGGTTCGTTCATGTCGCTCCTTCCGGCCGCGGCGCCGCCACGGCCGACGGGGCGCGGCCGATGGTCCTGCCATCTGCCGCGCCCCGGTCGTCCGCCGAACCTTACTTGGTGGTCGGCTTGGCCTTCTTGGGCGCCGAAGCGGTGCGCCGCGACGCGGGCCGTGCTGGCCCGGTCTTCTTCTCGGCTGGCGTAGCCTTCCCGGACGTGCGGGCTGGTTCGGCCCGGTGAGCCGTGGTCGCGCTGGCGGCCTTGCCGTTCTCCGCGGCCGGCTTGACCTTGGCGGCGCTAGCGGTGCCGTTGTGGGTCACCGCGCCGGCCGGAGAGGCCTTCGGTGCCGATGCGGTGACCTGGCCGAACGCGGCGGCGGCCTGGTGGGCCAGCGGGGTTGCGACCGTTCGCAATTGGCTGACGACCTGGCGCCGGACGGACCGGACCTGACCGGCGACGTCATGAGCCCCGGCCATAAGGTCGTCTCCGCTCGGCAGCCTGGCAATCAGGCCTGGCGCCTTCTCGCGCAGCAGGGCGAGCTGGGTGAGCTGCTTCTCCCTGAGCTGGGTGAGCTGCTCGGCGTATGGCAGCTTGATGGTGGGCATGCTGGGGAGCTGCGGCTGGATCATCTGGGCAGTGGCCGTCACGTTCTTGACGGTATTAGTCACCCTCCGGTGTCCCTTGCGGGCAGCGGCTAGAAGCTGATCCTGCAGCTCCTGCCCCGCGGCGCGGGTGTCGATCATTGTGATCCTCCTCCTGAGTTCTAAGCTAAATATAGTTTGCATTGGTAGATATGTCAAGCGTGGCGGCCCGGCCGGTGCTGGGGCCGGAGTGGAGCTGGGGGCAGCGGGCGCCGGTGGCAGCGGGCCTGGGGCGTTACGAAGCCGAGCCGCGCGCCTTCACCAGCCCGGTCTCGTAGGCGAACACCACCGCCTGGACCCGGTCCCGCAGGCCGAGCTTGGCCAGAACCCGCCCGACATGGGTCTTGACGGTGGCCTCGGAGACGAAGAGCCGCTCCGCGATCTCGGTGTTGCTCAGGCCCTGGGCGATCAGGATCAGGACCTCGCGCTCCCGGCTGGTGAGACCAGCCAGGTCAGGGGGCTCGCTCGCGGCGTCGGTGGGGAACATCGGCGCGAACCTGTCGATGAGCCGGCGCGTCGTCGATGGTGCCACGACGGCGTCCCCCGAATGGACGGACCTGATCCCGAACAGCAGTTCTTCCGGCGGCACGTCCTTCAGCAGGAAGCCGCTGGCCCCGGCCTTGAGCGCGGCGAACGCGTACTCGTCCAGGTCGAATGTCGTCAGCATGAGCACCCGCGGCCGGTCGCCGCCCTGGCAGATCCGCCTGGTCGCCTCGATCCCGTCGAGCCTGGGCATCCGCACGTCCATCACGACGACGTCGGCCGTCGTGCCGCGGAGCAGGTGCACGGCGGCGAGCCCGTCGCCGGCCTCGCCGACGACGGCCATGTCGGGCTGGGCATCGAGCACCATCCGGAACCCGGTGCGCACGAGTTCCTGATCATCGACCAGGAGGATCCGGATGCTCATGCGGCGCCGGCCCGCGCGGGAGCGATCGGCAGCCGCGCGGTGACCTGGAAGCCGCCGTTCATCCGCGGGCCAGCCTGGACGGTTCCGCCGTACATGGCGGCCCGCTCGCGCATCCCGGTCAGCCCGTGGCCGGCGCCGTCGCTGGCGGCCGCGCCGCCCAGCCCGTTGTCCGTCACGGCTAGCTCCAGCGCGTCGGTGCTGTAACGCAGCAGGACGCATGCCCTGGCCCAGGGACCGCCGTGCTTGCGGGTATTGGTGAGCGACTCCTGGATGATGCGGTACGCGGCGAGCGCGGTTCCGTCGGGAAGCGGCAGCGGCTCACCCTCGATCGTGCAGGAGACCTGCAGTCCGGCGGCCCTGGTCTGGTCGAGCAGGTCATCGAGCTGGCCGATGCCGGGTACCGGCGCCAGCGCGGCCCTGCCCGCCGTCCCCGCCGTCCCCGTGGTCACGGTGGAGCCAGCCGGCAGCCCGGCCGCACCGGGACCGGTCTCGTCGTTGCTGCGCAGCACGCCGAGCAGGACCCGCATCTCGGCGAGTGCCTGCCGGCCCGTCGCCGAGATCGCCGCCAGCGCCTCGCGGGCCCGGCCGGGATCGGTTCCGAGCGCGTAGGCGGCTCCGTCGGCCTGCACGACCATCACGCTGACGTTGTGCGCGACGACGTCGTGCAGCTCGCGGGCGATCCTGGCCCGCTCGGCGGCGGTGGCGATCTGCGCCTGGGCGTCCCGGTCCCGCTCCAGCCTGGCGGCGCGCTCTTCCAGGTTGGCGTAGTAGGCGCGGCGGTACCGCATCGAGTCGCCGAGCACCCATGCGATCAGGCATGGCCCGGCGAACAGGATCGAGGCCATGAGCAGCCAGGCCGTCAGGCTGATAGTCGCGGCGTGCCGCATCCGGCCGAGCTCGGCGGCCGACCCGAGCAGGCAGACAGCGAGGCCGATTACCGACTGGCGCCTGGTGGTGTAGGCCGCGAGGGTGTACAGCAGGATGAGGATGGCGAGGTCGGCGGGCGACGGCCTGATGCCGGCAGCCACCTGAACGGCTCCGACCGCGATCGCGGTGGCGAACGCGCCGGCTGGATGGGCACGGCGGAAGACCACCGGGATGGTCACTCCGAGAGTTGCCGGGATCAGCAGCCACTGGCGCAGCACCAGGCCAGTCGCCAGGCCGCTGGAGGCCAGCACCGCGGCCAGGGCGCCGTCCACGAGCCGAGGGTGGCGGCGCAGCCATGCGTACAGTGCGGACACGGCACCAGGCTATCCGCGGGTATCGCTCATGACGTCATCCCACGGGCTGGCTCCAGCTCATCCCAGCGGACGATCTGCAGAGAATTGCCGTCCCTGCGGTAGTCTCAAGCTCCTGACCACGCTCCGCGGGCCGTTGCCGACATCATCTCTCATCGCGTCAGCCAGCCGCGCGGGGTCAACTTGGGCCCCCACGGTGACCGCGCGGGTCCATCAAACGGATGACGCCGGGCTGACGTTCTGGCTGACGCGGCGCCGGTCCCGGCCGGCGCACGCTGAGGCCATGACACAGACAGCAGGGGGCGCAGCCCTCCAGTGCGCCGTCCTGGTCGGGGCAGGCAAGACCACCACCATCGAGATACTCGAGGGCCACCGGCGCCGGGACGCGGGCGAGGTCAGGGTGCTCGGCGCCGACCCCGCGGCAGCGGGCCGGGCCTGGCGGGAGCGGATCGGCGGCGCCGGCCAGCCTGGGCCGCTCGCTGAGCACGATCGAGCGGGCCGACCCGCCCTTCGACCCCGGCCCGCTGCCGCGCTCGGGCAGCGGCAGGCTGCCGCGAACGCCTGCGGCGGGACAAGGATCCCGCGACGGTGGTGCGGGAGGTGCCGTAGCTGCCGGCGCTAGCTCAGGATCGGGCCGCCCCGGCGGGCCGAGTCGAAATCGCCGGTGCCGTCCGGCTCAGCATCGAAGCTGTTGCGCGGGTACACCGTGCGCCCGTGGACCGGGATCTGCTCCGGGTGCGCCCCTGAGGCCGATACCTGCTTGATCTTGACGAAGCGCTTGATGTCCTGCCAGCCGTAGGCCAGGGCGAGACCCAGCCCCGCGACGACAAGCAGCTTGGATGTGGTCTTGATCACTTGTGCATCCCCCTCATGACCCGGCCTGATCCGGTCTGATCCGGCCGTAGCACTCGGCCGGCCGCGCCGCAGCGCTCGCGCCAGCACCTGGCTTTCCCCGTCGTCATCATCGCATGACGGCGCGGACGGCAGCGACAGCTCCGGCGGCTAGCCCGGCGTGATTAGCGACCGTCCCCTCGGGCCGGGGCCTGCCCGGGTACCGGTTCCGTGCGCTGCTCGGGTACCGTCGGCTGGGCGGCCTGCCTGGTCGTCTCCGGGCTGGCCTGCCCCGGGACATTTGCCCCTTGTTCCGGGAAGCTGGCCGCTTGTTCCGGGGTGCGTGCCGTTTGTTCGGGGACGCCTGGGGCCACTTCCGGGACTTCCCAGTCGTCATGAACGATCGGCTCTTCCGGGTCGGGCATCACCTGGCGCCCTCCCTTGCGGGCCGCGAAGATGCCCCCGATGACTTCCCGTTTCGGCACCGGCTCCTGCGGCTGGCGAGACTGGTACCTGTCGGCTCTGAAGACGAGCGCGATCCAGATGGCCAGCGTGGCCGCCAGGGCGACTGCCATGATGCCGAGCCAGTAGTTAGGCATGGCCCTCACCTCCCCCTGACAGTCATTTCCGCTGCTCACGCGGGCAAGCATGATCTGCTTGCCCGCGTGAGCCTCGGGGCTGGGAGGCGGGGCGGGCGGCTAGGCCGCGCGGCCCGGCTCGGCGTGTGCTCTCGTCCGCCGGGCGGGTGCTGCCGGGGCGGTCCTGGCAGGCTTGGGACACGGGACCGTGACGCACCGCTCGTAGGCGGCCACCGTCTCGGCGGCGATCCGCTCCCACGGGTAGCGGGACCTGGCCCGGTCGGCGGCGGCGATGCCGAACGCCGTCAGCTTCATCGGCGCTGACAGCAGGTCGCGGATCCGCTTGACGAAGACCTCAGGCCCGCCGGCCGGCAGCAGCAGCCCGGTCGTGCCGTCGACCACGGCATCGGAGTAAGCGCCTACCGCGTACGCCACGACCGGCGTGCCGCAGGCCATCGCGCTGATCGCTGCGGCGCCGTATGGCTCGTAGCGGGCCGCGCTGACGAAGATGTCGGCCGAGCGCATCAGGGCCGGCAGGTTCGTGCTGGCGACTTGCCCGGTGAAGGTGACCCGGTCGGCCACGCCGAGCCCGGCGGCTAGCTTGCCGAGCTTCTTGTACGCGATGTCGGAGTCCAGCTCATCCTGGTCTGGCCCGCCGGCGATGACTAGCTCAGCTCCCGGCAGGCCGGGCAGGGCACTGATGAGCTTGTCCAGCCCCTGGTGGTCGGCAAGGGAGCCGACGTGCAGCAGCCGGAGCTCACCGTGGCGCCTGGCAGCCGCGCCCTCAGGATCGAAGCGGCCGGTGTCCACGCCGCAGGGCACGATCCTGACCCGCGCGCCGGGAATACCGAGCCCGGCCAGCCCGGCGACCTCATCGGAGGTGTGCGCCAGCACGCCGGTCACGGAGCGGGCGACGCCAGCCTCCATCCGGATGCGGGCACTGTCCTGCGGCCCCGGCACGCCGTGGCGCTGCTCGGCGGTGCCCAGCGAGCCGAAGCTCTGGACGATCGGCGCCGGCACCTCACGGGCGGCGAGCAGAGCGGCGAGGCCGCTGGTCCAGTGATGCGCATGCACGATGTCCGGTGTGTCCTTCTCCCAGCGCGCTGCCAGGTGCCTGCCGATCTCTGCGACGTACTGCGGCAGCTGGTCAGCGGGAACGGGCGCTGGCGGGCCAGCCTTGATGTAGCGCGCGGTGAGGCCAGGAGCAAGCGTCTCGCGGTCCGGCAGGCCCGGTGCGTCCTTTCGGGCGCAGATGACGACGCTGTGGCCCTGAGCGGCGAGCGCCCTGCCGAGACCTGCAATGTGCGCGGCCTGCTCGGCGGCGTACGGATCGGACGGGGTAACTGGCGCTGAAACATGCCGTGCGACGAGGGCGATCTTCATCCCTTGGGTCTCCCTTGCGGTGTCCGGCTGATGTCACCGCGGACGCCTGCTAGGAGAGGCCAGTCCTGGAGTTCTGAGCGCTACGAACGAGTCGCTACTCTCACCGCAAAACGGAAAGGCACACCCAGCAACGTCACACTGTGACAGATGGGTGTGCCTGCGTCGTAAGCACTGCCCAAAAAGCTACACGAGCTTCGCCCGTCTGTCCAGGCTCGCCGTCAGCGGAATGCCGGGCTCGGCAACGCCGGCCGAGCAGCTGCCGGCGGCCGGCATCGACGCGGCCGCGATCATCGCCGTCGTCCGGCGAGCTCGTAGCTGGCTGAGCGGGCGGGCGTAGCTGAGCCGGCGGGCGTAGCTGAGACCGGCAGCGGCCTGATCAGGAGCGCCAGGCGCTGCTGGTCCGGGAACCTCCGCGCGCATAGCATGTCCCTGATACGGCTTCGGTGCCATGGATCGGCATCGCCGCCGAGGTGTCCTGGCCGGCCGGCCTGACCTGCGAGGGGGGGGTACAGCGTGCCCGAGTTCGAGCTCTCGTCCGAGCAGCGCGACGGCACTCTCGTCATCAAGCTCGTTGGTGACCTCGATATCGTCACGAGCCGGCAGCTCGACGACACCCTCGCGGAGTCGAGCAGGGCGCTCGACCATGTCGTGCTCGACCTGGCCGCCGTCGACTTCATGGACACCAGCTCGCTGGCAGTGATCGTCGGTCACTGGAAGGGCCTGGTGGCGGCCGGCGGATCGCTGGCCCTCGCCGGAGCGAGGTTCGAGTACGCGAGAACGCTGTGGATCACCGGGCTGGCTGACCGGATCCCGATGTACGACAGCGTCGACCTCGCCATTGCCGCCCAGCAGACCGCAGCCGACGGGACAGGCTGAGCCAGTCAGGATCCGGGCTGGTCAGGGTTCGGGGCAGTCAGGACCGGCCCTAGTCAGATTCCGCGCCGGACGGCTCCGGGCCGGATTCTAGTATGCGGTCGCGCAGGTATCCGAGCGCGTGCGCGAGCAGACGCGAGACGTGCATCTGCGAGATGCCCAGCTGATCGCCGATCTCGGACTGGGTCATGTTGCCGTAAAAGCGCATCATCAGCAGACGCTGCTCCCGGTCAGGGAGCTCGCCGAGGTGCCCCCAGACGGCCTCCATCTCCAGCGTGGTCTCGAGCTGCGGGTCCTCGCCGCCCAGAAGATCCTCGAGCGTGCCCGCGTCGGTGCCATCGGACAGCGGAGCGCTCAGCGACGAGGTCTGGAACGCGAGATCGGCCCGCTGGGCGTCGAGCAGGTCACTGGCGCTGACTCCGAGGTACTCGGCGAGTTCGGAGTCGGTCGGAGTCCGCGACAGCTCCTGCGCCAGGTCGCCGCTGGCCTTCCTGATCTCCAGCCGCAGCTCCTGGGCGGACCGGCGGACGTGCACCTGCCAGCGCTTGTCACGGAAGTGACGCTTGACTTCTCCGGTGATGCAGGGCGTCGCGTAGGCAGCGAGGCTCTCGCCGATGTCCGGGTCGAAGTTGTTGATGGCCTTCAGCAGGCCGACGTAGCCGACCTGCATCAGCTCTTCCTGAGGTTCGGGGCTGTCCCGGTACCGTAGTACGCACGAGCGGACGAGCGCCTGGTAGCGGCCGACGAGCGCCTCGCAGGCTGCCTCACGGGTCGGGGTCCCGTGCGGCTCGGACTGGATGGTCTTCAGCAGCTCATGGTCGGCCTGCTTGCCGAAATCGGCCGGCGCCGGCGACGTCCGGCGAACTGTCGGGGGTACCACAGCTCGTCACCTCCACGTGCAGATCACGAGTAGGCATGCCCCCTGTACGCGCTCCAAACATGGGACTGCCGAGAACCGCGCGTCTACCCGGGGGCGCGGTGCGGTAAACAGGGCTGCGGTCAGCTAACGCGATCGCGTGCCCGGAGCCGCTCGCGCTGCGGGACGATCGTGTACCGGGGGTCGCTGGCCGAATCAAGGCCAGCATGGAAAATACCCCACCGGGTCGCCGCCGAGCGGTGATCATTCTGCCGCAGCCGGTCGGCAGTTCTACCTGTCCGGCAACCTGGCCAGCATGGCGCCCGACCTGCCGTACCCAGTCGGCATCCAGCACGCGTACCCCGGCAGGCAGGTCATCGGCTAGGTCGGCGACGGGGGTGTCGCCATGCTGACGGCCGAGTTCCTGACCGCGGTGCAGCACCAGGCCGATGATGCCGCCGAGCACGGCAGCGCCGGCCGTCACCGGGCCGGCATGCTGGGACATCCACAGCTGGAACGACCGGTCGTGCGAGCGATCGGTGAACTCACCCCGGGCACCATAGTCCTCGCCCGCTGGCCCGTCAGCCGGCTCCCACAGGTTGTCCGGCCGTCCGGGCCTCGCAGGCTGGCCGATCTGCTGGGAGTCATAGCCGGTCCCGGCCAGGTACCGGTCGAGCAGCGCGGGGGCGATCCGGCTAGCGATCAGGGTCGCCGCGGTCGTGCCGCCGACCCATTACATCCGCCTGCGCGGGTGATCCGCCGCTAGACGATGCCGCGCGCCGCGACATGAGGCTCGTAGATCGGCGGGACGGGCTGCGGCTGCCTGGGCAGCCTGGACCGGACCCAGGAGAACTGCGGCGTGTTCACCGCGGGCATCTGCACGACCATGACATGCACGTTCGAGCCCTCGTGCAGCGGTTCGCAGCGGAGCGAGGAAGTGAAGCCGAGTATCGCGTGCTTGGCTCCGCAGTAGGCCGACTGCAGCGGGATGCTGCGCTCGGCGAGCGCCGAGCCGACCTGCACGATCGTGCCGTGATCGCGCGGCCGCATCAGGTTCAGCGCCACCATCGTCCCGTGCACGAAGCCGAGGTAGCTGACCTCGGTGACCCGCCTGAACTCCTCCGGGCTGATCTGCGAGAACGGCGCGAAGAAGGAGCTGAAGCCGACGTTGACCCAGACGTCGATCGGGCCGAGGGACTGCTCGATCTTCTCCGCCGCGGCCTCGATCTGGGAGTAGCCCGCCATGTCGGCGGTGACCGGCAGCGCGGTCCCGCCCGCGCGCGTGATCTCCTCGGCGGCGCTGTCGAGCCCGTCAGCGCCGCGGGCGATCAGGCCGACCCGGTCGCCGCGCTCGCCGAACAGCCGTGCGGTAGCGCGGCCGATGCCGGCGCTGCAGCCATTGATGACGACGGTCTGATTCATGCGGCGGGGCTACCCGCCGATCTGTGCCGCAAACAGCGTTTGATCAGGGCAGCGTTTGATCGGGCCAGGGCGGGTCACGCGGACCGCCCGCTCGGCTCCGGCCGCGAGGTCCCGGCGGACGGGCTGAGCGCCCGCGAGGTCGTGCTGGCCGCGGCGGCCACCCATAAGATCAGCAGGCTGCTGGCCAGAGATGCGGTCACCAGCCCGCTCCGGGCGCCGTTCACCTCGTACGAGGGAACAGCCGGCCCGGCCGAGCTGGCCGAGGACGCGCGCGGCCAAGGCGTCCAGAAGTCCGTCGGCGAGCTGATCACCTGCCCGTTTTGCACTAGCGTGTGGGTCGCGACCGGGCTGACCGCCGGGCTGGTCTTCCTGTCCGGGACCACGCGGCTGGCGATGGGCACGTTCGCGGCCCTCGCCGGAGCAGACATGCTCCAGTTCGCTCATGCGAGGCTGACGAAGTCCGCCTCCTGACGCCGATGAAGGACGTCTGGCGTCCCCGCGTCCTGTTGGGAGTGATCGGTCATGCCGAGGGGTTCGAGTCCGAAGCGAGAGCGGCAGTACGGGCACATCAAGGCAGCGAGCGGACACGTGGCGAGAGTCCGGAGCGGGCGAGCGAGATCGCGGCCCGTACCGTCAGCAAGGAGCGGGCCAGGTCAGGGGAGTCGAAGACGGCCAGCCGGTCATCGACCAGGGACATCTCCTCCTCGCGCCGGGGCGGGCTGCGCTCGCACAGCGGCGCAGCCGGGCCGACCTTCGTGCAGCTCTACAACGAGGCACGCCGGCGCGGCATCAAGGGCAGGTCGTCGATGAACAAGTCGCAGCTCGCCCGCCCGCTGAGTCCGCTGAGTCCGCTGAGTCCGCCGGAGCGGGCGGTGGCTAGCGGGTGGCACGGACCAGTGATCACCAGCAGTTAATGGCCTGGGCCACGGGGTAGGCAACGGACTTCCGGGCACATCGGAGCGAGCCAGGGAAGGGAAGCCGATAAGAATGGCAACCACCAAGCAGGCGCAGGCGGCCAAGAGCAACGTGAAGAAGGCGCAGCGGGCGGCGTCGAGCAAGAAGACGATCGCGCACCTGCCGGCGAAGACCAGGACCGCGCTCGGCAAGCAGGGCGCGGCCGTGGCCCAGCGCAAGCGGACCGGCGCCGCTGCTCCCAAGACCCGCGCGGAGCTTTACGAACTCGCCAAGCGCCGGGATCTGCCGGGCCGGTCGAAGATGGGCCGCGACGAGCTGGCCAGGAAGCTGGGCGAGCGCTGATCGCGGCGCCCGGGCCCGGTGCGGCCTCGGGCGCGATGACTCGCCGGGCTTGGCCGGGCGCGGCGGCTCCCCGGCCTTGGCGAGGCGGGGCACCTCCCCGGCCTTGGCCGGACGGGCCCGGGATGGGAAAGTTGGCAGTGTGCCCAGGCGTGGCGAGGACGCCAGACAGACGTCGCAGCACGGCCAGTCTGCCGCCGAGCGCGAGCAGCTAGGCCGGTACCGGGCCAAGCGCGACTTCACCCGGACGCCCGAGCCGGCCGGGGCGCCCGGTGGCCCCGGCTCGGAGACCGGCGGCCGGCGCCGTTTCGTCGTGCAGCGGCACCGGGCCCGCAGGCTCCACTATGACCTGCGCTTCGAGATCGACGGCGTGCTGGTGAGCTGGGCGGTGCCGAACGGTCCCACGCTCGATCCGGCGGTCAAGCGGCTAGCCGTCCACGTCGAGGACCATCCCATCGAGTACCTCGATTTCGAGGGCGTGATCCCGGCGGGGGAGTACGGCGGCGGCGACGTCATCGTCTGGGACCTGGGCACGTGGGAGCCGCACGCCACCGACGACCCCGCCGCCGCTGTGGCGGCGGGGGAGCTGCACGTGGACGTGACCGGCCAGAAGCTGCGCGGCCGCCTGATACTGGTGCGCAGCGGCGGCCGCGGGAAGGCCCGCGGCCGGTCTGGCGACCGCGAGGCCGGGAACCGCGATGCCAGCAGTCGCGCGACCGGGAACCGCGAGGCTGGCTCCGAGCAGTGGCTGCTGCTGCACAAGGACGACGACGACGCGGTCAAGGGCTGGGATCCTGAGGACTATCCGCGCTCGGTGCTCAGCGGCCGGACCAACGACGAGGTCAAGGCCGATCCCGAGCGGCTCTGGCGGTCGGATCTGCCGCCCGCGCAAGCGTCGGTCGCGCTGCGGCCGGCCGCGGTCGCCGGCCCGAGCGAGGACGAGCTGGCTTCCCTGGACGAGCTGGGAGCCAGCGGCCGGTGGGACCTCTTCGGCCGCACGCTGCGGCTCACCAACCTGGACAAGGAGCTCTTCCCCGGCCGGGCGGGCGAGCCGCCGGTGACCAAGCGCGAGCTGATCCGCTATTCGGCCAGGATCGCCCCGGTGATCCTGCCGTACCTGGCTGGCCGGCCGCTGAACATGCACCGCTTTCCCGGCGGCGCGGCAGAGCCGGGCTTCTGGCATAAGCAGCTTCCCGAGCACGCGCCCGAGTGGATTCCCCGGTGGGACAAT
>DATKQH010000086.1:0-14116 GCA_035532775.1 Streptosporangiaceae bacterium
GAAACCCGTTGATCGCGGAACGGGCTTGACGTGCTGCGCAAGCTCTGCCTGCCGTTCTCGCCGTACCGACAGCGACCGGACATTACACTACATGGTCACGAGGCCCCGCGTACTGCGATGCCAGTCCAAGTTCCTAGTGGCGTGGCCGGCTGGTTTAACCAGCACTCGGCAGGGTATTAAGGCACGGTTTCATACGAATTAGCCAGGCGGAGTCTCGCCATTAACCCTCATCTTGCCATCCGTGGTTATGGCGTGGTACAAGGCGCTCCTCACTTCGAGCCTGGCGCTGAGTGGCGAGACAGCCAGCGCCGCGGAGGTGCTCCCGAAAATCGCCGATACACCTATCGCCGCCGCGTTCTCCGCGGGCCGCTGTGCGCAGGCCGGCCGCGATCCCGGCTTGGGCAGAGGCAGGGCGGACATCGGCTAAGTCATTACTCCACCGCGCTGGCGCCGTGAATGGGCGCCAATTCACGGTCCCGGGCAATGTCCCCGGCGTGAACTCGCCGACGGCGCGATGCGATTCACTCCGCGGCCCGCGGCAGCATCGGCGCGATCGCGCGCTACCGCGCCTGCGGACCCCGCCGCTCGCGGCGCAGCGACAGGATCCCGGCGCGCCGTCATCACCGTCAGTAATGACACGCCTCTCCGCAGTCAGGTCCGCGCCTCGTAGAGCCGGGTGAACTCCGCCATGCTCGGCCTGATCGGCTCGGGAACCGACACGGCACCGGACACGGCGTTGAGCGTCTTCAGCCCGTCGCCTGAGTTGATGATCACCGTCTCCTCGTCCGGGTCGATCTGGCCAGCCGCCAGCAGCCTGCGCAGCACGGCCAGCGTGACGCCGACGGCCGTCTCCCCGAAGATCCCCTCGGTCGCGGCCAGCAGCCGGATCGAGTCCACGATCTCCTCGTCGGGTGCGTCGGCCACCGCGCCGCCGGTCCTGCGCACCACGTCGAGCACGTAGGGACCGTCGGCCGGATTGCCGATCGCCAGGGACTTGGCGATCGTGTCCGGCCTGACCGGCTGCACCACCTCGTGCCCGGCGGCATACGCCGCGGACACCGGAGCGCAGCCGCTGGCCTGGGCGCCGTAGACCCTGACGTCCGCCTCGGGGACCAGGCCCAGCGAGACGAACTCACCGAACGCCTTGTCGATCTTCACGAGCTGCGCGCCCGACGCCACCGGCACCACGATCTGCTTCGGCAGCCGCCAGCCCAGGTCCTCAGCGATCTCGTAGCCGATCGTCTTGGAGCCCTCGGCGTAATACGGCCGGACGTTCACGTTGACGAACGCCCAGTCGTCGCGCTCCTCGGCGAGCTCGGAGGCGAGCCTGTTCACCTCGTCGTAGCCGCCCTCCACCGTGACGAGCAGGCCGCCGTAGACCGCCGACGCCAGGATCTTCTCCGGCTCCAGGTTGGCGGGAACCAGCACGATCGACTTGATCCCCGCCCTGGCCGCCGCGGCGGCCACCGCGTTGGCCAGGTTGCCGGTCGACGGGCAGGCGAGAACCCGGTATCCCATCTCCACGGCGGCGGCCAGCGCGACCGCGACGACCCGGTCCTTGAACGAGTGCGTCGGATTGGATCTCTCGTCCTTGACCCACAGCCGGCGCATGCCGAGCGCCCTGGCCAGGCCGTCTGCCCGCACCAGCTTCGTCCGGCCGGGCTCGGTGTTCGGCCGGTCCGCGATGTCCGGCGGGACCGGCAGCAGGCTGGCGTACCGCCAGATGTTCTGCGGGCCGTCCTCGATCATCCGCCTGGTCACCGGCGGCAGGTCGTAGCTGACCTCGAGCGGGCCGAAGCACTCCAGGCAGGCGTGCAGCCCGCCGAGGTCGAAGCTGGCGCCGCACTCGCGGCAGGTAAGAGCGCGCGCATTGCCGAAGCGCGCGGAAATGTCAGTTCTTGTCGCCAGGGATGTCATGACAGTGAGGCCTCTCCTCATCTCTCCCTCTGCCGTGCGGCAGCGGGCCGGAGTTGGCACCAGTCACGAGATGGCCTCACTGGCCAGAAACACAGCCGAGCGTGGATCATCGCGATGGTTGCCGGGGCTTCACAGGGCCGTTCCCTCCACCCCTCTGGATGAGCAATATGAAGTTGTTACCCCATATCGTAACCGACTCGTTCGCTGATGTCCCTACAGGTCCTGGCGCCCCGTCCCGGGTCGGCCGGCCTGACGCGCTGGCCGACCCCAAGATCACCGGGGTCGGTACCGGCTCCTGGCCGCCGGCAGCGCTAACCTCACCCAGTGGACGATGCGACTGCGAGACGCCGGATCCTGGTGGCGGCCAACCGAGGGCCGGTCTCTTTCAGGCGTGACGACGACGGCCGGCTGTCGGTCAGCCGGGGCGGTGGCGGCCTCGTGTCTGGCCTGTCCTCGGTTGCCAGCCATCAAGACCTGCTGTGGGTCTGCGCTGCGCTGAGCGACGCGGACCGGGCGGCCGCGCGCGCGGCTCCCGGCGGCATGCTCGGCCTGGACGGGAGCCCCGACGGCAGCCTGGGCGGCTCCGCCGTGCGGATGCTCGACATCCCAGCCGCGACCTTCAGCCGCGCGTACAACACGGTGGCCAATTCGGTCCTGTGGTTCGTCCACCACATGCTCTACGACACGCCCAACCAGCCGCAGTTCGGGATGGCGTTCCGCCGCGACTGGGAGGCGTACCGCGAGTACAACATGGCCTTCGCCCAGGCGCTTGCCGCTGGGCCCGACGGTGCCGCCGCGCCCGACGACCTGGGCGGCGCACGGGCGGTTATCCAGGACTACCACCTGACGCTCGCGCCGCGGATGCTGGCCGAGCTCAGGCCAGGACTGCCGATCGCGCACTTCTCGCACACGCCGTGGGCGCCCGTCGACTACTTCAGGCTGCTGCCCGACCAGGTCGCTGCCGAGGTGCTCGACGGGATCCTCGGCGCCGACCACGCCGGCTTCCTCAGCCAGCGCTGGGCCGACGCGTTCGTCGGCTGCTGCGAGCACGTGCTCGGAGCCGAGGTGGACGCCGGCCGCCGGCAGGTCAGCTACCGCGGCCACGTCACCAGCGTCGGCGTGCACCCGCTCGGCGTGGACGCACCCGAACTGGTCAGCCGGGGCGCCGAGCACGACGTCGAGACCAGGATGACCGCACTCCGCGAGGTGATCGGCGAGCGCAAGCTGATTGTGCGCGTGGACCGCACCGAGCTGTCCAAGAACATCGTGCGGGGCCTGGCCGCCTACCGCGAGCTGCTGATCGCGCACCCGGAATGGCAGGGCAAGGTGATGATGCTCGCGCTCGCCTACCCGTCCCGGCACGACCTGCCCGAGTACCGGGAGTACGCGGCGAGCGTGCAGCGGCTCGCGAGCGCGATCAACGATGAGTTCGGCGGGCCGGACTGGAACCCGATCCTGCTCAGCGCCAACGACGACTACCCGCGCTCGCTGGCCGGCTACCGGCTTGCCGACGTGCTGCTGGTGAACCCGATCAGGGACGGCATGAACCTGGTCGCGAAGGAAGGCCCGATCCTGTCCGACCGCAGCAGCGTGCTCGTCCTCTCGCGCGAGGCCGGCGCGGCCGACGAACTCGGCGAGGACGCGCTGCTGGTGAACCCGTTCGACGTCAGCGCCACGGCGGCGGCACTGCACGACGCGCTGATGATGTCTGATGAGGAACGAATTCGCAGGTGCCGGTCGCTTGCAGCAGCCGGCGGCGCGGTTCCCCCCGCTGCCTGGCTCGCCAGCCAGCTCGCCGCGCTCGACGCGGTGGCCTAGCCGGGCCGCAGCGACCGGGCCGCAGCGACCGGGGCTCAGCGACCGGGGCTGGCGATCGCGGCCGCCATCGCGCCGAGCAGGCTGGCCACCCCATCCGGGCCGTCCACCACCAGGTCCACCTCGTCGGCCAGGTCGGCCACCTCGGCAGAGCCGCTGCACACTCCGAGGCCAGGCTGACCCGCGGCCCGCAGCTGGCGCACCGCGCTGAAAGCTGGCCGGTCCCCCAGGTCGTCTCCGCAGAACATGATCGACGAACGACGATCCTGACCAGCCAGCTCGACCAGCGCGATCCCCTTGTCCGCGCCTGGCGGCCGCAGCTCGATCACCAGGCGGCCGGGCTCGGCCCGCAGCCCGGTCTCCGCCGCGAGCCGCAGCAGCGGCGCGCGGAGCCGCTCGAGCGCCGCCGCCGGGTCGGCGGCCCGGCGGGTATGCACGGCCAGCGCGTCGGTCTTGTCCTCGACCCAGGTCCCGTCCGGCGCGGCCGCGTCGGCGAGCACGGCCGGAAGCCGGTCCCTGGCCACGGCGAGCCCTTCCGGCGGCGGCGGCGTGACCAGTTCCCCATCGTGCCAGCGCTGCCTGCCGTAGTGACCGAGCACGACGATGCCCGGCACCTGGTCCAGCGAGCCGTACTCCACCGCGGTGAGCGCCGGCCTGCCGGTCAGCACGGCCATGGTGCCGACCAGCGGGGTCAGCGCCCGCAAGGCGGCGACCGCGGCGGGCAGTGCCCTGGCCTGCGCCGGGTCGGGAACGATCGGCGCCAGCGTCCCGTCGAAGTCGACCGCGATCAGCGCCCGCTCCGGGGCATCGAGCAGCGCGGCCAGGCCGACCCTGCCTTCCGCGGTCGACGGAACCGGCAGGCCACCCGGGCCAGCGTCGCTGTCGACCCGGCCGGCGGCGGCGAGTCCGGAGCGCGAATTGTTATCGCCGGAAGGTCTTGTCTCTTGCGGGCTTGAGTCGTGCGACATTCAGCCTTCCTACCCCGGTCCTCAGCCTTCGCGACCCGAGCGCAGCCTGTTCCTGTCTGCCCGGCGCCGGCGCAGCCTGGCAACCAGAGCCGGATCGGACTGGGCCGCCGCTGGCTGGTCAATCAGCTCGTTCAGCAGCTGGTAGTACCTGGTCGGAGTCATCCCGAGCGCATCGAGTATCTCGCGGTCCTTGGCCCCCGGTGATCGCCACCAGCTCCGCTCGAAGGCCAGAATGCGCATCTCAAGGTCGGTCAGCGACTCCACCGCGAATCTGGCCCTTCTCCCCTGGCCCTCATCGTAGGGGACCTGGGGGCAGGGCATCTGGCGGGGCGACCTAGCGGGCCGGCGAACCGGACACGTACGCTCACAATTTGTGACCTCGTTGAGCTGCCTTACCTTCCTTACCGACTTCGGGCTCGAAGACGGGTTCGTGGCCGCCTGTCACGGCGTGGCCGCCCGGATCGCTCCTGCCACCCGGATCATCGACATCACCCACCTGGTGCCGCCCGGCGACGTGCGGCGCGGCGCGGCGGTGCTCGCGCAGACGGTCCCGGCGATGCCCCTCGCGGTGCACGTCGCCGTCGTCGACCCGGGTGTCGGCAGCGCGCGCCGGGCGATCGCCATCGAGGCCAGCGGCGGCATCCTAGTCGGCCCGGACAACGGCCTGCTGTCCTGGGCGGTCAGCGCGCTCGGCGGGGCGACGCGCGCGGTGCTGCTGACCAACGACAAGCTGTGGAACCACCCGGTCTCGAAGACCTTCCACGGCCGGGACATCTTCATGCCGGTGGCCTCGCACCTGGTGACGGGCACCGACATGACCGAGGCGGGGACCGAGGTCGATATCGCCGACCTGGTGATGCTGGCGACGCCGACCAGCCGGATGCTCGACCGGGAGGCCGAGGGCGAGGTGCTGTCCGTCGATAGGTTCGGCAACGTGCAGCTGTCCATTCCGACCGCCGCGGCCGCCGATCTCGGCATCGCCATCGGCTCGTCCCTGATCATCCGGTGCAACCGGCGCGAGCTGACCGCCCCGTACCTGGAGACCTTCGGGTCGGCGGCGCCTGGCGAGCTGATCGCGTTCACCGACAGCGCCGGGCTGATCTCGCTCGCGGTCAGCAGCGGCAACGCCGCCGAGCGGCTCTCGCTGCCGCCCGGGGCGAGGGTGCGAATCGCTGCCGACGTCCCCGCCTGATCAGGCGCTGCCTGGCTGTTTGCTGGCTGCCCGCTGACTGCCCGCTGACTGGCTCGCGGAACAGCCAGTCACTTACGTCACTATGTGCGACTAGACCCAATGAATCACGGCAGACATGGCAGAATGCCAGTTAACTAGACGGAAGGCCACGACACCCGTGAGGTTCCCCCGGCTGGCTCAGGCCGCGGCCTTGGTCGTACTGGCAACCGCGCCAATCGCTGCTGTCAGCCTGCCCGCACTCGCCGACTCGCCCCGGCAGTCCGAATGGTGGCTCGGCAAGCTGCACGTCATCCAGGCCTGGCGGACCGGCGAGGGCTCGGGCGTGACCATCGCGGTTCTCGCCGACGGCGTGGACGCCCGGCAGGCGGATCTGACCGGCTCGGTCATCAAGGGTCCGGATTTCACCCGGTCGGGACGGGCGGCGAGCGGCCCCTACTACGGTGTTATCGGCACCGGGCTGGCCAGCCTGATAGCCGGGCACGGACACGGGCGGAAAGCCGCGAACGGCAACTACGTCGACGGCATCTACGGTGTCGCCGACGAGGCAAAGATCCTGTCCGTCAGGGTCACGCTCAGCCCGCGCGATCCGCTCTGGTCGAGCAGTCGCGTGACGTCCCGGCTGCCAGCCGACATAGCCGCCGGCATCAGGTATGCCGTGCAGCACAAGGCGTCGGTGATCGAGCTGCCAGCCGACCCCGGGATGCCGGGAATCGCTGGCTGGGGCGGCGCGTCGGCCGCGGCGGGCGGCAGCCCGGCCGAACGGTCAGCCATCGCCGCTGCGATCCGCCACAACGTGGTCCTGGTCGCTCCGGCCGGCGATAACGGGCAGGCCGGAGACGCGCCGAACTACCCGGCCGCCTACCAGGGCGTCGTCGCGGTCGGCGCGGTCGGCAAGGACTTCGTGAAGGCCCGGTACAGCAGCCGCCGCAGCTACGTCGCGCTGACCGCCGCGGGCCAGGGCGTCGCCGCGGCGGCACCGGCCGGCTACCAGACGATGAACACCACCTGGGCCGCTAGCTCGATCGTCGCTGGCGTGGCCGGCCTGGTCAGGTCGCAGTTTCCCAACCTGACCGCCGCGCAGGTGCTGAAGGCCATGGCCAAGGGCACCCACTATCGGCCGCACAACGGCGTGCTCGATGGCTCCGGCTATGGCACGGTCGACGCTCGGCTGGCGATCACGCGGGCAGGCATCATGTCACCGCCGCACGCCAGGCCCGCGTCGCTCGGCGCGCTGCCCAGGCGCCAGCCGGTGACCCCGTCGGTACCGTCCCAGGGTTCCGTCATCGCGCGCGACCTGATGCAGGACGGGGCGATCTCCGCCGGCGCTCTGGTCGGCCTGCTCATCCCGATCACCTTCTACGGCAGCGTCAGCAGGCGGCGGGAGCGGCGGGAGGCGCAGGCAGCGGCGGAGCGAGATCGTGCGGCCCGGATCCGGGCCGATCACGGCATGCCTGACGACCCGCTGCTCGAGTTCTTCGGACCCCAGCACGCGCCGCCCGCTGGCCTGGCGGCTGGCCAGCGGCCCGCGGTGAGCCCCCGTTATCAGCCCAGGCCGGGGCTGACCGGACGGTCGACGCTCTCGCCGGCTTTCGCCGCGCGCCCGATGCTGGCCGCTCCGCCGGCCGGGGCCGACCAGGCTAACGGGTCCCAGCTGGCCATGGCAGGCTCCCAGTCAGATTTTCCTGGCCTTGCGGCCCCCGCCGAGCCGCCGCGTGCCGCGGCAGCCAGGTCCGGGCGCGATACGTCGGCTGCTGCCGGCGAACCCGATGCCTGGACCGGCGCCGAGGCCGGACTCTCGCCGTCTGGTCAGATGCCGGCGGGCTCGCCGCGGGCGCCGCAGCACGTACCGGTGGTCGGCTCGCCGCCCTGGGAGCCTGCTCCGCGGCCGACCAGCGAGCTGCCGTGGGCTGTCATCCCCGGTCCGCAGGCCGGCGCGGTCCGGCACCGCGGTCCGGGCGAGGCTCCCTACGCGACCGCGTCGGCCGCTCCCCGCTCGCTGTTCGATCCGGATCCGGCCGAGCACGCACCGGACGGCAGATCCGAGCGCGGGCGGCGCACCGACTCAAGCGGCCACCCGATCTACATCTGGAACCCCGGCTCGGCTGGTGCTGGCTGATGGCTCGGCTGGGCTAGCTGACGGGGTCCCTGTCCACGGAGCCATCCGCGGAAGCACCGCTGGCGGCTAGCTGCTCCTTGCGAACCGAGGCATACATGGGCACGAACTCCTGCCCGGACAGCTCGCGGATCACGTCCATCACCTGGTCGGTGACCGCGCGCCGCTGCCGGGCTCCGGCAGGCTGATCGACGTACTCGTCGAAGTTCAGCGGCTTGCCGACCTTGACCTGGATGCGGCCCGGCCTCGGCACCTTCTGCCCCGGTGGCAGCATCCGCTGGGTACCGACCATGGCGACCGGGATCACCGGTACCCGCGCGTGCAGGGCGAGCCAGCCGATCCCGGTCCTGCCCCGGTACAGGCGGCCGTCCGGTGACCTCGTCCCTTCCGGATAGATCCCGAACAGCGCGCCGTCGTTCAGCAGGCCGAGCGCGGCCTCGAGCATCTCCTGCGCCGCGCGTGCCCCCGCGCGGTCAACGGAGAGTTGCTTGGTGGCACGCAGGTAGGCGCCGGCAAGCCGGTCCGTCGGGCGCTTCCCTGTGAAGTACTCCGACTTGGCCGCGAATGTTACCGGGCGGTCGAGCAGCAGCGGCAGGTAGAACGAGTCGAGCACCGAGAGGTGGTTCGAGGCAAGGATCGCGCCGCCCGTGGCCGGCACGTTCTCCGCCCCGATGATCTCGGTCCTCGCCAGCAGGTGCAGGCAGGGGCCGATGATGAACCTCGACAGCTGATACTTCACCCGGTCCTCCCGATCCTGCGATTCATGCCGGTCACCCCGGTTAGGCCGTCATGCCCGGTGCCGCACAGATTAGCCTGCCGGGGTTGGCCAGCCTGTTTCACCTGCCAAAGGTAGCGAGGCTGGTCAGCCGTAGCACTCCACCCAGACGACAATGGGGCGGCCGGGCGCCGACCCGACTGCCCGCGCCGTGACGACGCCGAGCGTCACCTTGACCGGCGTGGTCGACCCGGCAGCCAGGCAAGTTGGCTGTCCCGTGGAGTACCAGCGGCCAGTCGGCGTTTTCTGCCACGGGGTCGCGTCCTGGAGCCGCAGGTTCTGCGGCGTGCCCTTGGCCGCCGTGAAGGAGAACCGGAGGCCGGCGTCCTTTGTGGTGCTGCCCACCGACGTTACCGAGCCGGTCTCGGAACTGGGCGAGGCGTTGCTCTGCGGCAGGGCGTAGCCCACAACACCGCCGAGCACGAGCATCACGACGCCCACGCTCAGCCTGCGTGCGCGCTGCATCACATCCAGGTCTGCAAAGCCCGCCATGCCCTTACCTTGCCGTTGCCGTTATGACGCCGTCAGCGCCATTCTTGAATGAACCAGATATATCCCTACTCCCGATGCATAGTCCAGGCTGACGCGGCTCGTCCCGCCAGCCGGCTGGTCCCTGCCGTCGCGATGCCGGCCGGCCGGCTGGTTCCGTGCCGTGGCTAAGCCAGCCGGCCGGGGTCGGCTGACGGGCTGACCCGGCTAGCCCGGGCTCACGTGCTAGATAGCGCCGGGCGCGTGCGTGATCGCGGACGATTTTCAGAACGTGGTCGTTCTTCGGCCGGTTTGACTGACAGGAGTCCAGGTTCTGAGAATCGACCAGGATCATGAGCTCGGGGCAGTGAGTATGGCTGAGAAACGTCCCGGTTCCGGCACTCAGATATTGGTGTGGTAGGCGCGGCGGAGCAGCTCGACGGCCTCGTCGTCAAGATCGTCGACGGTGGAGAGCGGCGGCCTGAGGTTGACCGACCCGCCCGCCGTGTTGCGGCCGTCAAGCAGCCGGCCGCCGGGAGCGACACCGTCCAGGCGAAGGCCCAGGTCGACCCGCGTCTTCGTGGTCGGCCGCACGGCAGCGAAGGTACGTGCCCGGACAGCCAGGCACGGAGCGACGCCTCGTCTCCGACTCCGTCCCGTGCCCGGATCGTCTCGTTCCACCAGGCGACGTCGTGGCCGGTCTGCCGGACCAATCGCTCGGCGATGGACGTCCGCATCTCTTCCCAGGATCTGACGGCCACGGGGACGATCTTCGCACGGCCGAACCAGGTTCCGGCCCCAGCGAACCAGTTCTAACCAAATGACACCGAATGGCGTCACAAGGCTGGTGGTGATTATCACCAGATCCGCCGAAGGAGTCACGCCATGAATCTCACTGCACGCCTCAGCCGGCGACTGGCCGCCGGCGTAGGCCTGGCCAGCGCGGCCATCCTGCTTCCGACCGCCGCCCTGGCCTCCTCGGCCGTGGCAGGCTCGCCCGCCCACCCCGCCCACCCCGCCATCGCCGGGTGCGTGGCGGCAAACACCCGGGTCTGGTACGGACTGCCGGCCGACCACGCCACCGGTCACACCTACTACGAGTTCCAGATCAGCAATATCGGCCGCTCGACCTGCACCCTCTACGGCTATCCCGGCGTCTCGGCGCTGAACAGCGCCGGTCACGAGGTCGGGCTGCCGGCCAGCCATAACGGCAGCAGGGTCAGCGTCACGCTCGCGCCAGGCGCCACCGCGCACGTCGTCCTGGTCGTCGTCAACGCCTCATTGCGGTGCAGCAATCCGGTGCCGGCAACGCAGATCAGGGTCTACCCGCCCGGCCAGTTCCACTCCCAGTCGGTGCCGCTCGCGACGCAGGCCTGCCTGGGCAGGTCCGTGCTTCAGGTGGACTCCGTCCAGCCGCGCGCCGGAATCCCCGACTACTCCATCCGGTAGATCTGGCGCAAGCTCGGGGGCCGGCCGGCCAGTGGTCCGGCCGGTCCCCGACTGCTCTCCCGGCCTCTGGCGCGGACGGGTTCCCACGGCACAGAATGGTCGATACAAACCGAATGTGCGCAGCGGCGTCAGAAGGCTGACACAGTCAGCTACCGGCCCAGACGAGGGAGTCACACCATGAAACTAACCATACGGCTCAGCAGGCGGCTTGCCGTCGGCGCTGGCCGGGCCAGCGCGGCCATTCTGCTACCCACGGCCGCCCTGGCCTCGTCGGCCGTGGCCTGCATCCGCCGGGTCATCGCCTCCCGGCACGGGACCTCCCAGCCGCCCGTCCGTACCGGCCTGCATCTCCACGCACACCAGGGTCTGGTACGGCGTGCCGGGTGACGGAGCGACGGGCCACATCTTCTTCCAGCTTCAGTTCAGCAACATCGGGCACTCGACCTGCTCGTTCTTCGGCTATCCCGGTGTGTCGGCGGTCGGCAGCCACGGCAACCAGGTGGGCCAGCCGGCCTCGCACAGCGGCACACGCCTGACCGTGACGCTGGCGCCGGGGGCACCGCGCACGTTGTACTCGAGGTCACGCAGGCCGGCTTCATCTGCGCCCACCCCGTCAAGGCCACCCTGCTCAAAGTCTTCCCGCCCGGCCAGACGCACGCGCAGCTGGTCGATTTCCCGTCCGAAGGCTGCCCCGGCAAGTCAGTCCTGCACGTGGACGCGCTGCACCCGGGCGCCGGAATCCCCGGCTTCTCCAGCAGCTGACCGCTCCCCACGGCTCATGGCTCGGGGGCTGGCCGTCCGCGGTCAGTCCCCGAGCGACCCGGGGTTGGCCGGGACGTCGATCGCGTGCTCGCGGAGCGCCGCGAGCGGCACGATGTCGAGCGCGCCCTCGTGGGTCGAGGCGAGAACGACGTAGGCGGCCGCGCCGTCCCGGTGCGAGCGGAACCAGTTCGCCGCCGTGACGCACCACCGGTCGCCCGGCGTGAGGCCGGGGAACATGAACTGCGGCATGGGAGTGATGAGATCGTTGCCGATCCGGCGCTGGTGATCGAGGAACTCGGCGGTCACCACCGCGCAGATCGTGTGGCTGCCGAGGTCCTCCGGTCCGGTGTTGCAGCAGCCATCGCGGTAGAACCCGGTGACCGGGTCGTCACCGCACGGCTCAAGTTCGCCACCGAGGACATTCCGCTCGCTCATGACAGCAGTATCCCGTACCGTGCTGGAGCCGGTGAGCGGGATCAAGACCGATGACAGAGCCCGCAGACGGAACCGAACTCGCCTACCACGTCCAGGGAGAAGGTGCCCCGCTGGTCTGCCTGCCCGGCGGCCCCATGCAAGCGTCTAGGTGATCGGCTGTTCGGAGCCCGGCCGGCTGGGCACACTTTCCGGCGTCATCGAGGTCAGCAATGGGGGCGGCGCCTCCGGCTGCGTAAATTGCACGCACCCAGATCCTGGTCAGGTGCAGTTCCTATCTCCCGGGGTGGTGGAACGAACCATTACTACCGCAGCCAACGGCCGGTTCAGCGTCAGGCTTCGCGCAGGCCAGTACGTAGTCCAGGCGCCCTCGCCCTGTGATGCTCCCAAGACCGGGATCCACAAGGTCGTCGGAGTCCAGGCGCCGTCACTCGCGCCGATCGGGCCGCCCGAGGCCTACGCCGAGGTGCCCCGCCGTGTGCTCGGCATCGACGGACAGATTCGGCCGCTCCACCCGCCCGATCGCTGACGCATCGTGACTGTCGGACCGTGCCCGTTATGAGCCATGTCCGGCCTCTGCAACGGCATTGGTGTCACGGCAGTCAGCGTGTCGAGCGGGCAGCGGTCATTTCGCTCTGGTTATCACGTAAACGGCCTGTCAGTATTGAGGCACAATGCTGGCTTATGCCGGCCTGGCGCCGGCGAGGCTGGTCGTCCGCCGGTAGCGTGCGCTTCGGGCCTTGGGCGGTGGGGAGCAGGCATGAGCAGTATGGCGCGCAAGTGCTTCAGGCGGCTCGCGGTGGTGTCGGTGCCGCTGGCGCTGACAGCTGCGGCACTCGGGGCGGGCAGCCCGGCCGCTGCCGCCTCGGGGGCTTACGGGCCTGGCAGCTCGGCCTGGGATGCCTATTACGCGAACCCGCTGGATACGGCGACGTGGAGGCCGTTCTGCGCCGGGGCGGTGGCGAAGGCCAAGGTGGTGGCGGGCATCCCGGTCCCGGCTTGCGGCCCGACCGGCACGACTCAGATCGACACGCCCCTGAAGTACCCGTACACGGCTGGCGGGGTGGCGTCCGTCAGCGGTTTCCAGTGCGTGGAACTAGTGCAGCGGTACCTGTACGTGGCCAAGCACTGGGGAACGAAGACGGGTGACGGCGCGGACATGGTGCGCGTCTACGGCGCCGCCCACAATGTCACCCCGGTGGCGAACGGGTCCGGGAAGGCTCCCCATGTGGGAGATGTGATCAGCTTCTCGGTTATGGCCGATTTCACCGACGATAACGGCCTCTACCCCGGGCACACCGCCATCGTGTCGGCCTCGAGCGTGAACTCCAGCGGCAACGGGTCCATCAAGATCCTGAGCCAGAACTGGGCCGGGGGCGCCGCCGTCACCCAGGTCACCGTCACGAACTGGACCGTTCAGCCGATCACGACCGGGGACGCGAACGGCGTGCCCGTCAGCGCTCCTTACGTCGAATGGCTGCCGACGGGCACGCGCCCGCTGGGGCCGCCGCCGCCTGCCGTGACCGGGCTGGCACCGCCGGGCAGCAGCCCGCATATCGACTCGGCGGCCTGCGCCTCCGTGACCTCGTGTACCGCTGTCGGGTTCTCCGTCCCGGCCGAGCCGCTGCTGGTGACCGGGTCGGCGGCCTCGTGGAAGGCCGCCTCCGCACCGCTGCCAGCGACCGCGAACCTGGGAGGCCAGCTCTACTCGGTGGCGTGTCCGTCCTCATCGGCGTGTACCGCCGTCGGCTACGCGGACGGCTCCGCGGGACAGCAGGGGCTGCTGGAGACGGGCTCGGGGAAGTCGTGGACGGCGGCCGAGGCGCCGGTGCCCGCCAACGCTCAGACACCGGCTCAGCCGACACTTGCCGCGGTGGCCTGCTATTCCGCGACATCGTGCGCAGCGGCGGGAAGTTACGACCCCACAAACGACGGAGCCGGGCTGCTGGAAACCGGGTCGGGGACGTCGTGGACTCCGGCCGAGGCGCCGCTGCCCGTCGGCACCGGGCCGGGCTGGGGAGCCCAGCTGACATCCGTGGCCTGCCCGTCCGCGACCGCATGCGTCGCCGCAGGCTGGTACAACAATCCCGTATCCGGAGTTGAGCTAGGTCTCATCGAGACCGGCTGGGGGACGTCGTGGACCCCGGCCGAGGCGCCGCTGCCCGCCAACGCGGCACTGGACCCCAGCGTCGCGCTGTTTGCCGTGGCGTGCCACTCCGCGGGCT
>DATKQH010000087.1:0-5845 GCA_035532775.1 Streptosporangiaceae bacterium
GGCGGTTGCTGACTCCCTTAATGACCGGCCCCGTGCTATACTCGGATTCCGTAAGCCAAGCGAAGTGTTCGCGGAGCTAATGCTTCAGGAAGCCGTGACTCCACCGGCCTGAATTGCTTCGATCACTTGAGACCGCCCTGAGCTGGAGGCGTGGGGCGATTCTGGCAGCGGGCGGGTGCTTAACGGGCAGCGGCCCGAGTACCTGATCTTCGCGACCAACGTGCCGTTGTCTTCGGTGCGGGGCTCGGGTGGCAAGGACCGGATCGGTGACCTGATCGCCGGGTACGTCACGGTCCTGGGGCTGAAAGACTGGCGGGTATGGGACGCGGCCCAGATCACGACGCTGCTGGACGCATACCCGCAGGTGCGGCGCGCGTTCGCGGCCCTGATCACCCCGAGCGAGGTGCTGGCGCGGATGCACGACCAGCTCGGGTCACCGCCAGAGGTCAGCGTCGTCCTGAACATGCCGGCACCGGCCGTCAGGCCAGGCCAGCCTGGCATCGAAGCCGCGTTCGGGGAGGCATACGCGGCAGCCGGCGGAGCGGCCCGGCTGGGCCAGGCGCTCGGCGAGGCACAGCCTGACGGCCCCGGGTGGGTGCAGCACTTCAGCGGCGCCCCGGCGGGCGGGGACAGCGCCGTGATCTGCGCTCGCTATGGCCACCCAGCGGTCGCGGTCGCCGGGCGTGTGTGGAACGCCCTGGCGAGAGTGGGCGGCACTTGTCCGGGCGGCGGAACGACCGGAGCCGGCCTGCCCGTGCCGACCCAGGTGCAGGGCTCCTTCATCGGTGCCGACAGCCAGGAGATCGAGCTAGCCGACGGCAAGTGGGGGCCGGGAAGGCTGGTCCGCGCTGAGCCGGACCAGTGGACATGGCAGCCTGACGTCGCGTTCGACAGCCAGGCTTGCAGGGACAGGGACTCCTGGGGTAGCCGCGATGGGCAGATGGACCTCCGGCTCCGCGTCGCCGCCCAGATACCGGTCGCCGGCGCCGGCGAACTGCGGGTT
The DNA here is from genome assembly GCA_035532775.1 of Streptosporangiaceae bacterium. GTDB lineage: Bacteria > Actinomycetota > Actinomycetes > Streptosporangiales > Streptosporangiaceae > Chersky-822. The sequence continues at coordinate 1,004 of DATKQH010000087.1, forward strand.
ACCAACGCCGGGCGAGCCCTGATGCTGGCAGCCTTGCGTACGGAGGGCCTCGACCGGTTCATCCTGGCCCTGGCGGAGCGCTACGGGCTGCCTGCGAGCCGTGCCGACTGGGCGGAGACGCCAGAGCCGGTCGGGCATAACAACAGCCGGTTCGCCGGCTACCAGATACCCATCACCGGAGCCGCCGGCAAGCTCGCGATTCTCGGCTCCGCATGGTTCTCACTACCGGGGTCCTACTCCGACGCGCTTTCCTGCATCGCGGACCTGCGGATCAGCTTCGAGGCGATCCGGCCCGAACCGGCGTCCGGCCAGGCCAGACCCGCGCCGATCCCGCCGGACCTGCGGGCTGCCCCTGACGAGCTCACGCGATTCTTCGCCCAGGCATGGCACGTCACGACGATGATCCTGCCCATGCTCGTGACTGCCCTGCCGGCCGGGCTCCCGCCCGGCGGCGCTCCGAGGCTGGAGCTGTACATCCAGAACGAGCATCCCGAAACAAGCGGCCACGACCGCACGCTCCGAACCCTGGACATGATCGACCTGACTCGATACGGGCAACCCCGCCAGCAGCATCTGGGTGATCTCTCCATCGGCATCACCACGCCCCTCGGCCTGCCGAAAGGCCGCATCGCCGGGCTCGTAGATGATGCGATGCTCAGGATGACCGAAGACTTCGGATTCACGGGACCAGCCGACCCCGACCTCGACTAGCTTCTCCTGCGCCGCCTCATCAGGTAGATCGACGACCCGTCCGATCTTCAACCGGGCGACAGAGCGCCTCCAGATAGGACGATCAGCGGGATAATGCCAGCCATGACACAGACCGCCGCGCCGCCGCCAGCCTTCTCGGCATCGGTGGCTGAGCAGGTCTGCAAGGTGCTCGCTGATGCCGTGACCGGGTCTGAGATCCCGAACCTTATTGCTGTGCTCAAGATCGCTGAGCCGCCCGGATCTCAACAGGCCACCAAATGGAAGCGCTTGTTCAACGCGGTGGCGGAGCGGCAGAACCGGCAAGGGGACGGGCGGCCGCTCTTGCGGCTCGTTACCGACGTGATGGCACCGGTCCGCTTTGAGTCCCCGGCACGGTTCAACGAGATCCGCGCGCGCCTGAACGAGCGGCTGCTGCTGAGTGGCTATCAGGTCCTGGAGGGCGGGAAGCTGGCACGCGCCAAGCCCGCGGCAACGCTCAGCGAAGCCCAGCGCCGCGCCGATGACCTCCGATCCGAGCTATCACGGCGAGATGTCCATTCCGACGTGCTGCTCTTCTGCCGCGCTGAGCTGCTTGAGCAGAATTACTTCCACGCCGTGCTGGAAGCGTCCAAGAGCGTGGCGGATAAGCTGCGGACTCTGACCGGCGTGACCGGAGACGGAACACCGCTAGTGGATGCGACCTGCTCAATGAGTTCAGGGCCGCGGGTCGTGTTCAACGATCTGGTCACCGAGTGGGAACGCTCGGAGCAGACAGGTATTGCGACCCTGCTGAAGGGGCTTTTCAGCACGTTCCGCAATCCGGCCGCGCATGCGCCGAAGGTGCTCTGGAGCACATCACGGAAAGACGCCCTTGACATGCTTACCCTCGCGTCCATGCTGCATCGCCGCCTGGACAGCGCCACTGTACGCGGGCCTGCTGCCAGTGTTTAGGGCCGCCAGCCGCTCTCGCCGTCGGCCTGCCCTTCCGCGAGAGAAGGCGCCAGCCGGGCTGGACCCGAGCGCCTGCCCGGGTCCCTGGGTCGCTACCGACGCCGGCCGGGGTACGGCGCTGGGCGTCAGAGCCACCGCGGGCGGCGGGTGCGGAAGGTTCCCGTGGTCGTGACGTACGCGTCGGGGTTGCGGGTTAGCAGATCGAGCTGCTCCTTCAGGTAGTCACGCCGGCCGGCGGCCATGTCGGGACAGCCGTCGAGCGCCGCCTCCCACCCGGACACAAGCTGGTATTGCGAGCCGGTATTGAACAGGGTGAGACTGGGCGGCACCGAGACCACCCGGTAGCCGTCCTGTCCCTTGCGGACGGCGGAGAACAGGACGCTGTTCTTCGCGGGCGTGAGCCGGTCGAAGGACATCAGCCGCTCATCGGGCCGGGCCAGTTCGGCGCGTTTCTCGCGTCGGCGCGAGACGGACTCGAAGTTCTCCCGGCGGCCGTGGATCAGCACGTACCTGGGAGCGAGCTGGCGCCGCGCCAGCATCGGCGGGACGTCGTAGTACTCCAGGAACGCGGTGCGGTTGTAACCGCGGCCGAACCATGCGCGCCACTCCGCCAGCTGGCCGTACGCGTGGGTGAAGTCGCTGTGGATCTCCGCGCGGTCACCGTAGAACCAGGCTTTGTGCGGGGTCTCGATCTCGATCAGGACCGGGTACAGCGACCCGCTGTCGCTCGCGAGCCACATGAAGTCCGGCTCCCGGTCGCTCAGGCCGGGCAGCTTCGGCTTGGAGATCACCGCGAGCGGGAACGCCGAGTGCCCGGAATCGCCGTCCACGCTGTACGGGCCGGGCAGCAGCGACGGATGCCGCTCCAGGAACCCCTGGAGCAGTCTCTCGTCGCGGGAGTCGTCGCTATCGAGCAGTGCCTGCCAGTGTTCCATGAGGAACCTGTTGTACATGTCCGGATCCGGCAGGCCGGGTGAGGTCCGCTCATTCTCGGCGAGGTACCCGGGCAGGTGACCGGTGAACGGGTCGCGGAACCCACTGTCCAGGGCGGACGACGAGGGTCGGGTCACCCGCGAAAGGGTACCCAGCACCACGACGTATCCGGGCCGGGCCGGCGTTATGCGGAGTCGCCGAAGAACCCGCGGAGCTGTTCTTCCCCGGTACCAGGCCCCTGCACCGTCCACAGGCTCCATTGCGTCTCCGACAAGGCGATCGCGTAGGGGTTGTCAGCGGGCGACCAGTCATCGGGCCGCGCGGTCACAGGCATGGTCCCAGTGTGGTCGCCTTCCAGCCCAGAACCGCCGTGACAGGGCCGCCTGAGCACGGTGTTCCGAGTCTGCCGCGCAGGGGCCCGAGAATGTCGGCGCTCCGGTATCACTGAGTCAGGGGCGCGCCGTTGTCCACCGGCTCGGTTTCGACGCGGCGGCGCCACCCGCTGGGGAGGGGCAGGTTGGTGTTGACGATCAGCACGCCGACCAGCGATGGGTACTTCGGGTCGTCGAGGCCGTACAGCCGTGGCTTGAGCCAGTCGATGTAGTTGTCGATAACGCCGGGTGGTGCCTCCTTGCGACCGTGGTCGAAGACAACGAGCACCGAGAGCTGGCTCCCGCGGCCGACTCCATACTGGGCCGGCTGGCCAAGGTAGCGGGCGCAGTCCTCCACGGTGACGGGCGCACCCCGGGAAACCTTGAGTTCAGCGATGACGTCGTCGTGAAGAAGATCATCGAAGCCTCCCGCGACGGCGTCGCGGCGGGTCAGGCGGCCCTGCAGTTCAGGATCGGCGCGGAGCAGCCGCTCAAGTTCGTTATGGAACTCGGCTTCGGTCACCCTTGAGCCGCGCATGAAGGTCTTCTGGAACATGATGACCTGGGCGGCCCGTACGCAGGCGGCGTACAGGCGGCAGAAGGCACGGGCGTCCTCGGTATCGAAATCGGGCGCGTCGAGGGCGCCGAACATGGCCAGGAGGCGGGCGTCGGTCTGTACGTGTTCGGTGAGCTTGTCGCGGCTCGGGTCGAAGGGGCGCAGCTGGAGCCGGCGCATCCCCGCGGCCTCGATGACCTGATCGTGCCCGTTCCCCGTGAGCCGGACCTGGATTGGGCAGTCCACGGCGGGGGCAAGAATCGGCTGCTCGACTGCGCAGTGCAATGGCCCTTCGGCGGTGAGCGTGATGCCGAACTCATCGGTGGTGCCGTCGCCAAGCTGCACCTCGTATCGAGGTAGGGCAAGCGCGTCCCGGCCGAGCGTGCTGACCGGCTCGACGACGCACCGCTCAGCCCATTCCGGGACTGCGATGAGGCGGACAGTCACGCCGAGGGTGTACAGCTCGTGGGGCCGGACAACGAGGATGTCGGTCACCGGTACCCCGCGCATGGTGGCGACACAGACCGCTCGGGGGACATCCTCCGGCTCGGGCTCGGGAGGTGTCGGGCCCCACTGCGGGAGGAGGCTGGTGCCGACGAGTGAGACAGGCGGAGGAACGCGTGCAAGCCCTTCCAAGGCCGCCTGGACCGCGCCCGGGTCGGCGACCTCCTGCACAGCGGTCAGGAACGCGATGAGACCACCGTGGTCCGGGGCGTCCTCGGCGCCGGCGACCTCTGTGAAGAGCACCTGCGCGTTCCGCTGGGCCGCACTCAGCAGAGCCGGGGTATCGCCGCTGAGCGTGCGGACCGCGGCGTCGTAGCGGAACAGAACAGCCGCGATCTGCCAGGATTTGGCAATCCACGTCCGCTGGGTGCCGGAGGCGTGAGCTGTTGGGACGCTGAGCAGAAGGCTGGCCGCGTGGTCGAGTTCATCCGCCATAGATGCTGGGTCGGGCGGCGCCGGGGCCAGCAGGAGGGCGGGCGCGGCTGCCAGCGCTCGCAGGCTGTCAAGCGTAGAGCGGAGCGCGCCGTCCCGTGCACCATCAGGGGACGACGTTTCGATGGCGGTCACCGCCGCGTTCACGGCATCGGTGCCAGCAGCCAAGTCAGTCCCGGGCGTAGATCCTCCTGCGAGGGCCTGGGCCAGCTCGCCACCACGAAGGATGGCGCTGGCGAGACGCCGGCCGCGCGCCCCTTCCTCACCCGGCGGCTGTCTCTCCTGCACGGCCCGGGCCATCTCCGTCGCGCTGGCCCAGCGGCCCGCCGATTGCAGCAGCTCGACGGGTTCCAGTGCACGCCAGTAGTGAGCGGGCCCGTGGACGGTGCTGAGCGGTTCTATCTC
>DATKQH010000088.1:0-6356 GCA_035532775.1 Streptosporangiaceae bacterium
GTCACGATCCTTTCCCCGCCGCAGGCCGACCCGGACGGCGCCGCAGCGCTGTGGGGGCACCTGACCGGGCTGCTGCGCCCGCCCCGGGCACGCCTGCTGGCGGGCCAGCCGCACCTGGGCTGGGAATACACCTGGAACGGCCAGCACCGCCGAGCAAGTGCAGGCCCTCCCGAAGCGCGTCCTGCGCCGTGCCGTCATCCGGCAACCCGGTCTCGGTGGCCGCCCACAGGCCGGCGGCGCGGCCGGCGGCGTCCGGTGGCGGGGCCGGGAGCGTGGCATCGTATCGCGGACCGCAGGCGAGGCGAGCGGAGGCCAGCGCGGTGCCGGGCAGCAGGCTGCGAGGGATCTTGCGCTGGTCCAGGCCCGCCGCCTCCAGCCGTCCCGCCAGCAGCAGCATCAGCTCGCCCTCATCGACCGGAAGATCATGGTCGGCGCTGGCGGCGAGCACCTCCCGGACAAAGCGCTCGATGGCCTTCCAGTGAACGGTGCCCCGCATCAGCCGCAGCCACGCCGCCAGAGCGTTGGCGAACTCATACCCGTCCCTGAACTCCCCGGGCCAGGCAGTCCCCAGGAACAGCGTGTCCAGCGGGTCCAGCTCCGGATACCACTGCGGCTGATCCCCCTCCATCTGCGCCATGCCCAGCGCCGCGTAGCCGAGCGCGTAGGCGCCCGCCAGGCTGACCTTGCCCGGCGGGTTCCCCCGCACCAGCCGCGTGATGGCCGCTTCCGCCCTGCCCCTCGGGTCATCTTCCTGACCGGTGCCATCAGCCCCGCGGCTGCCTACCGCAGGGTTGCGCTGCTTTCCCATGTCCTGGCGGCGGCGCCGCGCTGCCTTGCCCACTCACCGATCCTCCCATGGCCTCCGCAGAGCCTATCCAGACGACCAGCCGCAGGATGAGAGCCGCGCAGCGGCACTCGAATATGGCGTACAGGTAACGAGCCGGACCTGTCGGCCGACATGCTGACCGGCTGCGCTTCCCCACCCCGCCTGACGGGCTGCTACCAGGTGCCCCTCTCCGTGCGGTGCAGAGCCGTCGCGGTCCGAGGCCGGGGCGGCGCGTAAAGGGCTGGGTCTCCCCTGGGCGATCTGACCCGGCCACATGATCCGCGGAGGGGCACGAAACGACCATGCTCTGTGAGGGGAGCGCGGTAGCGCGCCAGGCCAGCAATGTCGGTGCCTGCGCGTAGGGTGACGAAGTAGCACGTGCGGGGCTGCTGGGTGCGCGACGTGCAGACCGGGTTGCGTGGCACGGCACGGGGACGGCCGCCGTTCAGATCGCTATCGCCGCATGAGGAGTTTCTGCTGAAGAAGATCGACGCCAGCGCGCAGATCGGTGACGGCGGTATCGCGCTGATCCACCAGCTGGTCAACAAGATGGGGTTCACCTGGCACGAGCGCAAGACCGATGCCGGGATCGACGGGGAGATCGAGCTGCGCAACCCGGTCACCGGCGAGGTCGCCAACCGGCTGATCCTGATCCAGAGCAAGGCCAGTGACAGACGGTTCCCCGGCGAGAATGACCGGTCGTTCCATTTCCTGTGCAAGCAGGCCGATGTCGCCTACTGGATGAGCGCCGATGTCCCGGTGCTGCTGATCTGTTCCCACCCGCAGACGGGCGAGGCGTGGTGGATGCATGTCCAGGGCTGGTTCAGCGATCCCGCGCACCGGGCCTCGGGCCGGATCGACTTCGACAAGCGGACCCAGCGGTTCGACACTGACGCCGCGCACCGGCTGCTGAATCTGGCCGACCCGCATGGCCGCGCCCACGTGACCGCCGCAGAGTACCGCGACGAGACGCTGACCAGCAATCTGCTCACCGTCACCATCCCGGGCGTGCTGTTCAGCACGGCCACGCCGCTGCGGCGTGCGCGGGAGGTGTACGAACGGCAGGGGGACGCCGGTGGTGAGGTCCGCGACGACTTCCTAGTGCGCGACGGGCGGCTGTACTCGTGGCTGCCTCCGCACGAGACTGCCCTGGCCAGCTCCGTCACGGGCACCACGGATGCGATCGACACCACCGACTGCGCCGCCGAACCCGCGCGGCAGCGCCTCGTTAACCTCCTTAACAACGCGCTTCGCCAGGATGTCACCGCCGACTGTGACTGGCATCCGGGCCGCAAGGTCCTTTATTTCCGGGCCACCGAGGATCTCACCCCGCGCAGGATCCGCAGCGCCAGCGGACGGCAGAAGCTCGTGTTCAACCCCAAGCCGAAGAAGAACGCGCCAGACGAGATCAGTTACTGCCAGCACGCCGCGCTGGAGTGGCAGTTCCTGCAGGTTGACCGTCAGTGGCTGTGCGCGCTGACCCCCACCTACCACTACACCCGCGACGGGCACCGGGACTCGCTGTACCTGTCGGAGCTGCTCACGGGTATCAAGCAGCGTGAGCGCAACCCCGCTGTGTATCACCTGACCCGGATGTGGGCGGCCTACCTGCACGGCGACGACGGCGTCCTGGACCCGCGCGAGACGATCCTCAGTTACGGCGACGTGATGACCTTGACCGCGGACCGGGCCATCAATGATGCCGTGTGGCTCGCCGACCCCAGGGCCGCCCCCGACAGTGACCTTGACCAGGACACCGAGAATGACGGCCCCGGCGATGAACTACGGCTGTTCGAGGTGGAAGCATGAAGCTGGCCGTGCGCAAAGAGCCGCTGCTGGAGTTCGCGGGCAACGCGCGGCACGTCGACCCCCGCCACGGGATCTGGGACTACGGGCCGATCGACGCGACCAGCACCGCGCTGCGCACCATCCGGGCCGGCATCGTGGGAACCCCCGCCTCCGTCCAGGGCCTGCGCGCCTGGCTGGACAAGTGCCGGCTCCCCATCGAGGCCAAGGACAGCCGCCTGGGCCATCTGTTCGTGCCGTTCCCAGGATTCGACACCAGCGCCGGATTCCGCTCCACCCTGGTGTGGGATTCCCGGCTCGAACGCCACATCCGCGACCGGGACATCCGGCGGCTGGCCGGCCTCAAGCCGCACGACGCCGTCCGCGCCGCCGTCGAGCTGTACGCCGCCGAGCTTGAGCTGCTCGACGAAGAACCCGGCTGCAACGTCGTGATCATCGCCCGCCCCGAGACGCTGCCCGAGGCCGCCGAACCCGAGGTCGACCCCGCCGCTCCGTGGAAGAAGCTCCCGCCCGAAGAGCCAGCGGACGACTTCCGGGCACTGCTCAAGGCCACGGCCATGCGCTACAGCCGGCCCATCCAGATCATCCGCCGCACCACCTGGGACCCGGCTTTCACACCAGCAGGCCAGGACAAGCCCCGCCTGCAAGACGAGGCCACCCGGGCCTGGAACCTGCACACCGCCCTGTACTACAAGGCCGGCGGCATACCGTGGCGCCTGCCGCGCGATCCGGCCAGCCTCGACAACTGCTACGTCGGGATCACGTTCTACCGCAGCATCGACCACGAGACCCTGCAGACCAGCGTCGCCCAGGTCTTCGACCAGCTCGGCGACGGCGTCATCGTCCGCGGCGCGCCGGCCAAGATCTCCCGCCACGACCGGCAGCCCCACCTCACCTCCGGCGACGCACAGGCCCTGCTCACCGACGCGCTCAGCCGGTACCGCAGCGAGCACCGCCACCTGCCCGCCCGCGTCGTGCTCCACAAGACCTCGTCCTATACCAACGACGAGATCACCGGCTTCCGCGCCGCCGCCGACAACGCCGATGTCGACATGCTGGAAATGCTCTGGCTGCCCGCCGACGACCCCGTCCGGCTCTTCCGCTCCGCCGCGCACCCGCCGCTGCGCGGAACCCTGCTAAGCGTCGATGACCGGCGGCACATCCTCTACACCCGCGGCAGCGTCCCGTTCTACGGCACCTACCCCGGCATGTACATCCCGTCCCCGCTGCCGTTCCGGCTCGTCGAGACCGAATCCAGCCCTGAGTACCTCGCCGACGAGCTGCTCGCCCTGACCAAGATGAACTGGAACCAGACCCAGCTCGACGGCCGCCAGCCGATCACTATACGAACCGCGGACAGGGTCGGGGAAATCCTGCGACACCTCGGCCCGCACGACCGCCCACAAGGCCGCTACGCCTATTACATGTAGCTCCATGTACCGCAGAGCCGCAGGAAGCCCCGCCGTAGCCGCCCATGGGGTGGACTGCGGCGGGCACAGCCCGGAGATGTCATGGTGTCGGTGCTCGACCCGGATCCGCGTCTAGCGAGGCGAGCCCACCGCCGACCGGAATCTGCTGATATGCGACCCGGATGTGCTTAACCCGCATTTCCTAGCCGGGTTCTTCAACAGCGAGGCCAAATGCCCACCAGGCGCTAACCGGCCCCGGCGTGTTCTGCTATTACGTTCGCCGGGCGCACGTACCGCGCCTCCCGCTCTCGGAGCAGCGCCGCTACGGTGCCGCGCCGCCCTGAGCCCCGGTCGGCCACGACCAGGGAAAGGTCGGTGCGGCGTCTTCTGCGCCTGGCGGTGGAACCGGATGCGCTCGCCGATCGGGATATCGGGCTGGCTATCCACACGCTCAGCGTACGGCGGCACCATGACGTCCGATCATGGAATGGTGGATGGGCAAATGGCGCGGACACTGGTGCTGTGGGACGTCGACCACACCCTGATCGAGACCCGGGGCGTGGGCGGCGAATTGTTCCGCGAGGGTTTCGAGCAGGCAACCGGCCACAAGCTCGTGCACGCGGCAGAGGTGACCGGGCGGACCGAGCCAGCCATATTCCGGGAAACGGCCGAACTTTCACACCATCCCGTAGACCGGGAGCTGCTGGCCCGTTACGCGCAAGTCCTGGCCGATAGGTACCGGATGCGGATAAGCGAACTGGCCGCACGAGGCCGGGCGATACCGGGCGCCGCCGCGGCCATCACCGCCCTGGCCAGCGCCGGCGGGATCGTCCAGTCGGTGCTCACCGGTAACCTGCGCGCCGTCGCCGTCATCAAGCTGGAGGCATTCGGCCTAACCGCCTGGCTTGACCTGGACGTCGGTGCCTACGGATCCGATGACCGGACCGCGCGAACCTGGTCCGCATCGCCCAGCGACGCGCCCGGGACAAGCACCGGACCCGCTTCGACGCCCACAGCACCGTGCTTATCGGGGACACGCCGTCCGACGTTGCCGCTGCCCGCGACGGCGGCGCCCGCATCGCCTCAGTCGCCACCCACAAGAGCACCGTCGCCGAGCTTCGCCACGCCCGGAGCCGCAATCGTTCTGCCGGGCCTGACGAAGGCCGACGCGGTGGCTGAGGCAGTGACTGACGCCACGTGATCCACCACGCCGCGCCGAGGTGCGGAACTGCGCTGCTATCAGGTTGTCCGAGATGCTCGGATCTCTGACAGGGCGTCGCGCATCTCGCGAGCACTTCCGAACCGCTCCTCACGGTATGGAGCGCAGGCTTTCTGAAGGAACTGTGCTAGCTGCGGCGACAGGTCCGGGCGGAGGGCTAGCGCATCAGCGGGCCGTTCCCCTGCCATTGGCTGTCGTCCTGGGTAAGGATGGTTGCCGTCGCAGAGCAGCTCATAGAGCACGACCCCTACTGCGAACAGGTCCGGCGATACGTCCCAGCGGGTGAGATTGGCGTCCGGCGGCTGGTAGGGCGGGGTGCCGGAAACGGTATGAACCACATCGCCCACGCGCGATGCGATGTTGAAGTCAAGAAGCTTGGCCCCCGTGCGCGTGAGGATTATGTTGAGCGGTTTGATGTCGCGATGGACGAGTCCTTTGTCGCGCAGCTCCATCAGCTCCGCGTATTCGGTTTCGGATAGCTGACTATCGCGGCCCTTCTCTTCGAGTTCGCCGATCCGTGCCGCGTCTGGATGGATGGCCACGAGGGCATCGAGGATGTCCATCGCGACGTCGATGGCTTCCCGGTCGCGGAGGCGCCTTGCGCCGCTCACGTACTCATCGAGGGATTCCCCGTCGATGTATTCGGTGATGAGGTACCAGTCGCCGGCCTGAGTTTTTCCGGCCCAGTAGACCTTGACGACGTTGGGATGATCGACTTTCCGAAGGGCGCCGATCTCCCGGCGCACCGCGTCGTAGCCTGCGGCACTTTCGAACAGCTTGAGCGCTCGTTCCTCGCTCTCAAGCTCATCGCGCACGCGGTACACCCGGGAGAACCCGCCCTGGCCGAGGACGTTGAGCACCTCGAATCGCCCGTCGATCACGTCGCCAGCCGCGTAGTGAGTGGCCTTCGCGTTGACTGATGAGCGCACTTCTTCCGGATCGGGCTGAGGCAAGACATGGCGGTCTCAAGTGATCGAAGCAATTCAGGCCGGTGGAGTCACGGCTTCCTGAAGCATTAGCTCCGCGAACACTTCGCTTGGCTTACGGAATCCGAGTATAGCACGGGGCCGGTCATTAAGGGAGTCAGCAACCGCCC
>DATKQH010000089.1:0-2372 GCA_035532775.1 Streptosporangiaceae bacterium
GGCGCCGAAGGTCTCGATGGTGCGGCGCGGGGCCGCCACGGGAGTCGTCGCGCGTCGCATGCTTGCGCCGCTTTGACGCCTGCGGCGATACTGCTGTCGCGGGTGATACGTGCTGTCGCCTACGCTGCGCGCAGGTGGCTCGCGCGATCCGCGTGGGTGTGCCATGGTCCGCGGCCCGAGTGGAGGTGCGCTATGCTCAAGGGGTTCCGGGATTTCATCCTGCGCGGCAACGTCATCGACCTGGCCGTCGCGGTCGTGATCGGCGCTGCCTTCGGCGCGGTGATCACGGCGTTCGTCAAGGACCTGATCACACCGATCATCGCCGCAGTCGGCGGGAAGCCCGACTTCTCGGCCCTCACGTTCACGATCAACAACTCGCGCTTCCTCTTCGGCGACTTCATCAACGCGGTCATCGCTTTCCTGATCATCGCCGCCGTGATCTATTTCGTGGTCGTCGTGCCGATGAACGCCGCGGCCGCCCGCCGAGAGCGCGGCAAGGCTCCGGCGGAGCCAACGACCCGTCAATGCCCAGAGTGCCTGAGCGTGATCCCGCTCGCCGCGCATCGCTGCGCGTTCTGCACCGCGCCCGTCGCCCCGCTCGCCGAGGTGCCCGCCGGCGGCAGCGACGACTGAGCACTGTGGCACGGGTCGTACGGCGGCATAGACATAACACGCACAGGGGCCGGCGAGCCGGCACTGGTCCGTGGGCCGGCGCGAACATCCGGCCGGTCTGCCAACCAGGAGAGGCCGGATGGCCCGCCCGTTCCTGACCGCGCGCTGGGCGGACCTGGTGCTCGCCAACTACCGCGCGCCCGCCGAGCTGCTCCGGCCACACGTCCCGCCCGGCAGCGAGCTCGAGTGCGACCCGTTCTTCCGAAAGGAGCAGCCATGCTCGGGGATGGAAGGCTAGGTCGGAGGATCCCTCCGACCTAGACAACTTGCTGTCCGATGTGGGGCGCAATTCCCCACCGCCGACGTGAGCGGCGAACCGCGTCTCCCCCAGGGTAGCGACTGACCATCAATCCCTGAAGCGGGGAGAAAACCGGCCACCGCCCGAATCCACCGGGCAGGCCGCCGGGAGCAGGTAGCTAGGGGTAGCGTGAGCGAACGTCCGTTGACCCATCGTCAGCTGCAGACAGGCCTACGTGGATTATCGGCCTGCCCCAAAACGGGGAAGGATCGGGGCTGGCAGTCTCGAATCTGACCAGCACTCACGCCCACAAAACCCGGTGGAGAGGACGACCCTACGGCTACGCAAAACGGACAGCAGGAACGCGGGCATGGCCGGGCGCTCTCCCGCACGCGCGCGGGAGCAGGTGTCCACCGCAAGCGCCCGGCCGGCAGGATGGCCCCTGAAGCTAAAGCCCGGGGAAATGCCCGGGATACGCTGACCGGGGCCCGACAGTGTGGATGGTAGACCCACCAGTAGGAGTCCAGACGCTATGACCACGGCCACACCGCCGATGGATGGATGGAATACCCTGCCCTGGAAGCGCTTCGAGCGGCAGGTGTTCAAGCTCCAACAGCGGATCTACCGAGCCCGGCGATGTCAAGACAGTCCACCGCCTCCAACGACTTCTGATGCGCTCCCGGGCGGCGAAATGCCTGGCCGTCCGCCGGGTGACGCAGGACAACCAGGGAAAGCGGACCGCGGGTGTGGATGGCGTGAAAGCGCTGACCCCACCCGAGCGGCTCCGCCTGGCCAACCGCCTCTCCCTGGCGGTCAAACCGCGTCCGACGCGCCGGGTCTGGATCCCCAAGCCCGGCACGACGGAGTGCCGCCCGCTCGGTATCCCAACGATGCACGATCGGGCGGTGCAAGCCCTGGCCAAGCTCGCCCTGGAGCCCGAATGGGAGGCTCGCTTCGAGCCGAACAGCTACGGGTTCCGCCCGGGCCGCTCCGGCCACGACGCGATCGAAGCGATCTTTCAGGGTATCTGCCGCAAGCCGAAGTACGTGCTGGATGCCGATATCGTGAAGTGCTTCGACCGCATCGACCACCAGGCGCTATTGCGCAAGCTCGGGACCTTCCCGGCCCTGCGGCGGGCCATCCGCGGATGGCTGCGCGCCGGCGTCATGGACGGCCCGACGCTGTTTCCCACCACCGCGGGTACGCCGCAAGGTGGGGTGATCACCCCACCTACAACATGGCAAACCCCATGCTGGAATGGGTGCAAGCCATCCCGCGGACGGACCTGCGGCCTGGCTACGGCGAGGGATTCCAGGGGGCGCGCTGCAGACCGACTCGCGCGCAGCGCGCCCGGAGCAGCACGAGCCAGGAGGCACCGATGAGCGGTAGGGAGCGGAGCAAGATCCGCACGCTGGTGATCCGTCCGCACTTTGAACCGAGTCGTGTCGCCGCGCGCTGCCTC
>DATKQH010000090.1:0-11746 GCA_035532775.1 Streptosporangiaceae bacterium
CTCAGCCGCTCGAAGACGCCGGCCGCCGCCGCGGGCAGCTCAGCTGCCGCGTCGGCCGACCTGGCGGCCCGGCTCACCCTGGCCGCCCGCGCGGCGGGGGCCGGCTCGTGCCGCAGCAGGACCTGCCGCTGGCCGGCCAGCACGGTGCCGCTGGCCTCGGTCAGCACCAGCGTGCCGTAGTCGCCCTGCACCGCCAGCAGACCCTGGGCCAGCAGCTGCCGGACGACGCCGCGCCACTCCTTCTCGGTCAGCTCATCGCCGATCCCGAACACGGTCATCGACGCGTGGTCGTTCTCGATCACCTTCGGCGTCTTCCGGCCGAGCAGGATGTCGATGACCTGGCCGGCCCCGAACCGCTGACGCCGCTCCCGGTGCAGCCGCAGCACCGCGGACAGCAGTTTCTGGGCCGCGATCGTGCCATCCCACGTCTGGGCGGGCGACAGGCAGGTGTCGCAGTTGCCGCACGGCTCGGCGGGCTCGCCGAAGTAGCCGAGCAGCTGGGCACGGCGGCATTCGACGGTCTCGCACAGCGCGAGCATCGCGTCCAGGTGAGCGGAGAGCCGCCGGCGATGCGCGAGGTCGCCTTCGGAGCCGTCGATCAGCCTGCGCTGCAGCACCACATCGGCCAGCCCGTAGCCGAGCCAAGCGGTGGCCGGCCGGCCGTCCCGCCCGGCCCGGCCGGTCTCCTGGTAATAGCCCTCCACGGACTTCGGCAGATCCAGGTGCGCGACGAACCTGACATCGGGCTTGTCGATGCCCATCCCGAACGCGATCGTCGCGACCATGACCAGGCCGTCCTCACGCAGGAACCTGGCCTGGTTCGCGGTCCGGGTCCGGCCGTCAAGGCCGGCGTGATAGGGCAGCGCCGGGATCCCGTTGCGCTCCAGGAAGGCGGCTGTCTTCTCCACCGACGCGCGGGACAGGCAGTACACGATGCCCGCGTCACCTGGATGCTCGGTCCGCAGCAGCGTCAGCAGCTGCCGCAGCGGCTCGGCCTTCGGCTCGATCCGGTACCTGATATTCGGCCGGTCGAAGCTGGCCACGAAATGCCGGGCCGACTCCAGGTTCAGCCGGGCCGCGATCTCGGCGCGAGTCGCCTTCGTCGCGGTGGCGGTCAGCGCGATCCGCGGCACCGACGGCCAGCGCTCGTGCAGCTCCGACAGCGCGAGGTAGTCGGGCCGGAAGTCGTGACCCCACTGCGAGACGCAGTGCGCCTCGTCGATCGCGAACAGGCTGATCGCGCCGCGCTCCAGCAGCCGGAGCGTCGGCTCGGCCCGCAGCCGCTCCGGCGCCAGGTACAGCAGGTCCAGGTCGCCGGCACCGAAGTCGGCCTCCATCGCCCGGCGCTGACCAGCGTCCTGGGTCGAGTTGAGGAAGCCGGCCCGGACCCCGAGCGCCCGCAGCGCGTCGACCTGATCTTGCATCAGGGCGATCAGCGGCGAGATGACCACGCCCGTGCCCGGCCGGACCAGCGCGGGGATCTGGTAGCACAGCGACTTGCCGCCGCCGGTCGGCATCAGCACGAGCGCGTCGCCGCCGCCGATGACGTGCTCGATGACCTCCTGCTGGGCTCCCCGGAACGAGTCGTAGCCGAAGACACGGCGAAGGACCCCGGCCGGTCCGGCCAGTTCCTGACCGATGGCTTCGGACGTCACCGCGCCAGTGTAGGCGGCGCCGGGACGGCCGGCGCCATGGCCGGGATCTGGCCGGGATAATGTCCTGGCCCAGGACGGGGAGGTTCATCAGATGCACGATGGTCAGCAGGCGAGCCGGCCGACGACGACCTCCTCGCCTAGCCCGCGATCGCTCCGGGCACGGTCACGGCTTAAACATCCGTCAGCTGACCGATGTCTCTGCCTGCAAGTTTCACGAGTATTTGCAATGGCATTCTCGGGAGGAGGCAATTTGTGGATGTCCTGCGGCTAAAGGACAGCTTCTCCCAGATCGCGATGTACGGAGACGAAGTTCCGCTCTTCTTCTATTCGGACCTCTTCATCAAGCATCCCGAGGTACGGGATCTGTTTCCCATCTCCATGAAGGCGCAGCGCGAGCACCTTCTCGGCGCGTTAGCTCAGATCGTCGCCCAGGTAGACAGGCTGGACGACCTCGCCGCCTTCGTGCAGGGCCTCGGGCGGGACCACCGGAAGTTCGGGGCCATCGCCGAGCACTACGACGCGGTCGGCGACAGCCTGCTAGCGACTATCGCGCATTTCGCGGGAGACAGCTGGACGCCTGAGCTCGCCTCCGACTGGAAGGATGCCTACGGCCTGGTCGCCAGCGCCATGATCGCGGCAGCCAAGGAAGACGAGGCAGTCCGGCCGGCGTACTGGCAGGGAACTGTCGTCTCCTGCGAGCGCAAGGCCTTCGACATCAGCGTGCTCCAGGTGCGGCCGGAGCCGCGGCTGGACTTCCTGCCTGGCCAGTCGGTCGCGATCGAGTCACCGCACCGGCCGCGCCTGTGGCGCTACTACTCGATCGCGAACGCCCCGCGCGAGGACGGCACGCTCGAGTTCCACATCCGGCTGATCGACGGCGGCGCCGTGAGCATGGCGCTCACCTACGGGCAGGAGACGGGCGGATCGCTCCGGCTGGGCCCGCCGGTCGGCGTCCTGACCCTCGACCCCACCTCCGGCCGCGACATCCTCATGGTCGCGGGCAGCACCGGCCTGGCCCCGCTGAAGGCGATGATCGAGCAGGTCGCCGGCCTGGGAGCACCGCCGAGCGTGCAGCTCTTCTTCTGCGCGCGGACGGCGGACGGACTCTACGACCTGCCGAGCCTGGAGAAGATGGCCGCCGAGTACCAGTGGCTGACCGTCGTGCCCGCCGTGTCGAAAGAGCTCAGATCTCGCGGCGAGTCGGGCAGCGTGACCGATGTCGTCATGCGCGCAGGGAACTGGTCGGGGCACGATGCCTACCTGGCTGGCCCCACGGAAATGGTGCGCGACACCGCCGCGCGGCTGACCTCGGCAGGCACGCCGCGAAGTCAGATACACATCGAGGATTTCGGGTGGAGTGAGCCGTGACAGTGGCGTGGCAGCAAGAAGATAAGAGACTGACTCCTGACGAGGTGCAGGCCGTCACCTTCCCGTTGTCCAGGCTCGGGCGGCGCGGGTTCGACGAGGACCACGTGCGGGCGTTCCTGCAGGAGGTAGAGCGCGAGATCGTCACGCTGCTGAACGAGAAGGTCTCGCTGTGGAACGAGGTCGAGCGGCTCCGCAAGCGGATCATCACCGGGATGAAGCAGGCGGGCAGCAACGACGGCGTCCTGTTCGGACGGGAAGACGCGCACGTGCACGCGGTGCGGATCCTCTCGAACGCCCAGCTGACCGCCGACCGGTACGTCGCCGACGCGCAGGCTTACAGTCACCGCCTCACCGAGGAGGCCAGGAACCGGCGCGACGAGATACTGAACGAAGCGCAGCAGCATGCCGACCTGGTGCTCGAGGAGGCCACCTCCAGGGCCCGCGAGGCAGCGCTCGCCACGCTGAACGCCCCGGTAACCAACCAGATGGAGGCCGACCGGAGCGCGCTGAAAGCAGAGCTCGCCTACCTGCGGACGTTCGGCGAGGTCTACCGCACGCATCTGCGCGCCTACACCGAGGGAATGCTGCGCAGCATCGCGGAGTGGGAGCGCAGCGAGGCACGCACGATCGAGCAGACATCGGCCGAGGCAGGCGGGCCGTTCGATCTGGGCCGGTAAGGACGAGCTCGCGCTCAGCCGCTGGCGTCCGTCACGATCCGGCGGGGACGAACTGGTCGGCGTAGATATCCGCCAGTGACATTCCCGCCATGAAGAGCGCCCGGCGCATCCGGCGGACGGACCGGGCGCCGCCGCACAGATAGGCCCGGACGCTGCCGGGAGGGCACGTCAGGGCCGCGAGCTGGGCGGTGACGGCGGCGGCGATGTCCTCGCCGTCGGAGAGCAGGCAGGTCCGCCAGGACAGGCCAGCCTCGGCTGTCAGCGCGGGCGGGCACTGCCTGCCCAGGTACAGGCCATCGGGCCTGGCCGCGCCGTGGATGAGCACGACGGGCCCCCGGTGATGGTGCGCCAGGGCGGCCCTCGCGACGGCCAGGAGCGGGGCGATCCCGGTCCCGGTGCCGGCCAGCAGCAGCGGGCCGGCGGAGTTGCCGGGGACGTAGAAGCACTCACCTGCCGGGCTGCCCAGGATCAGCGGCGTCGCCGGCCTGGCCCGCGCCAGCCACCCGCTCATCGCGCCAGCCGGGTAGACGCGGACGTGCAGCTCGATTCCCGTGCGCGCGGATTCAGCTGGCAGGCTGACGATCGAGTAGATCCTTGTTATCCCGCCCGCTCTGGACAGGGTCACATGCTGGCCGGGCTGGTAATCCAGCCGGTGATCGGGCCGCACCAGGACCCGAAGCACACCCGGTCCGATCGGGCGGGCGCTGATCAGCCGGGCAGGGGTGTGGGCGTCGTCGCCGGGCTCGGCGACGGTCAGGTCGGAGGATGGCCGGGCCAGGCAGGCGAGGAAATACCCGGCAGCGAGCCAGGTGGCCTTAAGCCCGCGGCGTGCGTCCGGGCCGGGGTCGCCGCTCACCGAGCGGATCATGCAGGCCTGACACGAACCGACCCGGCAGGCCGAGGGGAGACCGACGCCGTGGCGGGCCATCGCATCGAGAACGGATTCGCCGGGGCGGAGTTCGTAGTCGCGGCCCTCGAACGTGAGCTGCATCGCGAGGTCAGCGGTTCAGGACGTCGTCCCTGGCGCTTCCGGCAACCGCGCCGACGGCGGACACGTCGGCCTCGCTGACGCCGAACTCCCGAAGCGTGTCGGCGAGATGCCCGAGGACGCCGTCGAAATGCTTGTCGTCCAGATCTGCCATTCCTGCGTGTGCGGAACGCAGGTCGTCCCCGGTGTATTCGTTTGGCCCACCGAGAGCCATCGTGAGAAACGACGCCTGCTTTGCGATCTGCCGGTCCATATCGACGTCGTCGAAGTACGGTGCGAGCAGGTCATCGGCCAGTACCTTGCGGTAAAACACCTCCGTAACTGACCGGAGGGCTAAGGAGCCGCCGAGACGTTCATACACGCTAATTTCTGTAGTCATAGGGTTCTGTATATATCTGTCCGATAACGGTCGCAACCGAATCGCTAAGATCCGGGCCCATTCATGAATGAATCGCCGCGAAAGCCTGAGCTTGCCCGGGCGCTGACGGCCACGAAGCAGGCCCGCGCCGCGTCATGGTCCCGCACGTCCCGGCAGTCCGGGCCCAGTAGCATGGCTGTGCCGCCGGGATTGGCAGCAGCCGATCAAGCCGCCGGGATTGGCGTCAGCCGATCGACCTGTCACCGGGTGAGTTCCTGGCCGGACTGACATGAGCCCTTTGCACCTCGGCCTGAGAGGTACGACGATGCGCTTTGCGATCAAGACGAGGCCCGAGCACCAGACCTGGGCCGAGATGCGCGAGGTGTGGCTGGCCGCGGACCAGATCGAGTTCTTCGAGTCGGCCTGGAACTGGGACCACTTCTACCCGCTCACCGGTGACCTCACGGGCCCGAACCTGGAGGGCTGGACGATGCTCGCCGCCATGGCGGAGGCGACGAGCCGGATCAGGATCGGCTGCCAGGTCAGCGGCATGATCTACCGACACCCCGCCGTGCTGGCGAACATGGCGGCCACGGTGGACATCATCTCCGACGGCCGGCTCGAGCTCGGGGTCGGCGCCGGCTGGAACCAGATGGAATGCGGCGCCTACGGGATCGACCTGCCGCCCATGCGGGAACGGCTCGACCGCTTCGACGAAGGCGTCGAGGCCATCGTCAGGATGCTGAGCGACACCACCACGACCTTCGACGGACGCTACGTCAGGCTCACCGACGCGCGCTGCGAGCCGAAGCCGGTGCAGCGTCCCCATCCGCCGATCGTGATCGGCGGCCGGGGTAAGAAGAGGACCCTGCGGACGGCCGCGCGGTGGGCCCAGCAGTGGAACGCCATCACGCAGGACCCGGCAGACTGGCTGGACCTCAAGGATGCGCTGCTCGGGCACTGCGCCGAGTTCGGCCGGGATCCGGCCGAGATCACCTGCTCGGTGAACATCCGGCTGGACTCCGACACCGGGGCTGATCTCGACGCGACCATCAAGTCCGCGGCCGAGTACCGCGACGCCGGAGCCGACCTGGCCGTCGTCGGCCTGCCCCTGCGGGCGACTCCGCGGATACTCGAGCCGCTCGCCGACCGGCTGGCAGCGCTAGCCTGATGGCGCGGCAGCAGGACGACCAGGCGGCGGCGGTCGAGATCTACACCGACGGCGCGTGCAGCGGCAACCCGGGCCCGGGCGGCTGGGGCGCGCTGCTCAAGTACGGGTCGCACACCAGGGAGATCTGCGGCGGCGAGAGCGCCGGCACCACGAACAACCGGATGGAGCTGATGGCCGCCATCCAGGCGCTGGAGAGCCTCACCAGGCCGGCGACGGTGCGGCTGCATACCGACAGCTCCTACCTGCGCAACGGGATCACCTCCTGGCTGGCGAACTGGAAGCGGAACGGCTGGCGGACCGCGGACAAGAAGCCGGTCAAGAACGCCGACCTCTGGAAGCGGCTCGAGGCGGCCGTCGAGCGGCACCACGTGGTCTGGCTCTGGGTCAAGGGTCACGCCGGCGACGCTGGCAACGAGCGCGCCGACGCCCTCGCCAACCAGGGCATGCGCGAAGCGCTCGCCCGCCGCTGATCCCCGGACTCGCCCGGCTCAGTGCCGCCTGCGATCGCGGCAAGCCCCGGGAGTCGGCACCGACAACTGTCCGGGGCGGGGCGCTGGGCTAGCCGAGCACGCCGACAGTGCTAGCTGAAGACTTTGCGGCAGCCGGCGACGCAGACTCCACGGCTAAGGCCCGCCCAGGTCAGCCAGGACCAGGTCGGGCACCGGTCGTCGACCTGGACGCGGGTCCGGCTGAACCTGCGCAATATCCCGCCCGATCAGCGCCCTGAGCAGGAAAATCTCGAGGTCGACTACGACCCGTGGAACGGCCTGCCGGATCCGCGGAAAATCTCCGGCGAATCATCAACAACATGATTCACGCCCCCGTTTGTGCGGCACACTGTTGCTATGCAACGTCTGCATTTCCGCGAATCGCCCATAGTGTCGATATCACTACTCGTAGCCATCGGGCTTGCACTGGCCGCATGCAGTA
Source organism: Streptosporangiaceae bacterium (assembly GCA_035532775.1). GTDB lineage: Bacteria > Actinomycetota > Actinomycetes > Streptosporangiales > Streptosporangiaceae > Chersky-822. The sequence continues at coordinate 7,148 of DATKQH010000090.1, forward strand.
GCGGCGGGTCAGGTAACACCAGTACGCCCGCGCACACGGCAACCACTCAGCCGTCGTCCTCGGCACCGGCCAGCGGGTCCGCGGAACCCGCGACCGGCCAGGGCGCTGTCTCGGCGATCAAGGCGAACTGGGCCACCTTCTTCAACGCCAAGACCACGGTCTCGCACCGCCTCGCACTTCTCCAGGACGGCCAGGTGCTCGCCGCGGTGATCAAGGCGCAGTCCAAGAACCCGCTCGCGGCCTCTGCCACGTCAAAGGTCAGCCAGGTCACGCTTACTGGCACGAACCAGGCATCTGTTACGTATTCCATCTACGTCGGCGGCCAGGCCGCGCTACCTGGGCAGCACGGCGTCGCGGTCTACCAGGACGGCGTCTGGAAGGTCGGGCTTGTCAGCTTCTGCGGCTTGCTGAAGCTGGAAAACGCCGGCAAGAGCTCCGGACTGCCGTCGGCCTGCAAGGGGTAGCTAAACCGGGGAGTGCGAGACGGTAGGTCAGGGCGTAATCTGGTCATTGACAACCCGGTGACCGTAACGTACCGTCTCCAGCCAATTGCCGAGCGCTTTCCACGGCTCGACGGTAGCCGCTTGGGAGTAAAGCCAGATGGCCGATGCGCCGCCAGAGCACGCGGGATCAGCCGGCACCCCGCCCGCCGGGTCGGCGGCGGCCGCGGCCGCGGCGGTGAGCGGCGCTCCCTCTCCGCCCGCTGAGCAGGCAGTCCTCAGCGAGAACAGCCAGTCTGCCGCGCTCGCGACGCTGTGCCTGGTGCTGTTCCTGACCTTCCTCGACATCACGATCGTGAGCGTCGCGCTGGCCGGTATCCAGAGTCAGCTGCAAGCGGGCGTCTCGTCGCTCCAGTGGGTGGTCGGTGCGTACGCGCTGACCTTCGCCAGCACGATGCTGACGTTCGGGACGCTCGGCGACCAGTTCGGCCGCAAGAAGGTCATGCTGGTCGGAATCTGCATCTTCATCGCCGGAGCGGTGATGGCCGGCGCCTCGGTACTCATTACCTCGGGCTCCGCGGCTCTCGCGATCGTTATCGCCGGGCGGGCCGTGATGGGCATCGGTGCGGCCGCCAGCGAACCCGGCACGTTGTCCATGCTGCGCCACATCTACCCCGAATACACGAGCAGGAACTGGGCGCTCGGCGTCTGGGCCGCGGTGTCGGGCTCCGCGCTCGCGCTCGGCCCGGTCGTCGGCGGTGCGCTGGTCTACGCGTGGGGCTGGCCCTCGATCTTCTGGTTCAACGTTCTCTTCGGCCTGATCGCGCTGGTCGCGACCGTGATCGTCATCCCGGAGAACGCCGATCCCACGGGCCAGCGGATCGACCTGACGGGTGCCGTGTTCGGGGCGATAGCGCTCGCGGCCCTGATCTTCGGGGTCATCGACGCGGAGAGCTCCGGGTTCGGCTCCGCTGAGGTGATCGCCCTGCTCTGCGTCAGCGCGGTCTTCGTGGTGGCGTTCGTGTGGCAGGAGAACCGTGCCCCGCGTCCGCTGCTCGACCTGCGGTACCTGCGGATACCGCAGTTCGCCACCCCGAACATCGTGGCTTTCTGCGCCTACTTCGCCACCTTCGCGATCTTCTTCTTCACCGCGCTCTTCCTGGAGGAAGTGGCCGGCTACAACGGCGGCCAGATCGCCACGGTCTTCCTCCCGATGACCATCCTGATGATTCTCGCCTCGCTGCTGGCGGGACGGTGGACCGGATCGGTCGGCGTCCGCTGGTCGATCGTGGCTGGCTGCGCCGCGTTCGCCGGCGGCCTGCTGTGGACCAACGCGGTGATCAGCCCGAATCCGCCCTACCTGCCGCTGGCGGCCGCCCTCGCGCTGACCGGGATCGGCATCGGCGCCTGCGTGGTTCCGATTACTTCCTCCGTGCTGGCGACCGTGCCGCCTGAGCGATCGGGCATGGCCGCGTCGACCACCAACACCAGCCGCGAGGTCGGTGCGGTGATGGGCGTCGCCATCCTCGGCGCGATCGTGATCGGGAAGCTGCAGACGGCGCTCACCGCAAGCCTCACGAAGCTGGGACTCTCCAAAGGTCTCCGGGAGTACGTGATCAACGGCGTGCTCACCGGCCAGGAGCCCTCGGCCGGCGGCTCGTCCGCACAGGCTCCTGCCGGGCAGGGCCAGCTGGTACGCCAGGTCATCCACGCCACGTACGCCGCGTTCCAGTCCGGGCTGCACGACGCGCTCTTCGTCTCGGCCGGGCTGGTCGCGGGCGCGGGCATCCTGACCGCTGTCACCATCACGGTCGCCAGCGACCGCGAGCGCTCAGCCCATCCTGTCGTCTAGGGCGCGTCTCGCAGCCGCTCGGCGAGATTCGCGGGCGGGTCGCAGATCTCGACGACCTTGACCCGCGCCCGCGCGCCGGTCACCAGCCGGACCGTCCGCCGGCGCACTCCGAGCCGGTCAGCAAGGGCATCGAGCGCGGCCTGCGTCGCCTTGCCGTCGACGGCCCGCTGCATCACCCAGACGCCGAGCACCCGCTCGTGCCCCGGCTCGGCATGCCAGCCGCCCACCCTCGCGCGGGACGCGCCGGGATGCACCCTGATCGTGATCAGCACCCGCTCGGCCACGCCCCATTGTCCCGCCAGCGGGCGCCCGGCGCCCGCCGCCGTCCCGGCCCGCGGTCCCGGCCCGCGGTCCCGGCCCGCCGCGCCGGACCCGGCGCTATGCTCAGTCCTCGTGATCACGGATGCCTGCCGACCGGCACGACTGAAAATCCTCCGTGATCATGGGGGAAAACTGGCTGCCATAGGCATCGCGCTGATGGCTCTGCCGGGCTGCGGAACGTCGTCCGGCGCAGCCGGGCATACCGTGTCGCCGAGACACCGCTCCGACTCGGTGGCCCCGATAGTGACGCCATCGTCGGCGCCGGCGCACCGTGGACCGCTGCCCGTCGCACCGGGTGCTGGCGGGCTGCCGCAGACTCAGACCAAGCCGCGGACGCACGGGCCAGCATTCCACGCGATGGTGACCGACCTCTGGCTCGCGGTCCGGGCCGGCCGGCCGTCGCTAGGCATGCCGGCGTTCTTCCCCGTGGATGCCTACAAGCAGGTCAAGGCCATCTACGACCCCGCCGCCGACTGGCGGTCCCGGCTCTGGCTGGACTTCAGCGTCGACGTGAAGGCGGCACACAGGCTGCTCGGGGCCGACCCGAGAGCCGCGAGACTGATCCGGGTGATCGTCCCGTCAGCCGGGGCGGCCTGGATCGGCCCCGGCGTCTGCTACAACAAGGCCGGCTACTGGCACGTCGGCAACCCGCGAGTCGTCTACCGTCTGCACGGCCAGGTCCGCTCGTTCGGCATCGCCTCGCTGATCTCCTGGCGCGGTGTCTGGTACGTCGTGCACTTCGGCGGGATCACCCGTCCCGCTGTCGGCATGGTCGACGCGCCGGCGTCCGGCCCCGGCTACGCCGGACCGCAGGGCGGCTGCTGAGTCACCGCAGACCGCAGGGCGGGCTGCTGGGCCACCGCGGACCGCAGGGCGCCGCTGGCCCGCGTCAGACCGCTGGCAGGACCTCGGCAGCGATCAGTTCCAGGTGCTCGAGGTCGTCCAGGTCGAGGACCTGAAGGTAGATCCGATGCGCGCCGATCCCGGCGAACTGCCCGATCTTCGCGACGATCTCGCCGGGGGTCCCGGCGAGCCCGCTGCGCCTGAGGTCGTCCAGGTTGCTGCCGGTCGCCGCTGCCCGTCGCTCGATCTCCGCGTCATCTCGCCCGCAGCAGACCGTCTGAGCCGCCGAGTAGATCATCGACGACTCCGGCCGGCCAGCCGCCTGCACCGCGGCCCGCACCCGGTCGAACGCGGCCTGTGTCCCGTCCACGGCGTCGAAGGCGGCGTTGTACTCGTTGGCGTAGGCCGCCGCGAGCCGCGGTGTCCGCTTCTGCCCGCCGCCGCCGATGACGATGGGCGGCTTCGGCTGCTGGCGGGGCTTGGGCAGAGCCGGCGAGTCGCTGACCGAGTAGTGCTTGCCGTCGAAGGAGAAGGTCTCACCGACCGGCGTCGTCCACAGGCCCGTGATGACGGCAAGCTGCTCCTCCAGCAGCGAGAACCGCTCGCCCAGCGGCGGGAAGGGCAAGCCGTACGCGGCGTGCTCGCGGTCGAACCAGCCGGTACCGAGGCCGAGCTCGACCCGGCCGCCGCTCATCTGGTCGACCTGCGCGACGGACACGGCGAGCGGGCCGGGCGGGCGGAAGGTCACCGGCGAGACCAGGGTGCCCAGCCGGATCCGGCTCGTCTGGACGGCCAGGCCGGCCAGCGTGATCCAGGCATCCGTCGGGCCGGGCAGCCCGCTGCCCGGCCCCATCTTCAGGTAGTGGTCGGACCGGAAGAACGCGTCGAAGCCGAGGTCCTCGGTGGCCCTGGCGATCCTGAGCAGCGTGGCATAGTCGGCGCCCTGCTGGGGCTCGGTGAAGATCCGCAGTTGCATACCGGCATCTTGCCGCATTCGGCGCGGCGGACCTCAGCCGGCCGGCGGCACCAGGATCGCCAGGCACTCGACGTGGTGGGTCATCGGGAACGCGTCGAACGCGCGCAGCCCGTCGAGCTGCCATCCGTGCCGCCCGAACTGGGCGATGTCACGAGCCAGCGTCGCCG
>DATKQH010000091.1:0-25463 GCA_035532775.1 Streptosporangiaceae bacterium
GCGCATCACTTCGGCATCACCGACGACCGCCTGCGCGACCTCGGCTGGTAAGCCTCAGGCCTGCCGCAGCCAGTCCCGCCGGCTGATCGCGTACTCGAGGTCGCCGTGCTCGGCGCCCTCGGGGTACTCCGGCCAGCACACGAAGAACGTGCGCACCAGCGACGGCCCGGTCTTCTCCAGGACCCGGCGGGACCCGACGTTCACGGTCATAACAGCCGGTAGCCGGCCTCGGCTGTGCCGCTGGCCTGGCGATCCAGCCCGGCACTTGACGGTGTGAGGTAGCCGGGCACGGTCCGATCCGATCACCGGCTCAAGCCGTCCGCAAGCGTATTTACCTGACATGCTGGACGAGTGCCGGCCACGTGGGGAATGACACCCCTCCAGAGCGTGACAGCCGAGTGCGAACGGCGCGGACGCGCTGCCGTCGTCACCGGCTGCATCGGCTTGCTCGAGGGAGCAGAGACCGACGACGGGCTCATCATCGCCCTGGGCGGACCGGCCGCGCAGACTGTCCTGAGCGGCAGGGAGGGCGGCCGGGGCGGCTACTGGCCCCGGGTATGGGCGGCGCGCGGCCTGCTGCCCATCTGGGCTGACCACGCCACGCCGGCGATCATCGCGGCGACCATGGACGATGCATGGCGGGTCAGGGAAATGGCGGCCAAGGTTATTGCCCGCCATCAGGTCGGCGACGCGCTCGCCGCCGTAGTCGCGCTGAAGGATGACCCGGTGCCCAGGGTCAGGGCGGCAGCTGACCGGGCCGTGATGATCCTCTCGGCTGCCCGGGCGTGAACAGGTCGCCCGGCCCTGGCACCTTGCACCACGTCGAGCTGCGGGAGCCTGACCTGGCCAGGGCAGCAGCGGAGTGGGGCTGGCTGCTCGGCGAGCTTGGCTACGCCGAGTTCCAGGACTGGCCGGACGGGCGCAGCTGGAAGCGAGGCGCGACGTACATCGTCGTGGAGCAGTCACCCGCCATGACCGCAGCCGTTCATGACCGCACGCGCCCCGGGCTGAACCATCTCGCGTTTCACGCAGGCGACCGCGCGCGCGTCGACGCCCTGTCCGGGCTGGCGGCAGAGCACGGCTGGACGCCGATGTTCCCTGAGCGGTATCCGCATGCGGGCGGCCCTGATACCTACGCCGCGTACCTCGCGAGCACCGACGGATTCGAGGTCGAGCTGGTCGCGGGCGAGCCCGGCCGGCGAGATTCCGCTACGAGGCGGTGCCGCCCGCGCCCGCCTCGACCAGGACACCGGATGGCTTGGTAGCCGACACCACGCAGGTGCGCAGCCAGCGGCCGACCACCACATCCGCCAGCCGAGGCTGCGGCGCCGGACCGCTGCACGGCCCCGCGGCCGCATCCCAGGTCGAGGATCTGCTCGTTCCCGAGCAGCCGGAGATCGTCGATCAGTCCTCCCACACCACGAACTTGCCGTAGCGGGACGCGAACACGCCGAAACCGGTCGGGAGCAGGACCAGCGCGGCGGCGACAGCTGGCCAGGCCGTCCCGTCTCGCGTCGTGGACATCGCGACTGGTAGTTGCCAGGATGGCGGAAGGCGCTCCGCTAGTAACAGCGAGTAATGGGGACCGTAGCTACCCTCCCGCTAGCCGCGACACATCGCGGAGGTGACCGTGAGCGAACTGCCGGCCGCGGCCAGCAGGCATCTGGCAGACACCGCCGTCTGCTGCTCCGGCGGCGGGATCAGGTCAGCTACCTACTGTCTGGGAGCCATGCAGGCCCTGGCCGCCGGCGGCATGCGCCGGGTTGACCTGGTGACTGCGGTGTCGGGAGGCTCCTACATCGCGGCGGCCTGGGCGCTTCAGGCTCAGTCAGCCGTGCAGCAGCCAGGCTCCCGGCACCCCGCCGACGGCGCCCCGGACGGGCGCGCCGCCGACGCCGCTGTGTCTTCTGCGCAGCAGCCCGGGTACCGGGCCGCCTACCAGAAGGCGTTCCGGCCCGGCTCCGCCGAAGAGAGCAGACTGCGCGACCACACGCATTACCTGGTTCCCAACGCCGCCCAGGGCCTGCACGGCATCCTGTCGCTGATCTGGGGCGCGGTCGGCAACCTGCTGCTGGTGACCAGCCTGTCGTATCTGCTGCTCAGCCTGGACGGCTGGCTGCTGAGGGCCACCGGCGGGGTGCACTGGTCCGCGCAGGACGGCGGGCTTGAACCTCAGCTGACGATCACGCCGCTGCAGATCTGGACGCCGGCCGGCCTCGGGATCGCCGCCGTCCTCCTCTTCGCCGCCAGCAGGCTGCCCCTGGCGCGCCGCATACTGCCTGGGTCAGCTGGCACCGTAGGGGACAGGCTGGCACTCTGGACCACCATGCTGCTCGGCCCGGCCGCCGCCACGGCGCTTCTGCTCATCGGCGGGCCGGCCCTGTTCGCCTCGGCATGGAACGTGCACTGGGTCGCCACCAACATGGGCGGCGCGCCGAATATCGGCGACACCGCAGCCACCTTGTCCCTGTACGCCGTCGGACTCGCCACGATCGCCAAGGGAGCCGCCGGCAACGTCTCGGCGTACTGGAGCCGGCTCGGCAAGGGCGGGCAGGGCGTCATCCGCCCGTGGCTGGCCCGGGCCGGCCGCCTGGTCCTGCCCTGGCTGGGCAGCGCCCTGATCGTCATCGGGCTCATCGCCTGGGGTGTCTACGCACTCGGCGTATCCACCCGCCCGGGCTTCCAGCACTGGCACCTGGCCGTTGCCGCCGCGATCTTCGCGGCACTGCACGTCGCGCTCGACGTCAACCGGACGTCCATGCATGACTTCTACCGGGATCGCCTGGCCAGCGGCTACGCCGATGGCGCGGTCTCCGCCACGCGGTTGTCGCAGCTGCGGCACGCCACTCCGGCGCTCACTGTCTGCGCGGCGGCGAACCTGAACTCGGGGACGGTCAGGTCGGCCCGGCCGGGAGCCCGGCCGCTGCAGCGCGGCGTCCCGCCCGGTCGCGGCGCCGTGGCATGGATGTTCACGCCATCGTCCACGGGCCTGCACTTCCCGAACGTGGGCAGCGGGGACGAGCTGGTGTGCACGGCTGCCTACGAGATACTGCTCGGAGCCGACCGGATGACGCTGTTCGACATCGTCGCCGACAGCGGCGCGGCCATCTCGCCGCTGATGGGCAAGGCGACGTCTGCCGCCCACCGGCTGCTGCTCGCTGCTGTCAACATCAGGCTCGGCGTCTGGCTACCGCGGCCGGCCCTGGTCAAGCTCATCTCTGACCGAGCTGAGGCGGCCGACCGCGCGAGCGGCAGAAGTGCGTGGGCCGCTGCGCTCGGCATGCTCGAGCTGCGCGGACCGGTGGCCAGGTGGTGGCTGAGCAGCCAGCTTGCCGCCTGGGAGAAGGTGTACCGGCAGCACAGCAGCAAGCTGGCGGGGGACCGGCCGGGCCGTGGCTCGTCGGTCGCCGCCGCGCTGCGCTGGCGGATCTGGCAGCCCAATCTGGTCCTGCTCTGGCGCGAGGCCGTCGGGCGGAACCCGGTCGGGCACAAGTGGATCTACGTCACCGACGGCGGCCACTATGACAACCTCGGTCTGGTCGAGGCGCTGCGCGGCAATCCCCGGCGGATCTACGTGCTCGACGCGTCCAGCGACCCGGACCACTGCTACCGCGCGCTCGGCCAGGCGATCGCGCTGGCCCGGTCGGAGCTTGGCGTCGAGATCCAGATCGATCCGCTCGCGATGGAACTGCCCGCCGGCGGCACGCCGGCCGGCTTGCGCCAGCCGCAGCTCTGTCAGCCACATGCCTGGGGCCAGTTCCGCTACACCGCGGGGCCGCGAGCCGGTCAGCGCGGCACGATCGGCATGATCAAGCTCGGCGTGTGGGCGGGGGAGGATCTGCCGTGGGACGTCCGCGCCTATTACCAGGCTCAGCGGACCTTCCCGCGCAGCAGTACTCTCCAGCAGCTGTACGACGACGAGGACTTCGAGGCCTACCGCGAGCTCGGTGCCGCGTCCATGCGGGCTCTGCTCGCCGGCCGACGCCAGCACCGCCCCGTCAGCCGGCCTCAGCAGAGCCCCGTCAGGGAAGATCAGGACGACGCCGTCCGACGCGACCAGCACGACACCGTCAGGCGCGAGCAGCACGACGCCGCGAGGCGCGAGCAGCAGCGCCCCGTCGCCGGCGGTCGCGTCCCAGCCGTGCCGCAGCCCTCACCACAGGTCGGCAGCCCGCCGGCCCAGCGCCGCCCGGCGGGATCCGGCGGCGTGGCCGGCACCTGTCAGTAGGCTGCCTGCATGGCAGTGTTCGCTCTGACGATGGTCAACGGCCCGAACTACGATGACTCGCGCCCGCGCCGGGCCCAGGACGCCTGGACCGAGCACGCGGCGTTCATGGACCGGCTGGTGGACGACGGCTTCGTCATTCTCGGCGGTCCGATCGGCGACGGCGAGGAGGTCCTGGTCGTGGTCGAGGCTGCCGGCGAGCCGCAGATCAGGGCGAGTCTGGCCGGCGATCCCTGGCAGACCATGGGGATTCTCACGATCGGCGCGATCCGGCCGTGGACAATCTGGCTCGACGGCCGCGGGCGGGCTGCGGCCAGGTTATGGCCGGATCTGGACTCCGCGGGGTAGCTGGCGGACGGTCACCGACTCGAGCCGCAGGTCGCGTACCAGCCGGTCGGCCACCAGGCCGCCGTCGATCGCTCCGCAGCTGAACAGGTCGATCGCGACCATGTTCTCCTCCGGCCAGGTATGAATGCTCAGGTGCGACTCGGCGAGGATAAGGACCAGCGTGATGGCGCCATTGGGGAAGACCACGTGCGAGGTGTCGAGCACATGGCCCCCGCCAGCATCGACGGCGGCCACCGCTACGGCCGTCATCTCCGCCAGATCGTGGACCGGCGAGTCCGGGACGCAGATCGCGTCGATGGCGAACAGGACCTTGGGCGAGACTGCCTCTTGCCGCCGCAGCTCGGTGTACCTGCTGGCCGGTTCGATGCCGGGCATGATGTGGCAGGATACCGCAGGGTCGCCGGGCGGCAGGATCCGGCCGCCGCGAACAGTTGCTGACGAGACGATGAGACCAGCCGATGGACATTGACGCGATCAGCGCGCAGGTGGCCGCCGCCGTCGGGCTGGCCGAGGGTGAAGCGGGCGTCCGTGACGTGCTGCGCGCGGTCGCCCGCAGCGAGCCGGTTCCGACGAGCCAGATCGGCCGGATGGCCGAGCTCCCCGTGCCGATCGTGACGGCCGTCTGCAACGAGCTGCGCAAGCGCGGCGTCATCGACAAGACCCGGCCGGTCCGGCTGACCGCGCAGGCCAGGCAGATCCTCGCGGGCCGGCCGCAGCTGGCGGTCGAGTGCCCGTGCTGCGGCGGCATCGGCCAGCGCATTCCTGATGAACTCGATGCTCTCGTCGCCGAGCTCGAGCAGACGGCGGCCGGCGCCCCGCAGGCCAGGATGGAGCTCGACCAGACTCATTGCACGGTCCCGACCAAGATCCACCGGGTGCTCCGGATGTACGAAGCCGGCGCCCTCGACGGCAGGCGGATCGTGCTGCTCGGCGATGACGACCTGATCAGCGTCGCTATCGCGCGCTTCGCCAGGCTGACAGGGCTGGCCGTCAGGCAGCTGACCGTGATCGACACCGATCCGGCCGTGCTGGCCTGGATCGCCGAGCAGACAGCGGGTACCGGAATCGATGTACAGCTGGCCGAGCATGACCTGCGCCAGCCGCTGCCCGGCGGCCTGGCCGGCGCATTCGACGTCGCCTGCACCGACCCGCCTTATACCGTGCCGGGGGCCAGGCTGTTCCTCTCCCGCGGCGTCTCCGCGCTGGAACGGCGCCCGGGCCGGCACGTGTTCTTCTCCTTCGGCGCCCGGCGCCCGGCGGAAACGCTGGCCACGCAGCGCCTGATCGCCGACCTCGGGCTGGTAGTCAGGTCGGTCACGCCGAACTTCAATCGGTATGTCGGCGCCGGGATACTCGGCGGGACGAGCCACCTGTATCAGCTGCGCTCCAGCGACGAGACCGCCCCGCTGATCGAGGATGAGTATGCCGGCCCGCTCTACACGGCCGACTCACGGGCCGAGCAGACCCGCCCCTACCGGTGCGCAAGCTGCGGGGCCGTTCATCTCGTTGGCCGCGCGTCCGGGCCGGACACCGAGCCACGTTGGGCCCAGATCTCCGCACTCCAGGCCGCCGGCTGCCCGGAGTGCGGCGGGGTGACGTTCCGGCCCATGGCCAGGCAGCAGCGCTGACTGGCCGGCCGGCCCTTACATCCTGGCGAGCGCGTCGCGGGCCAGTACCTTCTCCGGGCCGAGGTTGTTCGCAATCCCGACGGCGATCCTGACGTACTCATCGCCTTTCAGGACGCTGATCGACGCATAGCCGTCGTAGTAAGCCTGGTCACCCAGGCCGGATATCGGCTGCGCCTTGACCTTTCCCCGGTAATCCTCGAACCATTTCCTGGCGTCAGGCCCGGTGACGAGGACGACGCGAACACTGTCGGCCGCGGCGATGTCCGGGCTGGTTCCTGGCGGCACGTCAGGACCGTAGAAGACACACGCCACGCCACCTTCGACGATGGCCTTCCCGTGCCGCGGCGGCTTCACCGGCTGGCCGAGCGCGGCGCTGGCTTGTGCTGCCGTGACGACACCGCAGGAGTCCGGTGCCGTCGCCGGGGACGACGCGGCAGCCGCAGGAGAACTGGTCGCCGCCGCCGACGCCGATCCGGAGGCCGGCTGCAGGTTCGCGGTCGGGGCCTTCGAACTGCATCCGGCGGCCACGGCCACAGCGGCGGCTGCCGCGGCGAACCGGACCGCGTAACGAGTCATTCCCATGAACGGACTCCGTTCAATTCCGGCAGGACAATCGCGAAAACCTCGTTAGGCGCTCATCTTGGCATTTGCGGAGCAACCGTGCCCGGAAGTTCAGTGAAGGTACATAATCCCCGTCACTAGCCCGCGGGGAAAGCGGCGAAAGTGCCCCGTGGCGAGGCGGTGGGCCCTATCGGTAGCGCCCGCCCGCGGTTACCCGTCAGCTCCCGGCCACCAAGCACCGCCCCGGAGCTCACGGCCCCGTGGCGCGCTGCCAGCAGCGCGATACCCGGCGTTCGGGCTCGGCGAGAACCTCTCGATGCTATCGCCTTCGACACGTCACGATTTTGCGTCATGATCACGTCCGGCTCGCCCTTTTTCCGGGCCGCCGAAGTAGTGATAAGTCGTCGGGTCACCTGAAAGGGCCGACTCCGGCGCCCGGTTTCGGCCTCTTCGGGTGATAAGTTGCCGGTCGCTGGCTGCCAGACCAGCCGGACCGCCAGTGTGCCCTGGACAGGGTTGGCTCAGCCGGCCGACCTGGAACCTTCAGCCGGCGCGCTCCGCGGGTGTGGGAAAATACTGCCCGTGACCGGTGAGGAGGCGCAGAGGAGCGCTCGACAGGCGCGGGACCGGTACCTCATCAGGCCCGCGGTCGAGCGCGACCTGGACGCGATCGCCGACTTCGAGGTCGACATCGCGCGGGTCTCGTTCGGCGACGAGGCGATCACCGACCCGGCATTCCACCGCCGCAGGGTCGCCGGGGCGCTGGGCAAGGCGGGTGAGATCACGCTGGTCGCCGTCGCTGCTGACGCACCGGATGTTCCGCTGGGCTGGGCCTGGATGTCGGCGCGGACGAACTCGCTGACCGGCGAGCGGTACGGTAACTTCCGCTCGCTCGCGGTCACCGGCCCGGACGCGGCCTCTGGCCCGGGCATGGGCACGGGATCCAATGCGGGCACTGGCTCCGACGCGGTCGCCGAAGCCAGCCCCCGTCTTGGCGAGCTGCTGATGGCCGCGATACTCCGGGCAGCCGACGAGGCCGGCTTCACGCATCTGTCCGGCAAGGTGAACGCGGCGAACCTCGGCATGCGGTCGCTGTACCGTGCCTTCGGTTTCTCCGCCACGCACCTCACGATGGAAAAACGGACCCGGCAGGACGGGCGCTCGTGATCAAGTGCGTGGTCTGGGATCTGGACAACACTCTGCTGGACGGGATCTACCTGGAGTCGCCGGACCAGCCGCCGGCCGCCAGCCCCGGGCTGGCCGGCATCCTGACCGAGCTCGCCGGGCGCGGCATCCTGCACGCGATCGCCAGCAGGAACCCGCCGGAAGCCGGCCAGTACGCTGAGCGGGCCACCGGCCACGCCTTCGCCGCTATCCAGTGCGGCTGGGGCACAAAGTCCGCCGCGATCAGGGCGATCATGAGCGAGCTCGGCGTGGCGGCCGACGCCATTGCCTTTGTCGACGACGACGCCATGGAACGAGCCGAGGTCTCGTTCAGCCTGCCTGACGTTCTCGTGCTGGCTCCGCGGGACATGGCCGATGCGGTTGGCTGGCCGCAATTCAGCCCGCCCGCCGTGACCGACGAGGCGCGGCGGCGCGGCGACCTGTACCTGCAGCGCCGTTCCCGGCAGGAGGAGGCACGGGCGTTCGGCGGGTCGAGGGAGGAGTTCCTGCGCTACTGCCAGACCCGGGTGTCGATCGGGTTGGCCACCCTGGCGGACCTGCCCAGACTGCACGAACTCTCCGTCCGCACGCACCAGTTCAACTCGGCGGGCAGGGTGCTCTCCGAGGCTGAGTTCGCCTGGCTGTTCGGCTCGCCGCGCCGCCAGGTCGTCACGGTCAGGCTCTCCGACCGGTTCGGCGACGACGGCATCGTCGGCGGCTGCGTTCTCGTCGCTGGTTCCGGCCCGGCACCCCGGCCGGGCTACGGAACCTGGAATGTGCCGCTGCTGATGATGTCCTGCCGGGCACTCGGCCGCGGCGTCATCGACGCGCTGCTGACCTGGATCTGCCAGACCGCGCGGGCGGGCGGCGCAGCTCAGGTCGCCATGACGTGCCTGGTCAGCCCCCGCAACGTGCCGCTGCGGATCGCGCTCACCGGGGCTGGCTTCCGGGCTGGCACCGACACCGGCACGGCCGGTGTGCCGCGCTTCGCCGTGTATGTCAGGCGGCTCGGCGAGCCACTGCCCGACCTGCCCGACTGGGTCACGGTGGCCCGGTGACCGGCGACCCCGACCTGACCAGCGAGCCGGACGTGACCGGCGAGCTCAGGCAGATCCTGGCCGGCCTCACCGGCGACAGCCGGCCGCTGGACGCGCCAGCGGACACGCCGCTGCTACGCGACGGCATCGGCCTCGACTCGCTGGGCGGGACCATGCTGCTGACCGAGATCAGGCGCCGGTACGGCATCGACGTCGCCGACCAGGACCTCAACCTGGACAGCCTGGCCAGCATCCGGACGCTCGCTGCCTACATCTCGATGAGACTGTCGCCGGAGCATCCGCCGTGATCCTTGGAAGGTGCGACAGCGCCTTCGAGCCAGTCCGGACTGCCTTCGCCGAGAACTTCGCCCTGCGCGGCGAGACGGGCGGCGCTATCTGCATCATGGTCGGCGGCCGCATGGTTGCCGACCTGTGGGGCGGCTGGACGACACCGGCCCGGCTAGCGCCCTGGCAGGCGGACACGCTGGTGAACATCTTCTCCGTCGGCAAGGGACTGATGTCCGTGCTCGCGGCGCGGCTGGCCGGATCCGGCCGGCTCGACACCGATGCCAAGGTGAGCGCGTACTGGCCGGAATTCGGCGCGGCCGGCAAGGCATCGGTGACGGTCAGGCAGCTCATCAGCCATCAGGCCGGGCTGCCTGCGGTCAGGCGCAGGCTGCCCGCAGGGGCGATGCTGGACTGGCAGCTGATGACGAGCGCCATCGCCGCCCAGGAGCCATGGTGGGAGCCGGGCACAGCGCACGGTTACCACGTCAACACCTTCGGGTTCGCCGTCGGTGAGGTCTTGCGGCGCGCGTCAGGCCGCACCGTCGGAACCCTGCTGCGCGAGGAAGTCGCCGGGCCGCTGGGAGCCGACGTCCACATCGGCCTGCCGGCGGCCGAGCACGGCCGGGTCGCCGAGTTCGCCTGGCCGGCCGTGCCGGCCGCCGAGGCCGCGCGGCCTGAGCTGGACGATGACCAGCTGATGGAGTACAACGCCTATTTCAATCCGAGCGGCCTGTCCGGTGCGGGCGTCGTCAACACGCCGAGCTGGCGCGAGGCGGAACTGCCCTCGACCAACGGGCACGGCACCGCCAGGGGCATCGCCCGCATCTACGCCGCGCTGGCCGCGGGCGGCGCGGTCGGCGGTATCCGGGTCGTCGACGCTCACGCGCTGGCCGACGCGACCACCGAGCAGGTCTACGGCCCGGACCGCATCCTGCACCGTCCGTCCAGGTTCGGCCTCGGCTTCCAGCTCACCCAGCCGGAACGGCCGATCGGCCGCAGCGCCGGAGCCTTCGGCCACTTCGGCGCCGGCGGCTCGCTCGGGTTCTGCGATCCGGAGGCAGGTGTCTCGTTCGGCTATGTCACCGGTCAGATGGGCCCGCGCTGGCAGAACCCGCGCAACCGCGCGCTGATCGACGCGCTGTACGACTGCCTGTGACGGACTTTCACAACTGCGAGCAGAATCAGCGAAAGGCGGGTGCGACCGGGTCGTGAGCGGAAAGCGGCAGTAGCCGCACGCTTTGCGCAGCTCCCAGGCAAGCTGGGCGGGGGTCGAGATGCGCCGTGCCGGGAAGCAGGGCGCGGCGCGTGATCGCATCGAGCAGACCGCTCGTGCTCCACTGCATGGAATGCGGCGTCAGGCACAGGTGCGGCCGACCGGCCTCGTGAGCGCTCGCCAGCGCCCCGGCCGCCACGATGATCAGCGTGGCGGCGGTTCATGGGTCCGGCAGCCCGGCCATGAGCAAGTCGTCGATGTGCTGGCCACCTGGCCACTCTGAGACGACGTAAGGGTGGTCGGCCGCGCAGTCAGCATCGAAGATCCTCGCGATCCGGGGATCGGACAGCCGGGCTGCACCCAGCACTGCCGTGAGTATCTCGGCAGAAACTGCCTGCCCGGCACGCAGCGCCCAGACCGTCACGGCACGGTCCAGACTGGAGCATCGCATTTACGGCAAAGCCCGCCAACGGCCTTTGCACCCGGGTGTCATGGGACCATACGACCAGGCCATGCCGTTGCCTCCTATGTGGGACAGGCCCAGCCCCGATCCTGGCCGGTAAGGTGAGCGCAGAGCGCCGGAGCGAGGACCCCGATCGCGGGAGGTTGCTGATGTCCGCTGTGTTCGCTGTTGACGCCTGCCGGACTCCGATCGGCAGGATCAAGGGAGCGCTAGCCGGCGTGCGCCCCGATCATCTGACCGCCGACGTGATCAGCGCACTGCTGGCCCGCAACGCATGGCTCGCTCCGCAGACCATCGATGACGTCTACTGGGGAGCGGCCAACCAGGCTGGCGAGGACAACAGGAATGTCGCCAGGATGGGAGTGTTGCTGGCGGGCCTGCCCGTCGAGGTCCCCGGCGCCACGGTCAACAGGCTCTGCGGGTCCGGGATGGAAGCCATCTGCTCGGCAGCCCGCGCGATCGCGGCGGGAGACGCCGACATCTGCATCGCCGGCGGTACCGAGTCGATGACTCGCGCACCCTTCGTGCTGCCGCGGGCGACGGAACCCTTCCCGCGCGAGGCCGGCGTCGTCGACACCAGGCTCGGCTGGCGCCTGGTCAGCCCGCGGATGGCAGAGCTCTACCCGCCGATCAGCCTGGGCGAGACAGCCGAGAACGTCGCGGACAAGTACGGCGTCGACCGGGCCAGGCAAGATGAGTTCGCGCTGCGCAGCCACCAGCTAGCCGCTGCCGCCGAGGATGCCGGGCGCTTCGCGGCTGAGATCGTCCCGGTCCAGGCGCCGCAGGGAACTGTGACCGCCGACGAGGGCGTCAGAGCCGACCTGACCGAGGCGGAGCTCGCGGCCAAGCGGCCGGCGTTCAGGGCAGGCGGCACGGTCACCGGCGGTAATTCCTCGCCGCTTAACGACGGGGCAGCCGGGCTGCTGCTGATGTCGCAGCGGGCACTGACCGCGGTCGGCGCGGAGCCGCTGGCGAGGTACGCGGGGGCTGCGTCTGCCGGAGTGCACCCTGACTACATGGGCATCGGCCCGGTCCCCGCCATGACCAAGGTGCTGGCCAGGTCGGGCTGGCAGCTCGGCGAGCTTGCGCTGATCGAGGTTAACGAGGCATTCGCTGCCCAGGCCGTCGCCGTGATCGACCAGCTGAAGCTGGACCAGGAGCTCGTCAACGTCAACGGCGGCGCGATCGCGATCGGGCATCCGCTTGGCTGCTCGGGGGCCAGGATCACGACGACGCTGCTGCACGAGCTACGCCGGCGCGGCGGGGGCAGGGGAGCGGCGACGATGTGCATCGGCGTCGGGCAGGGGATCGCCAGCCTGTGGGAGGCCGCGTAACCAGGGCCGTCCTCAGGCGCCGGTCACCGCGACAACGCCGTGCAGGGTGCCGATCAGAACGAGCCGTCCCGACAGCGACGGCGAGGCGAAGTGCGGCAGCTCCGAGCCCAGCGCGAGCTGGTGCATGGTCATTCCGGTACGCGGGTTCAGCTGGTAGAGCAACCCGGCCTGGATGTCGGTCACCCATACGGCGCCGCCGCCGATCACCGGCGAGCCGCTGGCTGAAGACGGTCCCCGCCAGAGCACCCTGAGCCTGCCACCGGATACCGAGACGGCGGCTGGGCCGCCGCTTGCGCACGGGACCACGACCGTCTGGCCGATGCTGGCGGCGCCGCCGAACGCCGTGCAGATCCGCGCGTCGGCGACCTGGCCGCCTACTCCGCCGAGGCGCGCCGCGTCGAGCAGGTAGCCGGTACCGCGCTTCCCGACGGTGAGCATCTGGCCGCTGCTGGTCAGCGCTGGCGTCAGCGAGCCGAGATCAAGATCGCCCCGGTTGTCGGCCAGCCAATTGCGCGGAGCGAACACGCCGATTCTGCGCAGGCCGGGCGACAGGGCCGTTACCGAATCAGAGTCGTCAAATGGGGTCGAGGTTGCACCGTTGCCGACCCCGACGTAGACGGTCCCGCCCGGGCCGATGACGGGACCGCCTGGCGCCCAGATACCGCCGTGCTTCGACGTCGGCACGAGGTAGGAGACGATCCGGCCGACGGTGCCATCCGAGCCGGTTCCGGCCGTGCCACCTGAGCCAGATCCGGCGGCCGGCATCCCGACGACGGAGCCGACATAAGGGCCGCAGTCGCCGAAATGCCCGCCGAAGGTGACATAGATCCGGCCGTTCGCCGCCGCCAGGGCACCTCGCTGCTGGTCGTAATACGGCTGCCCGTCCGGCGACGGCACCGACCGGCGGTACCGCACCCGGCCGGTGGCCGGATCGATTCCGACCAGGTCATGCCCGGACCTGCCCGCCTGAGCCAGCACGTAGACAAGCCCCCGGTAGTAGACCGGTGTGCTGGTAATGCCCAGCGGGTCGATGTCCGAGCACGGCTGCGATGCCGCCGGGAGCGCCGCGGCCACGTGCGCTCTCCAGCGAACCTGCCCGGTGGAGCGGTCGAGGCCCCAGACCGAGTCATTCTCGGTCGCCGCGATCACCAGGTGACCGATCGCCAGCGGCTGGCCGTAGACGGCGCCGTCCAGCCGGCGTGACCAGCCGACAGCCAGGCTCCCCGCGGCCGGCAGTCCCGGGGAGAATCCGGACCTGGCGGCGTCAGCGTGATAGGTCAGCCAGTTCGTCGGGGTGCCCGCCGCTACACTGCGGCTGGGCTGAGGACGCGGCGACTGCGGCGGACTGGATTTCCGCGCGGCAGGACCGGAACTGCAGGCGGCCAGCGCCAGCCCGGCGGCTGCCGCCGCGGCCGCTGCCGCGCGAGCCAGCTTCATGCCCATCGCGCCAGTCTGCACCACCACCAGACCGTCCTGCCCCGGCTCAGGTGATCCGGTGTGGCGACCGGTGCACGGGACCGCGTAACGTCTGCGACGGGGACGGAAGCGGGTGATGCGGGACGATGGCTGAGGACCAGCCGGAGCGGGTCTTCACGATTCCGAACCTCATCAGCTTCGCGCGGCTGGCGGGCGTCCCCGTCTTCCTGTGGCTCGTGCTCGGCGTGCGGAGCCAGGCAGGCGACTGGTGGGCGGTCGGCCTGCTCATGGCGGCCGGCCTGTCGGACTGGCTGGACGGCAAGATCGCGCGTGCGATGAACCAGCAGAGCCGTCTCGGCGAGGTGCTCGACCCGGCCGCCGACCGCCTCTACATCGTCTCGACGATTATCGCGCTGGCCATCAGGGCGATTATCGGCTGGTGGCTGGTCGCGATCCTGGCCGCCCGCGAGCTGATGCTCGGCGTCGTGCTGCTCGTTCTGCGGCGCCACGGTTACGGGCCGCTTCATGTCAGCTTCGTCGGCAAGGCAGCAACGCTGAACCTTCTGTACGCGTTTCCACTGCTTTTTCTGGGTTCACACGAGACGACATATGCAGGAGTAGCCCGGGTGTTCGGTTGGGCATTCGCACTATGGGGAACTGCACTCTACTGGTGGGCTGCTGCACTCTACGTCGAGCAGGCTCGCCGCCTGCTGGCCGCCGACCGGGCAGGCCGACGCGGCAGCGCGACGGCGCGCCACGGCGAGGGGGACTGGCCCTGACGCGACGCGCGGCGCCGGGCCGCTGATTCTTTATCCCTGAAGGGAGCGCTGGCAAGCGGTGAGGGCTGTAGTCATGGCAGGCGGAGAGGGGACCAGGCTGCGCCCGATGACCGCCAACCAGCCCAAACCGCTGCTGCCGGTCGTCAACAAGCCGATCATGGAGCACGTGCTGCGGCTGCTGCGCAGGCACAGCTTCGACGAGACCATCGTCACCGTCCAGTTCCTCGCATCGATGGTGCGCAACTATTTCGGCGACGGCGAAGAGTGGGGTATGAGCCTGCAGTACGCGACCGAGGACATCCCGCTCGGAACGGCAGGCAGCGTCAAGAACGCCGAGGCCGCGCTGCGCGATGCGCCCTTCCTCGTGATCTCGGGCGACGCGCTGACCGATATCGATCTGTCCGATCTGGTGCGCTTTCACAAGGACAGCGCGGCGCTGGTGACGGTCGCCCTCGCCCGGGTGCCCGATCCGCTCGAGTTCGGCATCGTCATCGCCAACGCCGACGGCAGGATCCAGCGCTTCCTCGAGAAGCCCACCTGGGGACAGGTCTTCTCCGACACGGTCAATACCGGCATCTACGTGATGGAGCCCGAGGTGCTCGCGCAGGTACCGCCAGGGGAGGCCGTCGACTGGTCGGCCGATGTCTTCCCCAAGCTGCTGGACCGCGGCGCGCCGGTCTACGGCTGGGTCGCTGACGGGTACTGGGAGGACGTCGGCACGCACGAGGCCTACCACCGGGTCCAGGCCGACGTGCTGTCCGGCAAGGTCAGGGCGGACATCGACGGTTTCGAGGTGTCGCCGGGCGTCTGGGTGGCCGAGGGCGCCGAGGTCGATCCCGACGCCATCCTCACCGGGCCGCTGTGCATCGGCGATTACGCCAAGGTCGAGGCAGGCGCGCAGCTGCGCGAGTTCACCGTGGTCGGCAGCAACGTCGTGGTGAAGGAGGGCGCGTTCCTGCACCGCGCTACCGTGCACAACAACGTCTACGTCGGGGTCGGCGCCACCCTGCGCGGCTGCGTGATCGGCAAGAACACCGATGTGATGGCCTCGGCCAGGATCGAGGAGGGAGCGGTCGTCGGGGACGAGTGCGTGATCGAGTCCGAGGCGTACATCTCCGCCGGGGTCAAGGTCTACCCGTTCAAGACGATCGAGGCCGGAGCCGTCGTCAACACCAGCGTGATCTGGGAATCGCGCGGTCAGCGGACGCTGTTCGGCCCGCGCGGCGTCTCCGGCCTGGTCAACGTCGAGATCACCCCCGAGCTTTGCGTGCGCCTGGCGAGCGCGTACGCCACCACGCTGAAGAAGGGCTCGGTCGTCACCACCTCCCGCGACGTCTCACGGGCCGCCCGTGCCCTGAAGCGCGCGATCCACGGCGCGCTCAACGCCAGCGCGATCAACGTCGTCGATCTCGAGGCGCAGCCGCTGCCGGTCGCCAGGTTCGAGACCGCGCGCAGCGAGTGCAGCGGCGGGATAGCGATGCGCACCACGCCTGGCGACCCGCAGTCGATCGACATCATCTTCCTCGACGAGCACGGTGCCGACCTGTCGCAGGCCGTGCAGCGCAAGCTGGAGCGGGTGTTCTCCCGCCAGGAGTACCGCCGTGCCTTTCCCGGCGAGATCGCCGAGCTGACCTATCCGCCGCGGGTGATCGAGGCCTACACCGCTGACCTGCTCCGCTGCGTGGACATGAGCGGGGTCAGGGACGCGCGGCTGAAGGTGGTGGCGGACTGCGCGGGCGGCACCGCCTCCCTCGTCCTGCCCGGCCTGCTCGGCCGGATCGGCGTCGACGTGCTGACCGTGAACAACAGGCTCGACGAGGCAACGCCGACCCAGTCGCTCGCGCAGGTCAGGGCCGACCTGCACCGGCTGGCCGAGCTCGTCTACTCCTCCCGGGCGGCGTTCGGGGTCAGGTTCGACCCGGTCGGCGAGCGGATCATGCTGATCGACGACAAGGGCGCCCTGGTCAGCGACGACCGCGCGCTGCTCGTAGTGCTCGACCTGGTGGCCGCGGAACGGCGCACCGGCCGGGTCGCGCTCCCGGTCACCACGACCAGGGTGGCCGAGGAGGTCTGCCGCTATCACGGAGTCGAGGTCGGCTGGACTCCTACCTCGCCGCACGGGCTGTACGAGGC
Organism: Streptosporangiaceae bacterium; assembly: GCA_035532775.1. Lineage (GTDB taxonomy): Bacteria > Actinomycetota > Actinomycetes > Streptosporangiales > Streptosporangiaceae > Chersky-822. The sequence continues at coordinate 16,590 of DATKQH010000091.1, forward strand.
GACGGCGGCCGAGGACGTCATCTTCGCGGCCGACGGCCGGGGCGGCTTCGTGGTGCCGGAGTTCTCCAGGTCGCTGGACGGCATCGCCGCCTTCGCCAGGCTGATCGGCCTGGTCGCCAGGACCAGGCTGACGCTCAGCCAGATCCATGCCAGGATTCCGGTCGCGCACCTGCTCAAGCGGTCCGTCCCGACGCCGTGGGCGGCCAAGGGCAGCGTGATGCGGATCGTCGTGGAGGCGGCGGGAACGCGCCAGATCGACACCACGGACGGTGTCCGGGTGATCGAGCCCGACCGCGGCTGGGCGCTCGTGCTGCCGGACACGGCGCACGCGATCACGCACCTGTGGGCGGAGGCCGCGGACAGTGAGACCGCGCAGGCGCTGCTCGACGAGTGGGCGGCAGTGGTCGAGCAGGCGGGCCGGGAGCGCCGCGGGTCAAGCTGAAGGCCGACGCCGCACTAGCGGCGCGTGAGACAATTGCCATCACTAACTGGCTGCTGGACGCCAACCCGGGCGGCGGCAGGACGTCGGAGGTGTGCAGCGTGATCTGGCGCAGGCGCCGCAGTCGGACGCGCTCGGTTGCGGCACGATCAGCGGGAGGACCCGGGCGCACTGGCTGGGAACGCGCACCAGCGCAGGCGGGCCAGGGCCCGGCGGATCCTGCGTGGCAGATGGACCAGCGACGCCAGGCGCAGGTAGCGTGGAACACCGAAGCGGATCTGGCCAGGCTGGATGCCCGCACGGACGTCCATTCCGTCAGTGGTGCGCGGCCGACGATGGGGAGGCAAGGCGCTCAGATGCCCAGCGTCTATTGCACCGCCTGCGGTGCGGCCAATCCCGAGAACGCGCGTTTCTGCTCGCAGTGCGGCACGCCGCTGACCAGGGCCGCGGCGGAGCGGGGCACCGCGGCCGAGACAACGTCGATGATCTTCACCGGTGCCGAGCAACCGGATGCCGAGTTTGGCGAGGAGCCGACGGCCGATACCGCGGTCGTTGACGCGCTCCCGCCGAACACCGCGCTGCTCGTGGTCAGGCGCGGGCCCAACGCTGGCAGCAGGTTCCTGCTCGACAGCGAGCTGACCGAGGTCGGCAGGCGGCCCGACAGCGACATCTTCCTGGACGATGTCACGGTCTCGCGGCGGCACGCGGAGTTCTACCGGCATGGCGGCAGGTTCGCCGTGCGCGACGTCGGCAGCCTCAACGGCACGTACGTGAACAGGGAGCGGATCGAGGAAGCGGCGCTCAGCGGCGGCGACGAAGTCCAGATCGGGAAATTCCGGCTGGTCTTCCTGCAGGGCCGCCCTTCGCATGCCGAGAGCGGCTAGGCGTACGGGACGGGATGAACGGTCAGTTTGCGCGAGCATACCTCGGGATCGGCGAGGTGCTTGTTGAGCTCCGTGCCGAATTTCCTGACATCAGCGTCTCGAAGATCCGTTTCCTGGAATCCGAGGGGCTGATCGCTCCGGCCCGCTCGCCGTCGGGATACCGGCGGTTCGGCCCGGCCGACGTTGACCAGCTCAGGTTCATCCTGATCGCGCAGCGCGACCAGTACCTGCCGCTGCGCGTCATCAAGGAGCGCCTCGACCATCGGGCGGCGATCGAGGCGGGCCAGGTCAAGGCGGGCCAGGCCGCGAGCCGGGATGCTCGCGGCGAACGGTCGGAGATGGTCAGCCGTCGCGACCTGCTGGACTCGGCGGGGATCGACGAGCAGCAGCTCGCCGAGCTTGAGGCACACGGCCTGGTCCGGCGGGTCGGCCGGCTCTACAGCCAGGACGCGCTCGACGTGGCCAGCACGGTCGCCGGGCTGGCCTCCTACGGGGTGCAGGCCAGGCACCTGCGCACCGTCCGGACGGCAGCCGAGCGCGACGTCTCGCTGATCGAGCAGGTCGTCGCACCGACGCTGCGCCAGCACAGCCCGCGCGCCAGGGGCACCGCGGGGAGGACCGCCAGGGAGATCGCCACCCTGCTGCTCCAGCTGCACCGCGCGATGATCGAGGCGGCGCTCGCCGAGGCCGGGCTGCCGGGCGACGAGCTCGCCGGGCACGAGGCACGGCCGGGCCCGGAGGCCTCCGGCCAGCTCACCGGCAGCCTTCCCCGGCCAGGCATCAAGGACGCGAGCGCGTGAGCTGGAAAGCCGCCGGGCGCGGCGCGAATGGCGCCGGCATTACCTGGTACCGGCTCGAGCAGGTGTCCGGCCACAAAGACAACGGGTGTACGTTGACAGGGGAGTGCAGCCCGCACGGCAGGGGAACAACGCTGACATGAGGCGCAGGTGAGGACGGAGTCGCGGTGAAGGAGATGGAGGTCGTAGGCGTCCGGGTCGAGATGCCGACGAACCAGCCCATCGTGCTGCTCAAGGAGACCGGCGGTGAGCGCTACCTGCCGATCTGGATCGGGCCGATGGAAGCTACGGCCATCGCCTTCGCGCAGCAGGGCATGGTCCCGGCCCGCCCGCTGACTCATGACCTGATGCGGGATATCCTCACCGCGCTGAAGGTCGAGCTGACGCAGGTCAACATCACCGCGCTCCGCGACGGGATCTTCTTCGCCGACCTGGTGTTCTCCAACGGCACCACAGTCAGCGCGAGACCGTCGGATTCCATCGCGCTCGCCCTGCGCACCGGGACAACCATCTTCGCCCAGGACGAGATCCTGGATGAGGCCGGAGTCGCGATCCCGGACGAGCAGGAGGATGAGGTCGAGAAGTTCCGCGAGTTCCTCGACAACATCACGCCAGAAGACTTCGGCAGCGCTACCTAGGGCTGACTCGTGCGACCTGAGGTGACTCAGCCGCCTGGCGACGCGCCGGGGGAGATCGTTGACGAGGGCACTCCACGGGCCTAACGTGCGAATCGTGCACCCCCGCGACGTGACGCTGCAGGGGAAGCCGGGCCGGAGGTGGGCGTGGCGGTAATCAAGGGCGACGGGCATGACGAGCGCGAGCGGAGCGCCGCGGCCCAGCGCGCTGGCGAGCAGGGCCTGCTCTTCGACGACGAGCTTGCCCCGCTGCCGGATGATGTCGGCTATCGCGGCCCGACAGCTTGCGCGGCAGCGGGCATCACCTACCGCCAGCTGGACTACTGGGCCAGGACGGGCCTGGTCGAGCCGAGTGTCAGGCCGGCCAAGGGCTCAGGCTCACAGCGGCTTTACGGCTTCCGCGACATCCTCGTGCTCCGCGTGGTCAAGCGGCTGCTGGACACCGGGATCTCGCTGCAGCAGATCCGCTCGGCCGTGGCCTACCTGCGCGAGCACGGCCCTACGGACCTCGCCCAGATCACCCTGATGAGCGACGGCGCCAGCGTCTACGCGTGCACGTCACCCGACGAGGTAGTCGACCTGCTCCAGGGCGGCCAGGGCGTGTTCGGCATTGCGCTCGGGCGGGTCTGGCAGGAGGTCGAGGGGTCGCTGGCCGACCTGCCCGCCGACGCCGGGGAGGAAGCCGGCCAGCCGTCCGGGGCGGACGAGCTCGCCAGCCGGCGCGCGCGCAGAATCGTCTAAGCCGGCCCGGCTACGTCGCAGCCTGCCCTTTTCGGAAACATGCGTCATATCGTGTTAGGGTAGCGGCTTGTGCCAGCCACTATCTCGGTATCTGATGTCCGCAAGGCGTACGGCGACGTCGCCGCAGTCGACGGAGTCAGCTTCGAGGTCGAGCAGGGCGAGTTCTTCGGGATACTCGGCCCGAACGGGGCGGGAAAGACCACCACCCTGGAGATCGTGGAGGGCCTCCGCAAGCCAGACTCAGGCGCTGTCACCGTGCTCGGCCTTCCCGCCTGGCCGCGCAACGCTGAGCTGCTGCCCAGGATCGGGGTCCAGCTGCAGGCGTCCTCGTTCTTCGAGCGGCTGACCGCCCGCGAGCAGATCCGGACGTTCGCCTCGCTGTACGGCGTGCCGGCCACGAACGCGGACGACATGCTCGAGACGGTCGGGCTGACCGAGCAGGGCGGCCTTCGCACCGAGAAGCTGTCCGGCGGCCAGGCACAGCGGCTGTCGATCGCCTGCGCGCTCGTGCACGACCCTGAGCTGCTGTTCCTCGACGAGCCGACCGGGGCGCTCGACCCGCAGGCCAGGCGGAACCTGTGGGACCTGCTGCGTCAGATCAGCAGCTCGGGACGGACCGTGGTGCTGACCACCCATCACATAAACGAGGCCGAGCTGCTGTGCGACCGGGTCGCCATCATGGACCACGGCAAGATACTCAAGGCCGGCCCGCCTGCCGCTCTGGTCCGCGAGCTCGACCAGCCGCTGCGGATCAGCGTCCAGTCCGGCCTGGTCAGCGGTGAGCAGGCCGCCGTACTGGCCGGCGCGGACAAGCCCGCCGGGCTGGCCGGCAGCGGGCCAGGCGAGCCAGCGGGCCAGGTCACCGACGACGGCGTCTCGCTCTCCATCGCCACAAGCGACCCGGCTACCGTGCTCTCCGGCCTGGCCCGGGCTGACGCGCTGGCCGGGCTGCGGGTCCAGGGCGCCACCCTGGAGGACGTCTTCCTGAGCCTGACCGGAAGGGAGTACCGCGCGTGAGAGGCGGCGGGTTCACCAGCCTGTCCCGCGCGATGTTTCTCGGATTCGTCAGGGACCGGGCCGCGCTGATCTTCTCGATCCTGCTGCCCGTGCTCTTCCTGGTCTTCTTCGGGTCCATCTACAAGAACTCCTCGGCCCCGAGGCTCAACCTGGTAACCGTCGGCCGGGTCGAGCTGCTGCAGCAGGCCCGACGGGCCGATCCCGGCCTGGCCAGGGTCCTGACGATCAGCCATAGCCGCTCGGAGGGCGCCGCCCTCGCCGCCGTCCGCAAGGGCACCGACGACGCAGCCGTGCTCCAGCGCGGCAACACCCTCGTCCTGCGCTTCTCGATCGCCGATCAGACCAAGGCCGGCCTGGTGAACTCGGTGCTCGGCTCGATCGTGCAGGATGCCAACCAGGCGGCGTCCGGCCAGCCGCCCAGATTCAGGCTCGCCGCCAGCCAGGTCGAGGACAAGTCGCTGAAGCCGATCCAGTACTTCACCCCCGGCCTGCTTGGCTGGGCACTGGCCTCCGGCGCCGCCTTCGGCGCCGCGATCACGCTGGTCAGCTGGCGGGAGAACAAGCTGCTCCGCCGGCTCCGCCTCGCACCGGTCGGCATCGGCTCGATCGTGACGGCCAGAATCGGAATCGCGGTAGCGATCGGGCTGATCCAGATGGCCGTGTTCCTGGCCATCGCCACGCTGCCCTATTTCGGCCTGCGGCTCACTTCGGCCTGGTGGATGGCGATCCCGCTGGTCGTCTGCGGCATCCTGGCGTTCATGTCGATCGGCCTGCTGGTCGGGGCGATCGCCAAGACCCAGCAGGCGGCCACGGCCATCGCCAACCTGATCATCTTGCCGATGGCGTTCCTCGGCGGCGCGTTCATCCCGCTGGACTTCGCGCCGAGCTGGGTCAGGGAGGCGTCCTACGTGATGCCGCTGCGCTACCTGGTCACCGGCATGCAGGACGTCATGGCGCGCGGGGAGGGACCGGCCTCGGCGCTGCCCGCGATCGGCGTCCTGCTCGGCTTTACCCTGGTGGTCAGCGCGATCGCGGTCCGCATGTTCCGCTGGGACGACATCTAACCCCGTTCCCGGTATGCTCCGGTTTCCGGCTATACCGGACCCGACCAGACCCACCAGAAGCCGACCACGGAGCAGCCCATGACGCAGCGGCAGCTGACCGTCCTGTTCATGCCGGAGAGCGCCTACGGGCCGACGAACAACTGCATCGGGATCGGCGACGTGCTGCGCCGGCGCGGGCACCGGGTCGTCTTCGCCGCCGAGGCGTCCTGGCAGGGCAAGCTGGAGCCGCTCGGCTTCGCCGAGGATCTGGTCAGCCTGGCCGAGCCGAGTGCCGGGGAGCAGGACGCCGGGCAGTTCTGGAAGGAGTTCATCGCCAGCACAGCCGCGGAGTTCCGCAAGCCCACGATCGAGCAGCTAGAGACCTGGATCAGGCCGGTCTGGGAGGAGCTGATGGCCGGCGCCCGGTACAGCCACGACCAGCTGACCGAGATCGTGCGGCGAACCGGGCCCGACGTGATTGTCGAGGACAACGTGGTCGGGTTCCCGGCGCTGCTGACCGGCGGCGCCTCGTTCGTCCGGATCGTCTCCTGCAACCCGCTCGAGGTGAAGGGGCCGGACGTGCCGCCCGCGTTCTCCGGCTACCCGGCGGCCGACCGGAGCGGCTGGGCGGACTTCCGCGCCGAGTACGACCTGGTGCACCGGGCCATGTGGGGCGAGTTCAACGACTGGTTCGTCACGCAGGGCGCCCCTCCGCTGCCCGACCTGGAGTTCATCGGCGAGGGAGCGGTCAACCTGTACGTCTATCCCGAGATCGCCGACTACGCGCGCGCCGCGCCGCTCGGCGCGTCCTGGCACCGGATCGACTCGTCGGTCCGGCAGACCGACGCCGCGTTCACCATCCCCGAGCAGCTCGCCGAGGGCTCAGGCGCACTGATCTACTTCTCGCTCGGCTCGCTCGGCTCGGCCGACGTGGGACTGATGCGCCGCGTCATCGCCTGCCTGGCGGACACGCCGCACCGCTACATCGTCTCCAAGGGGCCGCTGCACGCGGAGATCGAGCTTCCGCCGAACATGTGGGGCGCTGAATTCCTGCCCCAGACCTCGGTCATCCCCGTGTGCAACCTCGTGATCACGCACGGCGGCAATAACACCACCACCGAGTGCCTGCACTTCGGCAAGCCGACGATCGTGCTGCCGCTGTTCTGGGATCAGTACGACAACGCCCAGCGGGTCGACGAGCTCGGGCTCGGGGTCAGACTCGACACCTACGGGTTCGCTGACCGCGATCTGCACGCGGCGCTGGACGGACTGCTCGGTGCCAGCGCGCTGCACACCCGGCTGGCCAGCGCCGCGAACCAGATCCAGGGCCGCGACGGGCTCGCCGCCGCAGCCAACCTGATCGAGTCCGCGGCGAGTCTGGAGTAGGCTCGGATACCGCTAGTGACACCGTCCGGGAGAGTCCGCGCACAGCCAGCCCGCGGCGCCGAAGGGGCAACCTCCCCGGAACCTCTCAGGCACCCAGGACCGGACGGGACAGGCAGCTCTGGAATCGTCGCGCCCCGACAGCCGTGATGACAGAGGGGGAGCCGGACGGTACCCGCCGCCCGTAGGCGACCCGACTCCAGGAGCCTGCATGAACTTCGCGCAACGGCACATCGGCCCAGACGAGTCAAGCCAGCAGCAGATGCTGAGCGCGCTCGGCTATGCCTCGCTAGACGAGCTGACCTCGGCCGCGCTGCCCGCCGCCCTGGCGATCGCCAAGCCGCTCCGGCTGCCCGAGCCGCTGCCAGAGGACCAGGCACTGGCCGAGCTACGCCGGCTGGCGGCGAAGAATCAGGTCCTGACCTCGATGATCGGCCTCGGTTACCACGGCACGATCACCCCGCCCGTGATCCGCAGGAACGTGCTCGAGAGCCCGGCGTGGTACACCGCCTATACGCCCTACCAGCCGGAAATCTCCCAGGGCCGGCTCGAGGCGCTGCTGAACTTCCAGACGATGGTCGAGGACCTGACCGCGCTGCCAGTGGCCGGGGCCTCGATGCTGGACGAGGCGACGGCGGCCGCCGAGGCCATGACGCTGGCGCACCGGGCGACCGGCCACGGCCGGATCTTCCTCGCCGACGCTGACTGCCTGCCGCAGACCCTGGCGGTACTCGCCACCAGGACCGAGCCGCTAGCACTCGAACTGGTGACCGGCGTCGTCACCCCTGAGCTGATCGCGGCACAGCCCGAAGGCGAATTGTTCGGAATCCTGCTGCAGTACCCGGGGGCCAGCGGACAGGTCCGTGACCTGCGCCCGGCCATCGCGGCCGCGCACGCCACGGGCGCGCTGGCCGCGGTCGCCGCTGACCCGCTCGCGCTGACGCTGCTCACGCCACCCGGCGAGCTCGGCGCCGACATCGCGGTCGGGAGCACGCAGCGGTTCGGCGTCCCGATGGGGTACGGCGGCCCCCAGGCCGGCTACATCTGCGTGCGCGAGGAGCTCAAGCGGCAGCTGCCGGGGCGGCTGGTAGGGGTATCGGTCGACGCGGACGGCCACCCGGCGTACCGGCTGGCGCTGCAGACCCGCGAGCAGCACATCAGGCGGGACAAGGCGACCAGCAATATCTGCACGGCGCAGGTCCTGCTCGCCGTCATCGCCGCCATGTACGCCTGCTATCACGGCCCGGACGGCCTGACCGCGATCGCGCGGCGGGTGCACGCCAAGGCGGCCAGTCTCGCCGCCACCCTGGCCGCCGCCGGATTCGGGGTCAACCACCAGGCGTACTTCGACACTGTCGGGGTGATCGTCCCTGGCCGGGCTGCCGGGGCCGTCGAGCGGGCCCGAGCCGCCGGGATCAACCTGTACCTGGCCGGGCCCGACCTGGTGCAGGTCGCCTGCGACGAGACGACGACCGACGAGCACATCGCGGCCGCCGCGGCCGCCATCACCGGGGCCAGCGAGGCACCGATCACCACCGGGGCGGCGCCGACCGGCGAGGACCTGACGGCCATCCCGGCCGGGCTGCGCCGTACCAGCGGCTTCCTGACCCATCCGGTGTTTTCCTCCTACCGCAGCGAGACCGCCATGCTGCGGTACCTGCGCCGGCTGTCGGACTACGACATCGCGCTCGACCGGTCGATGATCCCGCTCGGCTCCTGCACCATGAAGCTCAACGCCACCGCGGAGATGGAGCCGATCAGCTGGCCGGAGTTCGCCGGGCTGCATCCGTTCGCGCCCGCCGACCAGGCGGCCGGCTACGACGAGCTGATCCGCAGGCTGCAGGACGCCCTGGTCGAGATCACCGGGTACGACGCGGTGTCGCTGCAGCCCAACGCCGGCTCGCAGGGCGAGCTGACCGGCCTGCTGGCGATCCG
>DATKQH010000092.1:0-8219 GCA_035532775.1 Streptosporangiaceae bacterium
TCACCAAGATCTCGCTTGCTGTAGCCGTCCACACGAATGGCCTGGCATCCTCATTCCAGTGCTCGATGTAGTCGCTGATCTTCTTGATCAGATGTGCAACCGACCTGAGGCGCCGGATCGCCTGGCGAGTGATTATCCCGAAAAACGTCTCGACCTGGTTGATCCACGAGCTGCCCTTCGGGGTGAAGTGGAACCTCACGCTGGGATGCTTACCCAGCCATTCACCGACGACCGGATTGTTGTGGGTCGATAGGTTGTCGAGAATGACATGAACTTCCTGCGACCTCGGATACTCTTTGACCACGGCCGTCATGAACTTCAAGAACTCCACGGTACGCCGCCGGTCAAAGCACCGGCCCTTCACCGTGCCGTTTAGGACATTCAGCGCGGCGAAGAGATTCGTCGTGCCATGACGCTTATAGTCGTGCGTTCTCTTCTCCGTCTTCCCGAAATCGAGCGGGAGCATCGGCTGGGTCCGCGAGAGAGCCTGGACCTGGGTCTTCTCGTCGAAGCTGAGCACAACCGCACCTGCCGGCGGATCGAGATACAGCCCGACAATGTCGGCAACCTTCCCGGCGAAATCCGGATCCCTGGAGATCTTGAACGTTCCTTGCCGGTGCGGCCTGAGATCCTTCTCCAGCCACAATTCAGAGATAAAGTTGTGTGACACGCTGATGCTCTCGTGCCGCTTCAAGTACTTCGCCATCTCACGGCTCGACCAGTGCGTGAGACCCGTCTGCCCAGGAGGCCCCGATCTTGTGAGTGCGATGATTCTCGACCTCACCTGCCCGGAAACCGACGGCGGCCTTCCCGATGGCTTCCGGTCTTCCAGCGCGCCGATTCCGCCCTGCTCGTAACGGCCGATCCAGAGGGAAGCCGTAGGCTTTGTCGTTCCCGCTCTGCGCGCAATTTCGGCGAAAGTACATCCGTCCGCTCTCCGCAGCACCATCCGGGCGCGAGCGGACAGGGATCCGTCGTAGCCAACATATATGACAGCCTCAAGCTCTGTGCGTTGTTCCGGCGTAATGATCATACCGCGATTATTGCATGCGGCCTACTCAAAGTAAAGCCTTTTCCATTACAAGACACTAGCTGAGAGCAGCTATTTCCTGGCCGTTACATTTCCGCGAGCGATCCGTTATTCGCGCCGCGACTTGATTGCCGGTGATTCCGGCCGCGGAATGGCTAAGGTTTCGTGATCGGGCTCACCTGAGGAGATCGCGATGCGCGGTTCCGGCAAGGTTCACCGGCTTTCTGCCCTGGCGGCACTGACCGTCGGCGTCGTGTCGGCGCTCGGGGCGCAGACCCTCGCTGCCACCGCCACGACCAGCACGGCGAGCGCGGGCCTGCCGCCCGCCGTCCGGCCGCATGCGGTCGGCGAGCTCGACTGCAACGGCCTCAGCCCGGTCCAGCGCCCGGCGAAGGCCGGCATCATGTGCGCCGACCCGCGCGGACCCTACGGCGGGCGCTTCTACGAGAACGGGCACTACATCGGGCACGACGAGCCGTCAGTCCGGTTCCTGTCGGGCAGGCGCGGCTCGGGCAGCAATGTCACGATGGCCGAGACGCTCCCGAAGGACCCGTTCGCCCGGCCGACGGTCAGTCACCCCGGGCACGACATCACGCACTGGTTCGAGCTGTCCATCGCGCCGTGGCTGTCGCTGACCGTCTGCGACCCGAATTCCGCGCCGCTCCTGCCGTGCACGCCGAGATCGGACTCGAACGCGCCGCACGGCCGGTTCCTCGGCGGCGGAGCCGCGTTCGTCGAGCTGCAGTTCTACCCGCCCGGTTTCGCGCCGTTCTCCGACAGCATCAGCTGTGACAACGCGCACTGGTGCTCGGCGCTTACCATCGACAGCCTGGAGTGCACGGGCAACGGGTCAGGGCCGTGCAACAACAACTGCGTCGAGCCGGTCAACTTCGGGTTCATCCAGGACAACGGAGTCCCGACCGGGCCGCCGAGCCCGCAGCTCAGCAACCTGGCGACGGTGACACCGAACTCTCACACGCTGCTGATGAACCCGGGCGACAAGATCACGATGCGCATGTTCGACGCCAAGATCCCTGGCGGCCATGCCCTGGAAGCCAGGGAAACGGACCTGACGACCGGCAAGAGCGGGTTCATGATCGCGTCGGCGGCCAACGGTTTCATGAACACCAGCCCGTTCAGCTGCAAGGGACGCCCCTTTAGCTTCCAGCCGGAGTACTCGACCGCGCAGGCGCAGAACGTTATCCCGTGGGGCATCGGGCCCCTACATGATCAACAGCCAGTTCGAGATCGGCCACTTCGAGCCGTGCACGTTCGTCCAGGGCAAGGTCAGCGGTGTCAAGGACACCACCTACACAACCTGCCGGGGACCGTACGAGAAGGCCAAGGACACCTCGGCCGCGTTCGAGCCGGACGACTCGCCCTGCTACCGGGTTGGTGATACGCACGGCGGCACCGTGCCGCCCAACCTGGTGACCGGGTGCGATGTGTTCGACGATGCGATCGGTGACCTCGACTTCGACGGCAGCGGGTACTACCCGGACTGGCCTGACTCGACGACCGCGTTCAGGTTCCCCTCACCTTTCCTCCAGCACCAGCCGACCACGGTTGGCGGCCACAGGTACCCGAGGTTCCAGTTCATGACCGACGCCAGCGCGACGGAGTCCAACACCAAGTGCAGCCTGACATCGGGACACGGCTGCGTCCTGCCGCCTAAGGGTCCGGGCCACTTCTACCCGTTCTGGACGCAGGCCAAGGTCGGCGGCAGCTGCGTCTGGGAGTTCGGGAACATGACCAACGGCAAGGAGTATGGGCGTGATGCCCAGTATGGCTCGGTCCGTCCGGACACGATGGGCGCGTTCGTCGGGCCGATCCTGCGCGACCGGGGATGCGGGCGCGGGCACTAGGGTGCGGTTCCGCGTTCGATCCAGGAGCGCGGTCAGTTCGGTCGTCAGTTCTGCGGGTCAGGCAGGTCTTCGGCGGGTTCTCGGCGCGGAGTGAGATTTTTCGCGGGTTCCGGCCGGGCCCGCGAAGCAGTGTTGGTGTCCGATGTGCCGGGCCGTGTCGGCCGACGGCCGGACGCAGCAGGCTGCTAGCAGGGAGAGCCGCGAGGGGATGGTTTCCATCATGACGAAAACAGCTAGCGCGCGTGCGGGGTGCATGCGGGGCAGCGCGGAATGGCAATGTGCTCGTTAGAGTCTATTGTGTGGATGAACTCGATTCAGGTACCATTTGTTGCTATTCGGTACTAAACCAATCAATCGGTCGCCCAGGGGGCCAGATGAGAAGACCATGGCTGCTCGTAGCAGTTACTGCCTCGCTGGTCGCGGCTCTCGCCGGGTGCGGCTCGCAGCAAGGATCTCAGGCTGCGGGACAACCGACGGGTACTGCGTCAGCAGGCCCGAAGGCCAGCCCAACGCCCACCGCCATTCTAGAAGGCCTCCCGTCTGCCATCAGTGGCAACTACACGCTGTACAGGCGCCTCGTGTCGTGCGTCCACAGCGATTCCTGCGCCTTGAACCCTATGAAGATCCGCATTGCGTGCAGCGGAGGCACCTGCACGATCATCCGAACTAACAACGGCCTGGGGTTCCCGCCATGGGATCATGCGATTCCTATCGTCTTCGAAGAAGGCGCCTGGAAAGCTACCGGTAACGAGCGCAACGCGTACCAATGCCATCACCGGCCGGTGCCCAGCGGCAACGTCACATTCACGCTCAAGGTCGTCTCCGGAGCGGTCGTTAACGGCGTCTGGAGAACACGGCAACTGGCCGGCACTTACGGCGTCGCGACAGGCCCGACGTCCTGCAACAACAACACCAGCTCCAGTGCCGTCGAGACTGTCGCCAGCGCACCTGCGCTGACCATGGGCCAGTGGCCCGGCACGACCGGCCCGGCAGCGGCCAGCACGTACTACGGCTACCCCTTTCCTGATGCCTCGGCCTGCACCGACGGTGGGTCATGCAACGCCGACTACTGGCGTTTCTTCCAGGGCCAGTGCACCTCATGGGTTGCCTACCGGCTACACGAGCTCAATGGCGTCACAATCCAAGGCGGCGCATCAAGCTGGAGCGGGGCGGACCACTGGGCGCAGTATGCCCGTGACCACGGCATCAGTGTCGACACAGTTCCGGCCGTGGGAAGCGTCGCCTGGTGGCCCAACAGCAAGAGCCACATCGGCGGCCACGTCGCTTACGTGGAGAAGGTGAACTCCCCTACGTCGATCGTCATCTCTGAGATGAACTACGACAACGACAACGGCTTCCGCGTGCGGCCCATCACCACCGCATCGGGCGACTGGCCAGCGGACTTCATCCACATCGCCGACATGTAAGCAACTCTTGCCGGAGCGGCGGCGTCATTCAACGGTCGGCAACCAGCCCGGCCTGTACGCCGCGCTCGACACCCTGGACTGGGAGAACACCCCCGTCACCGCCGCCACCATGCGCAACTGCGAGGCCGTGCTCTACGTGACCAGCCTCGATAGCGCCCTGGCCAGCCCGGCCGACCTGCTCGCCCACATCCGCGGCCACTGGACGATCGAGCACCTGCACTGGCTCCGCGACGTGGTCTGGCCCAACACGTTTGCGCAGCTCAGCGCGTGGGCGGCGGGCGAGCTGGCCTGTAGGCCGGGTTCTGTGCACCCGCTCGCGCGGGCCGGCGGCCATCCATCTAGGACTGCCGTTGCCGGCAGCCTCGTGCGGTCTACCCGCGAGCATCGGGCGGGCCGCCCTCGATCGCTCGCGCAGGCACGGTACCGTCTCCGGCGCCGCGCCCTTCTGACCTTGCTCCGGGTGGGGTTTACCGAGCCGCCGCAGTCACCTGCGGCGCTGGTGGTCTCTTACACCACCGTTTCACCCTTACCGCCCGGCCGGAGCCGGGCGGCGGTCTGTTTTCTGTGGCACTATCCCGCGGGTCACCCCGGGTCGGCGTTACCGACCACCCTGCCCTTCGGAGCCCGGACCTTCCTCGGCGGCTCCGGCGAACCGGAACCGACGCGACCGCCCGGCCAGCTCGCCCGTCGCTGGGTACCAGCTTAGGCGCCGGCGCCGCCTTCCGGCGCCAGCGCCGCCCTCCGGCGCCAGCGTCAGCGTCGGCGCCGTCGGTGGTGCAGGTGCGCAGTATCGTTCAGCGAGCGGAGCACGGCCGGCCCGTTGTCGAAGCAGTCGATCCTCGTCAGCGACGCCACATCGAGATTCATCCGGAACATGGCCTCGGGCGGCGCCAGCAGCGCCCTGCACACCAGGGTCTTGATCGGCGTGACGTGGCTGACCACGACCGCTCGTTCGTGCCGGTGTGCGGCAAGCAGCCGGTCCTGCGCGGCCAGTACCCGCATGGCCACCATGGCGAAGCTCTCGCCGTCCGGCGGGGTGGCGTCCGGGCTGGCCAGCCAGCCGGCCAGTTCCTCCGGCCAGCGCTCCCCCGCCTCGGCGAAGGTGAGTCCCTGCCACGCCCCGAAGTCCGCCTCGACCAGGTCCTCGTCGACGACCAGCGGGGCTCCCGTCGCCTCGGCGACGGCCTCGGCGGTCCGGCGGGCGCGCTGCAGCGGCGAGGTGACGATGACGTCAACGGGCGGACCGGCCGCGAGACCCCGGGCAGCCAGCGCGGCCTGCCTCACGCCTTCCTTGGTCAGCGGGATGTCCTCGCGCCCGGCGAACCTGCGCTCGGCCGACAGCTCCGTGGCACCGTGCCGCAGCAGCAGCGTTGTCGTCGGCTTGCCCGTCGTCGTGCCCCAGCCCGGTGCCGCTCCCCCGGCCGAGGTTCTCGTCTCCCCGCTGGTCACAGGCCCGAGTCAGCCGTCCGCACCAGGATCCGCCTGCACTCCTCGCAGCGCAGGACCTCGTCGTCTGGCGCCGCCCTGATCGTGTTCAGGTCCACGGTGTTTATGGCTAGGTTGCAGCCCTGGCAGCTGCGGTGCCGCAGCGCGGCGGCGCCGACCCCGCCGTGCTGCGTCCTGAGCTTGTCGTAGAGGTCGAGCAGGTCAGCGGGGAGCGTGGCGGTGACCTCGATCCGGCGATCGCCGGCCTTGGAGGATTGCTCCTGCATCTCGGCGAGGGCCTCGTCCCTGGCAGTGGCGACGGTCGCCAGCTCGGTTCCGAGCTGCTCGCGCTCCGCGGTGGCCTCCTCGAGGCCGGACTGCCCGGCCTCGAACCGCTCCATCACGTCCAGAACGACTTCCTCGAGGTCGGACTGCCTGCGCTGGAGCGACTGGACCTCCGACTGGAGGTTCTCGAGCTCTCGCGGTGAGCTGACCATGCCGCCGTCAAGCCGCTGACGATCGCGGTCGATCCTGGAACGCACCTGCTCGACGTCGGCCTCGGCCTTGGCCTGCTCGCGCCGCAGGTCGCTGATCTGGGCGGTTAGCGCCGAGATCGAGTCGCGGAGCTCGGCGTCGCGGGCTTCGAGCCTGGCGAGTTCGCCGTGCTGAGGAAGGCCGCGACGCCGGTGCTCGATCCGGCCGAGCTCGGCATCGATGTCCGCTAGCTCCAGCAGCCGCAGCTGCGCCTCAGGCGATGCTTTCACGAGGCAACGTTAGCCTGCCCGGCGCGCGGGCGCGCACACTGTGCGGGCGTACGAGCCGCGCCATCAGCCCGGCCGCTGGTCAGCCTGGCGGCAGCAGCACCTTGTTGACGATGTAGACGGTGGCGTTCGCCGTCTTGATGTTGCCGCACAGGACGGTGGCACCGTTCACCTTGTAGGCCGAGCCGGTCTTGGAGAGCGCGAGCGGCTTGCCCTGCAGGGTCGCTGGCTTGGCGCCGCTGACGAACTGCTGCGGGCTGACCCTCGCCTTGAGCGCGTGATATCGGACGATATTGAGCAGATCACCGGAGTTCTTCAGGTGGATGATCTGCGTCTTGGACAGCGATGCGAAGGCGCTGTTCGCCGGGATCATCAGCGTGTAGGCGTGCCGCGCGTTCAGGGTCTTGTCCAGGCCGGCCGAGCGCACCGCCGCGATGAAGACGGAGAGCTGAGGATTGCTTGAGGCGGCCGTGATCGCCTGCTGGGTGCTCATTGAGCTGATGCTGCCCCGGCCCGAGTCCGGGATCATGGCGCAGTCCGCGCCGATCCGCGCGGCCGTTCCCGACGCAGCTGGGGACGCAGTCGGGCTTGCGGTCGCCGTCACGGGCCCGGCCGAGCCGGTAGGCGAAGCCGACGTCGTATTCGAACTGCCGCAGGCGGCGGCTGCGAGCGCCAGGCCAGCCAGCGCGCCGAGAGCGGCGGGACGAGTTAGTTTCGCCCGGACCGAAGCATGAAGCCCCATCAGGTATCTCCTGCGTAACCGTGCCCCCGAGCGGCCCGGCGGAAAGCCGGCCGCATGGACGCGAGTTACCCGGTTATTGCCCGAGGTACTCCAGCGTTAGCCCAACAGCGCGGCACCCTTAGCTAAACCGGAACGTCGCGCTAGCGGCTCGTCGGCCCGATCAGGACGACGGGCGCGGACGTCGGCCGCAGCGACCCGCCGGCCGGCTCGACGGTGAGGCCGACCATGTCGCCCGGCGACATCGGTCCGAGCACGACCGGCCCGGCCATGCCCTTGGCCCGGACGGTGAGCAGGCCGGCCGACTGCTCGCCGTGCGGTCCCATCAGCCACACCTCGTAACTTCTGGCTCGAGGCAAGGCCGGCAGCCCATGCGCGATGAAGACCCCCATGTGCTCATGGCGCGAGGTGACGACGATCGCCATCCCGCCGGTGCTGACCGGCGCCGTCCGCATCACGGCATCCGGGGCGTTGAGCACCTCGGAGACCATGCGGGCCTGCCGCAGCGATCGCTGTCCCTGCTGGTCCGCATAGTGCGTGCCGACGGCGATCCCGGCCGCGATGGCCAGCGCCGCCGCGGTGCCGATAACGGCCGGGACGGCCCTCAGCCGGTGCAGCCTGCCCGGTCTGGCAGGCCGCCTGGTCCCGTGGTCATTCGTTCTCTTTCCGGTAACAGGGGCCAGCTGGCTGGTCTGGTACGCGGCCTGGATCGTCAGCTCCCTGAGTTCAGGACGCGGACGCACGGCCTCGGCCGTCCCCAGCCGTGCTGCCGCCTCGTGCAGCTCGCTGACGTCCGCGCGGCACTCGGCGCACCCGGCCACGTGCGCGGAGAAGCTGGCGCGCTCGGTGTCGGAGACCGCGTCGAGGACGAACGCGCCCGCCAGGGTGTGCAGCTCGTGATCATCCGACGTCATCGCTGCACCCCCAGGCAGTCCCTGAGCCTGATCAGCCCGTCGCGCATCCGGGTCTTGA
>DATKQH010000093.1:0-2733 GCA_035532775.1 Streptosporangiaceae bacterium
ACCCGTCCGCCCGGCGACTCACCGAAGCCCCCCAACAGTGAATTCAGCGAACAAGCCGTGAGCGTAGGCATTTGGTTCGACTCGCTCCTCGGACACGCTATTTGTACATGGATGCCCGTTTCCGGGCACGGCGGAACGTCACCCGAGCCCGGGCCTCCGCCCGTGCCGGGCGCTCAGCCCGCTGACCTGACTCAGACGATTGAGACTACGTGCGCGGCGCCTGTCAAACGGAATGAGACATCAGGCGGCCCGGTTGTCCTGCCACTGCGGCTATCTCGCCGCCTGGATGTCTTCATTGACAAGTCTCGATGAAGAACTATATTGAGAAGTGTCAATGAAGAGCCGGATCCTGCGAGGGTCAGATCCGTAACTGAGGAGGAACGACGGATACCGAGCTAGGTCAGGAGCACTCGGCGGTGCCGGCCGCCTGCTGCATGCGACCGGATCGGGCCGGGATGCTGGCCTCGGTCTTCAAGGCATTCGCCGAGCCGCACCGGATCCGGATCATCAACTTGCTGGCCAACGCCGCCGAGCCGGTCTGCGTCTGCGACTTCATGCCCCAGTTGGGGCTGTCACAGGGAACGGTGAGCTTCCATCTGAAGAAGCTGCTCGCGATCGGGCTGCTCGACAGAGAGGAACGGGGGACCTGGGCCTATTACTCACTCAAGCCCAGGGGCGTGGACCAGCTGGTCCAGTCATTCGGGATGGTATTCGACGCGCAGGAGGCTGAGGCATGACCGGCAGCACAGAAGCTCAGGAGAAGGTCCGGCTCCGGTATGCCGAGGCGGCCAGCATGGTCATCGGCGGCGCGGGCACGGCATCGGATTGCTCCCATCCGGGGAAGACGTGCGCCGAGGAGGGCCACGCTACCGGGCCTGCCTTCTATGACGGCCTGGCCGGCGAGGGGCTTCCCGCGGATGCCGTGCTCGCGAGTCTTGGCTGCGGCAACCCGACAGCGGTCGCCGGCCTCCATCCCGGGGAGACAGTCCTTGACCTCGGATCGGGTGGCGGCATCGACGTCCTGCTGTCCGCCAGGCGGGTTGGGAGCACGGGCAAGGTCTACGGGCTCGACATGACCGATGAGATGCTCGCTCTCGCGATCAGGAACCGCGATGAGGCCGGGGCGGCCAATGTGGAGTTCCTCAAGGGATACATCGAGCGGGTACCGCTCCCGGCCGGCACCGTTGACGTCATCATCTCCAACTGCGTGATCAACCTGTCCGCGGATAAGCCGCGGGTGTTCGCGGAGATGTACCGCGTTCTCCGCCCCGGCGGGCGCCTGGGCATCAGCGACATCGTCGCTGACAACGACCTCACCCCAGGGCAGCGGGCCGAGCGGGGCTCGCGCGTCGGCTGCATCGCCGGCGCGCTGTCGTTCGCGGAATACGAGGCCGGGCTCCGGGCGGCCGGGTTCGAGAACTTCAGCATCCAGCCCACATCCCAGTACCTGCCCGGCATGCACTCTGCGATCGTCAAGGCAACGAAGCCCTCCGCGGCCGGAGGGTCCGCGCCGTCACTGGAACGCCACGGCGACGAGGACGCCGCGCTCATCGGGTAATCAGCCACGGCAGGTATATCTCTGCCGATCGCGGCGCTCCGGCATCTGTCCATCGTCACCTGCGGCGCCCGTCACCAGCGGCCGTAGCTCTCCGGCCATGTCAGGTGTCGATGATTCCACCAGCCATGCTGCCGATTCCATCGAGTTTCGCCGCACAGGCGGGACGTGCGGCACGGCTTGAGTCGCCATAGCCGGCCGTTCGCCGATGCGCTGGTACAGCCGATGCGCTGGATACCGGAGAGCAGGCGCTGGGCTGAAACCACCTCGCTCGGTGAGCAGGGCCTGACCGACACCCAGTGCGTCGCCTTGGCCATGCTCCGCGAGGAATCGGCGATGCCAGCTCCTACCTGCTGTGCGATCTGGACTCAGGCAGTGCCGCCGATCTTCGCCGCTGGGCCCGCGAGCTGAGCCTGCACGGCTGCGAGGTTGCGGAGGCTGACGGCATGACGGCCGTCGCGGCACGGCTGGACCGCCCCGCCGACAAGCCCGGGCTAGTCTACATCGATCCCTTCGATCCAGACGCTCGCGGCCCAGGCGGGTGCTCCGCATTGGAACTGGCTGCGCGCGTCGCCGGCAGCGGCACCGGGCTGGTCTGCTGGTACGGCTACGACCAGCCCGGCGAGCAAGCATGGGCCTGCACGCGGCTGACCGTCTTGACCTGCGCACCGCTGTGGTGCGGCGATGTGATGGTCACCGGGACCAGCGGCACAGCCGGTGATCTTGGCCGCGCCACGACACCGGGCACGGGCTTCGGCGTCATCTTGGCCAACGTCCAGGCGGGCACGGTCAGCGCCTGCACCGCGGTGGGCAACGCGCTCGCTGACGCATACGCCGGTGCGCTGCTCCCAGATGGAAGCCGGGGCAATCTCATCTTCACAACCAGAACCAACGGCCGGGCGGTGTGAAAGGCATGGCCCGCGGCCTCATTCTGGCGGCGCTACTGTAGCTCGCGTAACCGTTATAAGCGGGCCGGGATCGGCAGGAGGGCCGTTGGCTCGCCGCGAAGGATCGTTATGAATGATCACCAGGATCCTCGACCGAGTAGCCGAGGAATAGCCGATCAGGGACTGCCCTGACAGCACCGACCCGCGATCTGCGCGATCGGCTGGGAGTGGGATGACCTGGTCCCATTCCCGCCAGACAACGCCGGGGAGCAGTCGCATAGTTGCGGTCAT
>DATKQH010000094.1:0-9314 GCA_035532775.1 Streptosporangiaceae bacterium
CGAAGTGCGAGAGGCGCTGGACATCGACGCGCACGTGCCAGTTGTCAGGTGCGACGCGCGCGAGCCAGCCTCGTGCGGGGATGCGCTCGTGACCCTGGTCGAGCACGCCGCCGCACAGCGGGCGTCTGACCCGCTCGCGCCGGCCACGCAGCCTGCCAGCCGCTAGCCTGCCAGCCGCTAGCCTGCCAGCCGCTGACCCTGGCCGCTAGCGGGCCAGGGACGCCTCCACGCCGGCCAGCCAGCCGCGGGCCAGCCCGAGCGCCAGGTCGGGCCGCTCGGCCTGGCCCATGTGCGAGCAGCCCGGCAGCACGACGAACTGGGAACCCGCGATCCGCTCGTGTGCCTGCGCTACTGTCGCCGGGGTGACCTCGTCGAACTCGCCGCAGAACAGCAGCGTGGGCGCGTCGATCGCGCCGAGCTCGGCCGTGACGTCGAAGTCCTTCAGCGGCCCGATCACGTGGAACTCGCTGGGTCCGTTCATCGTGTGGTAGACCTCGGGGTTCGCCTCGATGCCGCCGAAGCAGCGGTCCAGCCAGTCCGGATAGGGCCGCACCCGACAGACGTGCCGGTCGTAGAACGCGATCATGGTGGTCTGGTACTCGGCGCTGTCGGTGGTGCCGGCGGCCTCGTGCCGCAGCAGCACCTCGTCAACCTCAGGCGGCAGGTCGGCGCGCAGCCTGGCCAGCTCGGTCAGCCAGAACGGCACGCTGGCGGGCGACGACTCGACCAGCAGGCTGACCAGCCCGGCTGGCCTGGTCACCGCGTAGGCCATGCCGAGCATGCCGCCCCACGAATGACCGAGCACATGACAGTGGTCCAGGGCGAGCTGCTTGCGGACCTCGGCCAGCTCGGCCAGGTACAGCTCGGTCGTCCACATCGAGGTGTCGTGCGGCTCGCTGACCGCCGAGTTGCCGCAGCCAAGCTGGTCGTAGCAGATCACCCGGCGCCCCTCGACGGCCAGTTCCTGGTACGGCTCCATATGATGCCAGGTCGCGCCGGGACCGCCATGCAGGCAGAGCAGCGGGAACTTGCCCGGCTCCTCGGACTCGCCCGTCACGCGGTACCAGGTCCGGTAACCGGCGAAGGACAGATAACCCTCTGTGGCAGGCAGATCGTCACTCATGTCCAGCTCCGATCGGCTTAGGCAACTGACGTCTTATTTCAACACAATCGCACGCCGTCCGTCTCGCCCCGCAGGCGACGCATTACAGGCGCGGATCGACCGGCTCGGATTCCAGCGCGAGAACCGCGAAAACGCACTCGTGCACCCGCCACAGTGGCTCGCCGCGCGCGGCTCGCTCCAGCGTCTCGAGCCCGAGCGCGTACTCCCGCGACGCCAGCGATCGCTTGTGGCCAAGACCGCGGGTGCGGAGCCGGTCCAGGTTGCCCGGCTCGGTGTAGTCGGGGCCGTAGATGATCCGCAGGTACTCCCGCCCGCGCACCTTCAGCCCCGGCTGAACCAGCCCGCGGCGACCGCGGACCAGGTTGGCGGCGGGCTTGACGACCATGCCCTCGCCACCTGACGCGGTCAGTTCCTCCCACCACTCCGTCGCGGCCGCGATCGAGGCCGGGTCGGTCGAGTCGGCGAAGATCCGTCCGGTCCGCGCGATCAGCCCCGGATCGGCGCTGGCCAGGCGATCAGCGAGGTCGAGGTGCCAGGAATGCGGGCGGTCAGAGTACGTCGCGCCGTCGGTCGCGAGCAGCTGGAACGGAGCGATCCTGACGCCGTCCAGCCCCTCGGTCGGCCAGCAGTACCGCCGGTAAGCGACGCTGAACGCCTCAGCGTTGGCGGCCCGCGCCCTGGTGCGGTGCAGCAGCGCGCCCACGTCGAGGCCAGCGTCGGCTGCCTGCTCGAGGACGCGTACGGCGGCTGGCAGCGCGCCCCGGGCCGCGGCGCCGACCGCCGCGTACTGGTTGCGGAGCAGGTCTTCCGCCTTCGCGCTCCACGGCATGAGCTCGGCGTCGAGCAGCAGCCAGCCCGTGCTCAGCTCGTCGAACAGGCCCGCCGCCTCGGCGGCGGCCCGCAGCCTGGCCAGCAGCTCCTCGGTCAGCGCCGGGCCGAAGAAGGACCGGCCGGTCCTAGTCCACACCGCTCCGGTCGGGCCGGCGGGTGTCTCGCTCAGCCCGCCCGCCGCTCGCAGCGCAACGCCGGGCAGTGACCCGCCGGCACCGAACCGGGCGCGTGCGGTCTCGGCGTCGCGGCAGACCAGCGCCACGGCGCGCGAGCCCATGTGCTTCTCCTCGCACACCACCGCGTCAACGCCGTCGGCCCGGAACGCGTCGAAGGCCTGGCCCGGATGCTCGAGCAGGCCCGGCCTGGCCGAGGTCGCGACGGGGCTCATGGTCGGGGGCAGGTACAGCAGCCAGCGCGGATCGATGGCGAACCTGCTCATCACCTCGAGCGCGGCGGCGGCGTTCTCCTCCCTGACGGTGACCCGGCCCTGCGGGGCGGTCTCGACGGTGCGGCGGCCCGTCACGTCGGTGATGTCGAGCGCGTCAGGATCACGTCCGGCGAACCGGCCGGACCCTCCGGCTGACCTCCCGCCAGCTAGCGTGCCCGCTGCCGCGGCCTCCGTGTCGGCATCGGAGTCCGCGCTGGCGTCCTCGTTGACGGGGAATGGTCTGGCCGGCTCGTAGTACACCCGGGCGGCAGGAACCGACACGACCTCGCGCTCCGGATAACGCAGCGCCGTGAGCCGGCCGCCGAAGACGCAGCCGGTGTCCAGGCACAGGGTGCCGTTCACCCACTCGGGTGACGGCACCGGCGTGTGGCCGTAGAGCACCATCGCCTTGCCGCGGTAGTCGGCCGCCCACGGGTAACGCACCGGCAGCCCGAACTCGTCGGTCTCGCCGGTCGTCTCCCCGTACAGGCAGAACGACCGCACCCGGCCCGAGGCCCGGCCGTGGTAGCGCTCGATGAGGCCGGCGTGGCTGACCACCAGCTTGCCGCCGTCCAGCACGTAATGCGAGATCAGCCCGTCGAGGAACGACTCCACCTCGGCGCGGAACCCCTCCGGTTCGGCCTCGAGCTGAGCCAGCGACTCCGCCAGCCCGTGGGTCACCTGGACCTTGCGCCCGCGCAGCGCCCGCAGCAGCTTGTTCTCGTGGTTGCCCGGAACGCACAGCGCGTCACCGTCTCGCGCCATGCCGATCACCAGCCGGAGCACGCCAGGGGTGTCGGGACCGCGGTCGACCAGGTCACCGACGAAGACGGCCTGCCGGCCTGCCGGATGCCGCGCCGCGGCCGGCCGGCCATGCTCGTCGCCGGTCAGTTCGTAACCGAGGTCGGTCAGCAGCGCCTCGAGTTCGGCACGGCATCCGTGCACGTCGCCGATGACGTCGAACGGGCCGGCCTGGTCCCGCAGGTCGTTGAAGAGCCTGGTCCTGGTGAGCAGCGCGGCACTGACCTCGGCCTCCGACCGCAGCACGTGGACCCGCCGGAAACCCTCCTTCTCCAGCCCGCGCAGGCTCCGCCTCAGCTGGTCTCGCTGCCGGCTGATCACGTGCGGCCCGAACTGGCGATCCGCCCTGGCCGCGTTCCGGCCGACGCAGACACGCTCGGGAAGATCGAGCACGATCGCGACCGGGAGCACGTCGTGCTCCCGCGCCAGCTTGATCAGCTCCTTGCGGCTCTCTGGCTGAACGTTGGTCGCGTCGATCACGGTGAGGCGGCCAGCAGCGAGCCGTTTCGCCGCGATGAACTGCAGGACGTCGAAGGCGTCCCTGCTGGCTGACTGGTCGTTTTCGTCGTCAGCGACCAGGCCGCGGCAGAAGTCGCTGGAGATCACCTCGGTCGGGGCGAAGTGAGCGCGGGCAAATATTGACTTACCCGACCCGCTGGCACCGATCAGCACGACGAGGCTGAGCTCCGGTACGTCGATGGCGCGTCCGCCCGGCGCGGGCTGGCCGGTCACAGCCTGGCCGACCAACGACTGGCCGGCCACAGACTGGCCAGCGCCGGCCTCGTCCTCACTGCTCATCGGCTCACCGCCCCGGCGACGGCGGATTCGCGGCGAGCAAAGACCGCCAGCTGCGTCGGCGGCCCGACCTCGGGGTCTTCCCGCCCGACCGGCAGGAACCTCACGTCGTAGCCGCGCTCAGCAGCCACCCGCTCGGCCCACGCTGCGAACTCGGCTCTGGTCCACTCGAACCGGTGATCGCGATGCCGCATCGCGCCGGGCGCCAGGAACTCGAACCTGACGTTGAACTCGGCGTTCGGCGTGGTCACGACGACCTGCGCGGGCGCCGCATCGGTGAACACCGTCCGCTCGAGCGCGGGCAGCCGCTGCTGGTCGACGTGCTCGATGACTTCCATCAGGACGAGCGCGTCGAACCCGGCGAGCCGCTGGTCCCGGTAGGTCAGCGCCGACTGGATCAGCCGGACCCGGTCACGCTGCCGCTGCGGCATCCGGTCCAGGCGCAGCCGCCGCTCGGCGATCTCCAGTGCTCGCGACGACACGTCCGCGGCCACGATCTCGGTGAACGCCTGGTCAGCGAGGAGCGCGGCGGTCAGCGCGCCCTCGCCGCAGCCGACGTCCGCGACCCGCCGCGCGCCGGCTGCCCGGAGCACGGCGAGGACCGCCCCGCGTCGCTGCTCGGCCAGCGGCACCAGCGGATCCGGGTCGCCGGCCAGATCAGGAGCGAGCGGCTCGGACTCGACCGGCGGCACGTCTGCGTCCTGGGCTGGATCGAGCCCCGGTTCGGCGGCGTCAGCGTCCCGCACCGGGACAGCGTTGTCGAAAGACTCGGGCTCGGCGTCGTCCACTTCGGCCAGCCTGGCCAGGGCCGACCGGTACAGCCCCGACCGGTGCGCGAGGTAGCGCCGGGTAATCAGCGCCTTCTCCGGATGACCGGCCAGCCAGCCGCCGCCGGCCCTGACCAGCTTGTCGACCTCGTCGGTGCTGACCCAGTAGTGCTTGGCGTCGTCGAGAACCGGCAGCAGCACGTAGAGATGGTTCAGCGCGTCGGCCAGCCGCATCCGGCCGGATAGCCGCAGGTCAAGGTAGCGCGAGTCGCCCCAGGCGGGGAACGCCTCGTCCAGTGTGATCGGGACCGCGGCGACCTGCCAGCCGAGCGGCTCGAACAGCCGGCGCGCCAGGTCGGGCCCGCCGCGGCAGGGCAGCACGGGGATTGCGAGCTCAAGCGGGATCTCCGCGGCAGCCAGTTCTGACCTGGCGTCACAGCGTCCGGCCATGGCGGTCTTGAAGACCCGGGACATCGCGACGGCGAGCATGCTCGAGGCAGCGTACGGCCGGTCGTTCACGTACTGGCCGAGGCTGAAGCCTTCCCCGCCACCCGGCCCGCGCCGCCCGCGCACCAGGCCGACCGGGTCAACCTCGAGCAGCAGAGCGGCGGTGCACCGCGCCGGCGTCGCCTCGGGGTAGAACACGTGCGCCGTCCCGACCGACAGATCGAACGCCTGAACCCAGCCCGGGTTCTTGTGCAGCAAGAACCCCAGGTCCGTCGCCGGACCGACGGCGGCCGGCCCCGAAACGGCCGACTCTGCTGCGGGCAGCTCGGCGGTCGTGATGGTCAGGAGCACGATCGACCATCCTGCCCGATCAGAGGAACAAACGAGGACTCAATTTTCCATTTTAACCGGTATGTCGCGCCAGCTGGAGACGCTGCTAAGGAAGCTGCCCGACCCCACGAACCAGCTGAACCAGCGCCACGTGCTGATCCAGGACTACTGGTGCGACAATCTACGAGTTGGGTGATCGGTTCGGCATCGACCGACGAACGCACGACGCCGCCCGGGGACTTTCTTCTTCTCGATCACATGGGGTTTTGAATAAGACTCAAGGTGCCGACGAAAGCCCTGCCCTCCGCGTCCAGTCCGGGGAGAGCCGCGATCCGAAGGATGGGCGATGGCGAGCACCAGAGCGCTAGGGAGTGCGCGCTGCCGAAGGTCGGCCCCGCCGCCTTCTCCTGTGGCCTGGCTGAGCAGCCGCAGGGCCGGCGAGGCGCCGGCGCCGGTTGCCCGCCGCGCTGACCTGGTGAGTCGGGTGCCTGCGGCGCCGCACTGTCAGCGCTAGCAGTGCCAGCAGGGCGGTGAGGATCAGCGCTCCGATCACCGTGAGCGCGATCGCCCAGGGCGGAGTGGTCCGTACCGGCATTGAGAGGAATACGCCCTTGGCGGGGTGGTAGGTCTTGGTGGGGATCATCGGTGGCACGTGCACGATGCCTGACCAGGTAACCAGGTGGCCGGCGCTATCGCGGAGGCGGACCGCGCAGGGGGCCGGCCCGGTGCTAAGGCCTCGCGCGTTGATCGGCACTACCGCGCTGTCGCCAGGCAGGACGGTCGACATGACGACCTGGTAGGAGTGCGGTCGGCCGCCCGAGTGGCAAGAGACCTCGCCGGTCGCCCTGACGAAGGTCTGGCCCGCGTTGCGGACCGGGATGTAAAGCCGGGGAGTAGACCCGATCCACCCTGCTGAAACGGTCGAGATCTTCAGGACGGTCCTCAGCCGCGCGAGCGAGCCGACGGTTACCGCGACACCCACGATGACCTGGTCGATGATGATCGCCCTGGCTGAAGCATGGCCGTTGGAGCCGACCCGGACTGGTCCTGGCTGGACGGCAGACTGGGCCGTAATCCCGGCCAGGTATTGCCCCGGCCGGGTCTGGCGGGGAACCGCTACGCGGAATCTCATGGCCTTGCGGGTGCCTGGGAGCAGGGTGACCGTGTGCGGAAGTCCCGTCACCCAGCAGCTGGTACCGGTGCATTTCCCGGTGGTGTTCACGAAAGTGGTAGCCGTGTTCGTCGCGGTGGCGCCCTTGGAGACAGTGACCTTCAGCCGCTCAATCTGCTTTCCTTCGTTGGTGATGATCGCGGTGTCCCAGACCGAACCGCCCGGCATCACCGTCAGGTTGAAGTACGAGCGATACTGGCCGGCCGGCGTTGCCATTGGAATCAGGCCGAATGGATCCGTTACCGGGCCGCCGGCTGTGTCCGCCGAAACCGGCCCGGCCGGCCCGGCAGTCGCAGCGAGGAGGGCGAGGCCGGCCAGGCCGGCCAGGCTCCGGCTGGCGCGCAGCCACCGCCAGTGCTCTGCATGTGACGAACTCACGCGGTCTCCTCCGGGTGGTCGGGTTGGTTCAGCTCTCTCATGGCCCCGACACGATGGCCACGGTCACGGTCGAGGTGTAGATGCCCGCTTGCGCGTTGGCCGGGACTTTGATCCACCAGCCGACGGGATTCGCCGCGGCGGAGCCGCCCAACGTGACGGGGCCGAGACCACTGGCGGCAGATGCGTCGTAGACGGTGGCCGCGGACGAGGCAGTGGTGATCGCGACCGGATAGATCGAGGTGCTGGCCGGCGGCGTGCAGCTGACCACGCAGGTCGCGCTTGGCGCGGTGGTCGCGGTGACCGATGTGATGCTGCCGGTGAGCACGAAGGTATCGGTATTGGCCAGGGTGTACGTGCCGGTGGTGAACGTCGTCGCGGCGACCGTGATATGCCAGCCGACGGCGGTGTCGGTCTCGTCATCGACGGTGAACTGCTGGTCCGCGGCGACCGTGTCGGTCATGCTCTGGTCGCTGCCATTCAAGGTGGCGGCCCAGGTCAGTGAGCTTGGCGAGGTCAGGTTCAGGGAGCCGGTGAAGCCCAGCGCGGGGGTGATCCCTGAGCTGATGGCGCCACCCAGACTGTAGGTGACGATCTCCGAGGTGTAGCTGTCCGCAGTGGCGGTGTTGGTGAGTCCGTTCACCGCAATCGACACATGCGTTCCCGCGACGAGCGACAGGGAGATACCCGACACCGTGAGCGTCTGCCCTGAAAGGGAAACAGTCGCGCCCAGCATGAGCGGGCTGACCGAGCCGAGGGTAGGACTTCCACCGGTCCCAGGTGGCACCGTCATCGTGAACCCGGTGGTCACCGTCAGAACCGCCGTGGTGAACGTAAATGTGTAGCTCACGCCCGTCGCGCCGACCGTTGTGGATGTGGCGGTCCAGCCCAGGCTCGTGAGAGTGGTGGCCGTGATGATAATCACCGTCCCGGTCGTGCCGGTGTCGACCGAGCCAGCGCCGTTGTACGTGGTGATCGTCGAGGTGTAGCTGCCAGTGCTGCCGGTGTTGGTCAGCCCGCCGATCTGGATCGAGATCGCGGTGCCGGCGTTGACCTGGGCAGCGGTGAAGGAGTAGGTGAGGGTATTGCTGGCGAGCCCGACGCTGCCTCCGGCTACGTCGGCAGGGCTGACCGAGACCACCGTCGGAGTTCCCGCCGTCCCGGAGGGGACGGTCATCGTGATCGAGTTGAGGGAGGAGGAAGTCGCGGCGGTGAACGTATATGTGTAGCTGACTCCAGTGGTATTTCTAGTCGAATTCGACACATGCCACTGGGCGTCGGTTATGGTGGCGGCGGCCGCCGGGGGGGCGAGCCAGATGAGGCTCGCGACGCAGCCGGTGGCCACTAGCGCGGATGCCAAGGTCCGCCAGCTGGCTGACACCATAAGCGCGGGTGCACTCCAGCATCGCATGACGGCCGCCACCCCCCGTTCCTCGTTAACCGCGAGCTCGCCGCTCCTGGCGGCACTGGTCGCCGCGTCCAGATCAGGGCCCGGAGATGATCTCCATCGTGATCGTCGAGGTGTAGGAGCCAGCTGACGCGCTTGCCGGGACGTTGACCCACCATCCGATCGGATTCGCCGCCGCGCTGCCGCCAATGACGATCTCGCCCATGCCGGTCGCCAAGGCGGTGTCGTAGATCGTGGCCGCGGTTGGTGTGAGCGGCGCGGTCATAATGGCAATCGGATAGGTGGTCGAGTTGGTCGGAAGCGTGCACGTGGCCGTGCACGTGGCCGTCGGCCGGGTCGTATCCGTGATCGAGGTGACGCTGCCGTTGGTCACGAAGGTGCCGCTGTTCGGGAACGTATGGGCGCCATTAGTGAAGGTTGTCGCGGACGTCGTGACGTGCCAGCCCGCACCCGATCCGGTGGCATCGTTGACGGTGTATTGCTGGTCGCCGGCCACCACGTCAACGAGGCTCTGATCGAGGCCATTCAGCGTGCCGGTCCAGGTGAGCGAGGATGCCGAGGCCAGCGTCAAGGTGCCGCCGGTCAGGGTGACCGTGCCGGTCATCGTGCAAGTGGCTCCAGCCACGATCGCCGTGCCGCATGGTGTGGCGTA
This sequence comes from Streptosporangiaceae bacterium, assembly GCA_035532775.1. Taxonomy (GTDB): domain Bacteria; phylum Actinomycetota; class Actinomycetes; order Streptosporangiales; family Streptosporangiaceae; genus Chersky-822. Next base: position 9,128 of record DATKQH010000094.1, read on the forward strand.
CGCGGCGCCGGAGATCAGGACCCCAGATCCGACGGTCATCCCGGCGACGAGAGTCGCGAGGATTCCGAGCAGCCGCACCGGACATCGCATCCGCATCAGTCATCCTCCCGCCTGAACGGCCAGGTCGTCCCAGGCAACCTGAGACGCCTAAACTGTAATTGAAATTGAATACATATCGCGCATGGCT
>DATKQH010000095.1:0-3997 GCA_035532775.1 Streptosporangiaceae bacterium
CAGCCGAGTTCAAGGCGCTCGGCAAGGAGATGGATGACGCGGGCTGCGGCGAGATCTTCGTCTGCGTCGACCGCCAGAACGACACCCACGAGCAGCTCCGCGACTTCGGCCTGCGCCTGTGGGACGAGAAGGCCAGGGGGGTCCGGTGAGCCACCCGCTGAACGGCACGGTGCCCGCGGTCAAGTGCGCCGACTGCGGCCACTTCGCGCCGGTCGGCGAGATCACCGAGTGCCGGTTCTGTGACTGCAAGCGGCACGCCGGCTCCCCGTACGCCGGGCAGGACCCGCAGAGCCCGGTCGGCGCGGAGAACGCAATCCACGCGTTCACCGAAGCCCTGGAGGCTGCCCGGGTCGCGTTCGCCGAGGCGGTCGACGAGGAAGCCGATGCCATCCTCGACCGCGAGATGGCCAGGGCGCGGCTGACGCTCGCCGATGACTGCCCGGCAGTCGGCGTGTTCGACGGTGTCCGGGTGACGGTGGGCCAGCGGGACGCATGGGTCCTGCTGCACTCCGAAGACGAGGAACGCACCCGGAAGAAAGCAGGGGCGAAAAGGCTCGCTGCGGAGAAGTTCCTCGAAGTGGTCGGCAGGAAGCTGAGCGCGCAGCAGTCGATCGCGAAAAGCGTCGGCCAGTCCTACGGGGCATCGCAGGGGAGTGGTCGCTGGTGAAGCGCATCGTCTTTGCCGACGTCGAATCGACGGGCCTGGACCCGGCTGTGCACTTCGCCTGGGACGTAGCCCTCATCGTCCGCGACCCGGTAGGCGTGACCGACCGCGAGTACCAGTGGTACTTCAAGCCTGACCTGTCGACCGCCGACGCGATGGCGCTGACGATCGGCGGCTACTACAAGCGCACCGCAGACCTGAAGTCACCGCGGACCAGGGACAACAAGGCACTCAAGTGGACGGACCCGGTTAAGCTCGCGCCGTTCCTGGCGCACCTGCTGGACGGCGCGGTCCTTGTCGGGCAGAACACCTGGTTTGACGCCGGGTTCCTGTCGGCCCTGCTGCGGGCCAACGAGCATGTCCTGACCTGCGACTACCACTACCAGAACCTGGGGTCACTGCTCGCGGGCTGGCTGCGCGGCCGGGGGATTCAGGTGCCGCAGTCGCTGAAGCTCGACGACCTCGCGCGGGCCGCCGGCCTGAGCCTGGACGGTTACAACCGGCATACCGCCATCGGCGACACCCGGCTCACGCGGGATGCCTTCGACCTGGTGATGGGCGAGAGGCCGTGGGTGCCGTGAAACCAGTCCAGCCAGACATCCTCCCCGGAATGCCGGACGCCCTGGCGAAGAAGCCCCCGAAGGCCGTCGAGTACGAGGGCCTGACGCTCGATGAGGCGATCGCCAAGGCGCACGCGCTGGTGGACGAGGCTCTTGAGCGCGCGAACCCGGACCACGTTTTCATCCTGTACTCAGGTGGCGAGGACTCCGTGATCCTCGCGCACCTCATGCGCCGACGGGCGACCGGGATCGTGCACATCAACACCGGCACCGGGGTGCCCGAGACCGCTCAGCATGTCCGGGACATCGCCGCCGCCTGGGGCGTGCCGCTGCATGAGATCCAGCCGCCCGACACGTTCGAGGACCTGGTCCTCGGCAAGGTGCTCTATAAGAACGGGGCAAAGGCTGGCACCCCGGTATGGAAGGGCTTCCCGGGCCCCGGCGCCCACGACAAGATGTACCAGCGCCTCAAGGAGCGCGCGCTAGACGACTTCCGGCGGAGCCTGGTCGGTCCGCGCGGCCGGGCCGGGCAGATCGTCAACCTAGCCGGGATGCGGTGGGCCGAATCCGACAAGCGGTTCCGGACCGCCAGTGAGTTCGACCCGGACGGCGCGATCCTCTGGTGCTCGCCGATCGCCTGGTGGACCGAAGGTCACATGCGGGAGTACCGCGTGCGATATCGCTGCCAGCTGGACCACGAGCACGAGCCTCATCTTCTGTGCACGCCGGACGCCCTGCCCCGCAACGAAGTCACCGTCCACCTGCACAGGTCCGGCGACTGCCACTGCGGCGCCTACGCCCGCGCGGGCGAGATCTACGGACTGGAACTGTTCTACCCAGGTACCGCCGCCTACCTGCATGACATCGAGGCCAAGGCGCGGGCGCAGGGAGACATCCCGGTCGAGCGGTGCACGTGGGGCTGGGGTCCGAACGCCGAGAAGCCATCAGGAGCCGGACGGCTCTGCTCATCGTGCCCGATCCCCGTTCCCGATGGCCAGGACGCCCTGTTCGACATGGGAGACGCGGCATGACCGGGTTCAGCGCGGCCGTGAAGCTCGCCTGCCGCACCCGCGCCGGCAACGGGGACCCCTACGAGGCTGCCTGTGAAGGCTGCGGCATGTGGCTCGGCAGGTACGGCGGCCAGATCCAGCACCGACGGGCCAGAGGCAAGGGCGGCAGCCGCAACCCGGTGACCTCCAGCATCGTGAATGCACTCCTGTTGTGCGGCACGAACGAGACCGGGGATCACGGGCTGGCCGAGTCACGCGACGACGACGCCCACGAGGCGGGCTGGTGGCTGCGGCAGGACGAGGACCCGCGCCTCGTTCCGGTGATGATCCACGGGCTCCAGGGCGGCGCGACCCAGTGGCTGACACCCGAAGGCGGGTACTCGACCGCGCCGCCGCAGGAGGCCGTCGCATGAAGCCTCCGCTTGCCTACTTCGGCGCCAAGGTCACGCTTGCGAGCCGCATCGTGTCGCTGCTACCACCGCATGATCACTATGTAGAGCCGTTCGCGGGCAGCCTGGCTGTCCTGCTGGCCAAGCGACCTGCCGCGCATGAGACGGTCAACGACCTCGACGGTGACATCGTGGCGTTCTGGCGCGTGCTGCGCGACCTCCCCGCCGACCTGGAGAGAGCCTGCGCGCTGACACCTCACGCGAGGGCCGAGCACCTTGCCGCCTACGAGCCAGCCGAAGACGAAGTCGAGCAGGCACGGCGCGTCTGGGTTCGCCTCACACAGGGCCGCGCGGGGACGCTGCGGAAGACTGGCTGGCGGTTCTATGTCAACCCGGCCGGGTCGTCTGCGTCAATGCCGGACTATCTCGCCGGGTACGTCGGCAGAGTCGCCCCGGCGGCCCGGCGGCTCATGCGGGTCAGCCTTGAATGCCGGCCCGCACTGGAGGTCATCTCGTCCTACGGTGCCGAGCCGTCGGCACTGCTGTTCTGCGACCCGCCCTACCTGGGCAGCACCCGGACCAACGGCAGCTGCTACCAGGTTGAGATGCCATCCGAGGAGGAGCACCGGGCGCTCGCCGATGCGCTCTCGGGCTGCCGCGCAGCCGTGGTTCTCTGCGGCTACCACTCGCCGCTGTACGACTCGCTGTACGCCGGCTGGCATCGCCATGAGATAACCACGGCCACCGGGCAAGCGCACGAGTGGAGCGAGCGCACCGAGGTCATCTGGTCCAACCGGCCGTTCCCCGTCGCGCAGGACGCCCTGTTCTCGCTGGAGGCGTCATGAGCTACGCCATCAACGCCGGCTTCCCCGTCCTCATCCTCGCCCTGATCATCTACGTGGTCCGGGGCTGCAGGCTGCGCGGCATCCGGTACGGCCCCTGCATGGAGCCCGGCGGCCTTCCCGCGAAGGTGTCCCGCAGGGTCCGGGCCCGCGAGCTCTGGTACCGCTTCCGCCGCTACGTCCCCGAGCCGCCCGCCGACGGGGAGCCGCTCGATACCGGCGAGATCCGCGCCCTCGCCCAGCTCACCCTCGCCTGGGAGTCCGGCCGCACCCATCCCGACCCTGTCATGCCCCCGCGCCGCCTGGAGGACCTGTGAGCGCCATAACACCCGGTGACCTGATAGCGGTCGCCGCGATCACCGGGGGCGGAGGGCTCGCTGTCGGCGGGACCATCGGCCTGCTCGCCAGCAAGGCCCTCAGGGACGTCGTCTGGCACCGGTACGCGGTCACGGTGACCGCCGCGTTCCGGCCGGTCGCCCAGCGGCACGACGGCTCAGCGAAGGCGGTCACGGTGACCGCGCAGAAGACCCGG
>DATKQH010000096.1:0-21387 GCA_035532775.1 Streptosporangiaceae bacterium
CCGCCGGTGGCGCTGGTGATGCTGTCGGCTGTCCGGGACTTCGAGCACGCGTCGGGCCGGCGGGTCGGGGTCAAGGTGGCCGGCGGCATCCGCACGGCCAAGGACGCGATCCGCTACCTGGTGCTGGTCAACGAGACGGCCGGGCCGGCCTGGCTGACTCCTGACCTGTTCCGCATCGGTGCCTCGAGCCTGCTCAATGACCTGCTGATGCAGCGGCGCAAGCAGCTCACCGGGCAGTACTCCGGGCCGGACTACTTCACCGTCGACTGACAGCCGAGCGTGCCCGCAGGCAGGGAGCGGCGTCAGGACGGATCAAGGTAGCGGACCGGGCAGCGCGGTCCTGGAGCGTCGGCCAGGCGCTTGTCCGCGGTGACCAGCTCAGTCTCCAGCCATTCCGCCAGTGCCACGTACCAGGCGTCGTAAACCGTCAGGCTGTCTCGCAGTTCCCAGGCTCGCCGCGCGAACGGCTCGAAAGGGTAGCGCATCATCTTGACGGAAAGGATCTCGCTGACGGCGGTGATCGCCCGGATCGGGCTCAGTGCCCGCCGGTGCACGAGGCTCCGCAGCGCGGACGTGACCTCGGCGGTGAAGATCGCAGGAACCTGCAGCTCGCTGAGCCTGCGCAGCTCGGCCCGGCTAAGGTCACCGGCGGACCCCGTCACCACCAGGGCGTCGACCACAACCGACGCATCGAGCACCGGGATCACCGCCATCAGTGGCTCTCGCGGTCGGCGGCGATGACGTCGGCCGAGGACTCGCTGCTGAAGCCCTCGGTTCCTTCCTGATGCAGGCGGCGCTCGACCTCGATCGCGATGTCGGCTGGCGTGCGCAGCCGGGCGCCCCGCACGATCTCGGCCAGCATGAATTCCTGCAGGCTCATGCCAGACGCTGCGGCCCGTGCCTGGTAGATCCGGTGGACGGACTCCGGAACGTTGCGGATCTGGATCGTCGGCATAACGCTAGTTTAGCGCTGATAGCGCTGAAGTGAATGCAACGCGAGCGCAAGCGGCGCGTCCTAGCCGTGCCCCGAGGACACCGGAATTCGGGCGATCGACGCTCGGTAGATGTTTACCTTGACGTGGCCGGGCGACCAGACGCGGACCTCAAGCATCTGACCGGGCGGAGCCGGGACGAAGGTCGCGCGGAACGGACCCCAGCCGGAGTACAGGGGGGCGGTGTAGTCACGCATCGCGTCGACCCGGAGCAGTACGGACTGAATGCCGTTCGTGGTGAGCACCCGGCGAGCAAGGAGCGTGTCGCCGTTGTTATCCCACACCTCGACGTTGACGGGCGCGCTCGCTGACATGGTCAGACGCACCTGGTACCGGCCGGTCGGCATCAACCACTCAAGGCCGTCTTCCACGTACCCCCTGTGCCCCGTGGCCGCCAGATGCCAGTCTCTGACCGGTCCGCGCAGCACCGGCCGTGCTGCCCCGCCGGGCGTCAGCGGTGCTGCCCAGGCCGGAAGCGCGGCGTCGTCTGGTGGAATCCGGACCGTGCGCATGCCGGGAGGGCGAGGCATGAACCGGAACGCCCACACGCCGTTCGCGTGCGTCATGAGCGTCGCGTGCAGCGGCCCGGCAAGTTTGCCGATGAGGCCGACAGCGCTTGCTGTGCTCTGCAGTTCCACACCCGCTGATGGCGCCACCACGAACCATGTCTCCCGGCCGCTGACCGGCGTCGTCCCCGGGCCCACCAGCTCGTGGACAACGGCACGTCCGGAGAAGCGGCCGACCACGCCCTGGGACGCGATCACCTCGGCAGAGACGGAGATCCGCGCCTGCAGCCTGGCCAGAGTGGCTGAGGTCGCGGCCGGCACCCTCAGCCAGTGCGGCTGAATGTCGGGTCCCCAGACTGCCAGCCAGCCGATGGACTGGGCGACGAGCAGCGTCGCCACGACGTAGGCAGCGCGTTCGTGACGACGGCTCAGCCGTCCGAGCACGGCGACCGTGCCGACCGGGACCAGGACATAGATCGGCACGGCCTGGAAGAGTGGCTGGGCGAAGCGGAGTCCGAAGCTGAGCGTGTTGGCGAGCAAGACGACGGCGACGACCGGGAGCACTTCAAGACAGCCGATGCCCAGCAGGCCAGCCGGAGCGAGGTTCGCGAGGATGTCGACGCGCTTATCCCAGAGGATCTTCAGGACATTCAGCGGGTGGCTGGCGATTCCCTTGACCATCGCGCCGGTGGTCAGCTTTGTGCCGGCGTAGGCGGCCATCGAGGTCGTCGCAAGGTATCCGTAGTGCCGAGCCAGCGGCGCACCTATGTCAGCGTGGATCGCCACGATCAGCCCGGAATAGGCGACGGCGACGAGCATCAGGGTGAATCCCGCTGCCCGCGATCGCCGGCTGGCCAGGGCGGCGCCCAGGCCGATACCGAGGACGTAAGTCGTAGTCGGGGCCCCGGCCGCGAAGATCGGCGCCACCCATGCCCAGGCCCTGCGCCTGCTGTTGGCCAGATCCCGCGCCAGGAGCACGGCGAAGGGGAGTGCCAGGGCCTCCTCGTGAAAATCAAAGGAGACTCCCCACCACGTCCAGGGATTGGCGGCGAGCAAAACGAGTCCGGTGATGGCCAGCCAGAGCGCCTTCCTTCCCGCTCCGAACTGTGCGGCGATCTCGCAGATCCAGGTAAAGGCGACTGCCTCGGCGGCCGCCATGCCGATGTCCTGCAGCCAGAGCAGCACCACGTCATGCGGCCAGATCCAGTAGAACGGCGCCAGCGGCCAGATCGCGACCTCCGCGTCGTTCTGCCAGAAGGGCAGGCGCGAGATGGAGCTATACGGATCGAGGTTGCCGTGCGCGATGAGGTACCAAGCCTGGTGATAGATGGCGAAGTCGAAGGTCACAGCGAAACGGTCGTAGAGCATGGTGCTCCACGCGAGGAAGCCGATGAGCTGGACTCCGATGACGGCGTAGCCGATTCTGCGCAGTCGAGGGAACGCCGTGCTCGGAGCATGTCGGCCTGCTGCCCGCACTGCCTTGTGCGGTCCGCCTGACTGCCGCGGTATCCAGGTGAGCTTGGTAGCCCAGGGGGAAGGTCGAGCCCTCGTCGCACTGTGGCTCATGGATCGCTAGGTCTCATCGGTGCCGACGCCGGTCATCATCGGCGGAACCTCACCGCGAGAATCGGCGAGTAGCCGTACGGATAGAAAGACCTCGAATTCACGAGGTTCGCCTCGAAATAGACCGGCTCGCGGGTGGGGTAGGAGGAGTGAATCGTGAAGACCGCCACCCCATGGGAGTCCGTCAGGGCCTGAACCGGCGTCTGGCCAGGCTGTCCCTGGTTGACGACCGCCTCGCTGAATTCCTGGCCGTGCTGGGTGTAGATGACCTGCCCCAGGTACACCGGCACGTTCGAGATGTGCATGGGCTGGTCGAGCCGGTTCACGATCTGAGCGCGCACGGTGATCTGCTGTCCGGTGGCGACGGGGTTGTTGACGGTCGATGGCGTGAGCAGCACCCGCCAGAGAGTCGCCACGAAGGCGCCGGTACGGCTGACGGCGGGCGGCCCGCCGGTGAAGGCCAGAACCTGGAATCCGTTGCTGATGGACGGCATGGCGAAGTAACTGGGAGCCTGGATCGTGTAGCTCGCGCTCCGGTGCGGGCCCAGCACCGCCGGGCCGCGGACCCGCCTCCAGAAGGCGGTCATGGTGATGCCGTCCTCGACGGTGAAGGCCGGGCGGACGCTGCGGCCGGTGTGGTTGCTGACCGCCAGCCTCATCTGCTCCACCGTGGCGAGTTGGCCGGTGGTGCGAACGGCCGCGATGGAGACGGCGAGCGGGCTCGCGGCCGTGAGAGCGGCGGCGACGGCGAGTGCGCTGGCGCCCGCCCCGGCCGCAACGGCCCAGCGCCAACGGGGCCAGCGCAATGTCACGGGCGCTCGCCGGATGGTGGCGGCAGCGACGATCGCCGACGGGATGAGCATCGCCAGATAGCTTCCGAAGGAGCGCGTCGCGAAGAAAAGGACAACGGACGGGATGAGGAACGCGGCGGGCTTCAGTGCCGGGTAGACGGCGGTGAAGCTCAGCAGGGCGGCCGCGAACACGACCAGGGCGGCGAGGTTATAGGCACGCAGGGATCCGCCGCCGACCGGAAGTGCCAGGCTGAGGCTGATCAGGCCCTGGCCGGCGGGAACGGCCCCTGATGAGATGGGCGTGAGAATGCCGCGCAGCCATGCGGCCGGAGATTCGATCAGGTAAGGCAGGTTAGGGGCGAGAAAAGCCGCGGCAGCGATGCCGCAGTACCGCGCGCCATCGCGGATGCCCTGCCGCCAGCTGCTCTCCTGCCTCGACTCAAGCACGATGCCGGCCACCACGAACGGCACGATCAGCCAGGGCGTCTGCTTGATCGCCATGGCCAGGCCCATGAGAACTGGCCCGCGCCATGCGGCCAGGCCCCTGGTCGAGACAAACCGGTCCCAGCCCGCGGCGGCCCCGATGAGCAGCGGCACGAACAGGAAGTCGGTGACTCCGCCGACCGCGTAGCCGATGTACAGGTCGAGGCTGACCACGATGATGGCAAGCGGTGCCAGCCGCTTCGGCAGGATGGTGTAAAGAATCAGGCCGCTCAGTCCCCAGGCCGCCACGTCGACCCATACCGCCGCCTGGATCCTGGCGCCAAGCGCCAGCAGCGGCAGGTAAACCTCGAACGAGAGCGCGGGGTAGGACAGCGTGGTGATCGGCTTGCCGTTCAGCAGGAAGGTGTAGCCGTTGGGCGAGACATGGAACAGCGGAAAGGCACCCGCCATCGAGTGCAGGTAGGGATTGATGCCGTGCAGCACCAGTTGCGCTGCGTACTGGTCGAAGGCGATCTCGTCGGTCCCGTAATCGGGGGCGATATAGACCTGGAAGTAGCTCCACAGGGCCAGCGCGGCCAGGGCCGCGACGAGCAGGCCCCAGCCGATCCGGCGCTGGCTCCGCTCGTCAAGAACCGATCCGGGCAGCCAGGCCGCGACGACGGCAAGTAGTCCGGCCAGGCCGAGCATGGTCACGGCGATAGCCAGCCACGGGGCGAAGGTGAGATACCCGGATAGCCGGAATGACCAGGTGACAAGGGTGACCCCCGCGAGCGTCCGCAGCACTCGCCCGGTCCACGCCACCTCGTCGCTAATGGCACCATCGAGCGCGGCAGGCGCGCCGAGTGAGCCAGGCGTTCCGAGAGCAGCAGGCCTGCCGAGCCCGACAGCGGTGGCTTGGCGACGAGGCTGAGACGTCGTGCGGGCTCGCCGGCCAGCCGGAACACCGAGCCGTCGCGCCCGCCCTTCTGGTCGCTCGCGCAGGGCGGCGCGGCGAGATGGCGCGGGCGCTGCGAACGGCGCAATCGCGTAGGCACCGGCGATCCTGTCAGGCCGTGCGCGGTGCCGCCCTGGTGCCGCCCTCATCGCACCCAGGTCTGGGCGACGCTAGACGGCGAAGATCTGGATGTTGCCATAGCGCCGAGCCCCCGCGACCTCGTAGAGCTGGTTCCCGCTGGCCGACACCATCACCTGGCGGCAATGGCTCGGTGCCGGCAGTACGCGGCGCACGCTCTGCGTGGCGACGTTCACCACCGATATGCTGGCGACGGCGTCGGTGCCCTTCAGCACGTAGAGCGTGCTCCCATCGGGACTGAGAGCGAGCGACCGGCCGCGGTCATGGCCGATGCTGAACCTGGAAGGGGGCGTTCCGCCGGAGATGGATATCTCGCTGATGGGCCCATCGCGCTCGAGCACGTAAAGATCGGTCTGCTGAATGTCAGGAGCGACAGAAACAGTGTCAGCGGGAACGGCGACTACACCCCTGACCTTGCCATTCTGAGAATCGACGAGCGTGACGCTCGCTGAGCGTGCCCAGCCGGCCAGGACGTAGAAGGTGGTGCCGTCACTGCCGACGGTTACGTACCGTGCGGGTGCGGCGAGGGGGACGGTCCTGATCGGCTTGGAGGTACGGCCGTCAAGGAGCTCAAGCGCACCGGAGGTTTTCGTGCCGAGCGCCAGGCCGAGGATTCCCGGCGATGATTCCGCCAGCGAGCGCGCCGCGCCGCTGACTGACATGCTGCCCGTTACTCGGTCACTTGCTGGGTCTATCTCGTAGAGCCCGGCACTCTTGTTGCCGGCGAGTGCCCAGATGATGCCGTTGGACTGTGGCTGCGCCGCTGAGACGATGTATTTAGGGGCGCGTATTATCCGCCGGGGAAGAAGACGGGCCTGAGCTGCCCTGATCTGCCCTGAGCTGCTGGCCGAGCCACCCCCGCCGCAGCTGGCTGCGGCGAGGGTGGCTGACGTGAGCGCTAGTGCGGCGGCGCCCCGCATCGCTCTCGGCATCGTCGCGTTCCTTCCGGACTGCTAACTGGCTGCGGTTAGCGCCGCCAGGCCGCCCACGCTGTGGATCGGCATGGTGATCGCGTGCGCCCACCGGGGCGCGAGAACGCCGATCCCGGGAAGCGTGGTGCCGATCGGCAGACGGAACAGGCCCGCGAGGAACGTGGCGCCGGAGCCGAACTGGCGGAGCGAGCTCAGGCCGGCCTGGATGCCCCCTCCGAAGGTGGTCCCCAGCGCGCCGCCGCCGCCGCCAGAGGTCGAGCACGAACCAAGCTGGCGGCCGGCCGGCGAGAGAACAGCGAAGAAGTTGTAGCCGGCATGGGTGAGCTTCACCGTGACCGAGTCACTATGCTCAGCGACGCCGACGCGGACGAATCTGTCGCCATCCCACGCGACGATAATGTCGCCAGGCTCGATGCCCGGCGAGGAAATAGTGATGACGAGCGGATCAGTAAAGAACGAGTAGCTGACTGATTCGTTGGCCGGGTTCTGGATGATGACGCCGATGCCCGCTACGGCCTGATACCCGCACAAGCCGGCATTGCCTATATCCGCGACATCCGGCTGGGTAATGGTGACCTGGAGCGGCGTGAGGAAGGCGCCCGCTGGTATGACGACCGCTGTCTCGGTACTGCCGCCGCTGACCGGCCCGATGGTCCCCCCGCCAGGCCCGACCGTCTGACTAGTCACGACTTTCAGGTAGCCGCCAGGAACTTGGACAGGCGGCGGCGGCGGTCCGTAGAGAGCCTGTGCAGCGCCGGAACCAGCGATAAGCATGGCGCCTGCGCTGAATACCGCGACGCCTATCCTTGGCGCAAGCATCCACCGTCGAATGCGTGGCATGAGCTATCCCCCGCTGCGAGTGTTCGAGAAAGACCAGATCGATGGACCCGAGTGCCAAGGGTAACAGTATGCCTACTCAGTGTCACCAGAACATCCGAGGACGCGCGGGTCGTCATCGCTGAGCAGTCAGGTCACCGGCGTGGTGCCCGGCAACCGCTTGCGTTGCGGTTCGGTGACCAGCAGGACGGGCGCGGACGCCGGCGCGAATAGCCAGCGTCGGATAGCTCGACAAGATTGCCGAGCTATCCGACGCTCGTAAAGACCTGACGGTCTCGACGACATCCTTTTTGACGCCGTCGTCTTGGCAACCGGCCGAGCCCCGCCGCGCCGCTTTACACCATTAAGCGGACATGCCGTGTGGTGTCGTCAGTCACCGGACTGGGTGTCGCTGACGAACACCGGCCCGGCCCGTGACTGAGATGGGCTGAACGTGGCATGACTCATCCCCCGGTGTGAGTGTGCCGTTTTTGCGAAGACAGAATGGCGTGCCGTTGCTAACAGTAGCTGTGCCCTAACAGAGAGTGACTTGAACACGGGGGTGCCGCTCATTGTTCTCCGGGTTCGTAACCAGCACGTAGACCGCAGGCTCCCGGAATGGCGGGCTTCACAATCGCGTAGCTCCCAAACGTGCCGCACGAACGGCTCGAACGGGTAGCTCGTGATCCGCAAGGTCAGTACAGCGGTCAGGGTGTCGCCGGCCCTGACCGGGCTCAGCGCCTCGCGGCGGACCAGGCCGCGCAGGGCGGAAGTGACCTCCGCGGTGAAGATGGCCGGCACCTGGAACTCACTGAGGCCACGCAGCTCATTCCTGGCCATGTCCGCGGCGGCCCCGACGACGACCAGCGCGCCCACTACGACCGACGCATCGAGGACCGGCATGGCCGCGGCGCTCAGTGCGACTCGCGGTCGGCGGTCAGCACACTTGCTGACCGCCGAAACTTCGGCGCCGCTCGCATGCAGGTTCCGCGCTCGGCCTCGATGACGATCTCGCGCGGAGTTCCCACTGCGGCGCCGCGGACCAGCTCGGCCAGCATGTACTCCTGCAGGCTCTTCCCCTCCGTCGCCGCCCTGGCCTGGTAGATGCGGTGGACAGGCTGAGGAGCGTTGCGGATCTGGATCGTCGCTATAGCGCTGTGGCGGCGCGTGCCGTCTACCGTCGTCGGTGGGCGGCGGAGCCGAAGTGATCTCTCTCTCGCGGTAGCGAGCGGCTGGTATCAGTTCGGCTGCCGGTTTCCCGGCCAGCGTGGCCTGCCACTGGCTGACCGGCCGTGCGCACACGGAAGCGGCCGACAGCCTGGCGCCGCCGACGCTTCATTGCCGGGCCGCGGGCCTCGGGACGTCCGCCGACGCGTAAGCCGGCGATCCCTGAGGTCATCTCAGCCTTGGTGGCGGCCCGGTGCGGGCCGGCTTGCGCCGGCCCGCACTCGTATCCGACCCGAGTCCGCTCGCGACCGCAGTTCAGCCGAGCTTGGACAGCCGGCGGCGGTCAGCCGCCGCCGCCAGGTGAGCGGATGATCTGGAGTTGCCGCGGATGAGACTGCGCCGGGCTGTACGTGCTGTCCCCGCTGTAGTAGGCGATCACCACGAAGTGGCCGGCCGGCAGTGCGCTGGCCGACGGCGAGCATGACCCGCGTCCGCGTGACGCGGTGGTCAGGGTGATCGTGCACAGCACGGTCGACCCAGCCTTGATCGTGACGGTGCCGGTCGGCGAGGTGGTCGCTCCGATGACGTCCGGACCAACCCTGACGCTGAAGACCTCGATCTCCTCCGCGCCGACTTGCAGGACGTGGAAGCTCTCGTTGAGATCGACATTCGGCGGGCAGGTGCTGTAGCACACCGGCTGGGCCGCCTGGTTCTGGGCGGCGACCGCCATGCTCGTCACGCCTGTCGCCAGCAGCGCGGCGCCGACTACTGCAAAGCCAATCCTTGGCTGAATTATTCGCATGAGAATTACCTCCGGCTGGGAACGCTAGCAGTGTGCCCTGAGGGCTGCAATCACAAGCCCTGATCGGCGGAAAAAAATTGTTAGCGGCATAACGTGAAAGAATCGGGCAAGAACGACGCTGGCTTTGGTGCTAGCGGTCGGATGGATCTTTCTAACGCTGTTAACCATAGGTTTATATGGGAAGCGGCGCAAGCTGCGAGGCGGAATCGCCCAGCTCGTACAGTAGGTCCGCGAGCTGGCAGGATATCGCATTTCATCGGCTATACGGCTGATCATTCGTGTTGGGGACGGCGCCTTTCCGCTTAATCCGGGCGGACGATCGCCGTGCCAGTAAATGCACCTGCGGGCAAGATCGGAGATCGCCTTCACGTGAGCCATCTTCTCGATAACATCAACCCCGCGATTAACGGGGGGATAGGTTTGCGGAATTCTTATGGTGAGTCGCGGCTCGCGCATTATGACGAAGCCGGGAACGTGCTCGTACGCGAGCCTGAAGAGGCCGCCGGTCGGGCCCTGGTTTCCGAGCGAGAGGAAGTATCCGGCGACACCCGCGGCGAGCATGGCCAGGCCGTCGCGCCTGTGCGCCGCCTCGCGCAGCACTGCGAAATAACCGACCGCGACGGTCAGCACCCGGGCCGCGAGTACGGCGGGCCAGCGGGAGAAGAGGTCCTTCGGCTCGGCCGGCGCTGGACGAAAGAAGCCGTAGAGCCCGGCGGCGTTCACCAGCAGCACGACTCGCGGATCACCTTGGCTGCGAGATGAGCGTGACGACGTCGACGGCAACCGCCGTATTCGAAGAGTCGCCCGGTGGCCATCGGGGCCGCCATCGCAGTAGCCAACGACGGCGCATCCTCCCCGGGGTTCTAGGCCGCGGTGGCTGGTCCTTCGTGGTCGCCACGGCGGGGGTTAACGGGCTTAATTTCCTCTTCCACCTCCTGATCAGCCGTCTGCTTGGTCCGTCGCACTACGGAGCGCTTGGCGCTGTCCTGAACGTCATTTCTGTGCTCGCCGTCCCGCTCGGCGCGGTACAGCTCGCCGTGACGCAGGCCGTCGTCTCCGGCGCGGGCAAAGAACGGATGTCGCTTCGCAGATTGACGGTGAAGGCCACGCTCTGGGGCGTCGGGGCGATGGTTGCCGTCTGGGTTCTCTCACCACTGATCGATGGTTTCTTGAACCTGAATTCGCCCGTTACGGACCTGGCCATCGGCGTCTGGGTCCCCCTCGCGGTCGTCGCCGCTGTCATGCAGGGTGCGCTGCTCGGCGAGTTGCGCTTCGTGCCCGTCGCGGTCGCCACGTTCGTCGGCGGCGGTGCGCTGCGGCTGGCCAGCGGTGCCCTGCTCGTCTCGGCCGGCTTCGGGCTGGGGGGCGCTGTGGCGGCGACGGTGATCGGCCAGGTATTCACTACCGCGGCCCTGCTCCTGGTCGCGAGGCGGGAAGTATTCGCCAAGGGACTTGCCCCGGTGCGGATCTCCATGCGCGACGCCGTGCTGTCGATCGCCGCGCTCGCCGGGTACACCACGCTGACCGGGATCGACGTATTCCTGGCCCGTCACTTTCTCGCGCCCGTCGCTGCGGGTCGCTACGCGGCTGCGGCGATCGCGGGCCACATCGCCCTGTTCCTGCCCGGAGCGCTCGTGACAGTAGCCTTTCCGCGGTTTGTCTCCGCTAACGCCACCGGCATCAGCGCCCGCAAGACTCTCACCGAGACGCTCGGGCTGGTCACCGCCATCGGGCTCGCGGCCTTCGCGGTCCTTGCAGGAATGCCCGGCGTAGTCGTCGACGTGCTCTTCGGCCCGAGGTACCTCGGCGCCGCGAGCATCGTCGGGATCATCGCCCTCAGCTCCGTCTTCCTCAGCATCATCGGCTTGCTCACCTACTTCCACGTCGCGCGGCGCTCGGTTGCCGCGCTGTACAGCTGGGCGGGGGTCGCACTCGTATGGGTGCTGGTGGCCGTGCTGCACGGCGGGATGGAAACCGTTGCCGTCTGCATGCTGGCGGCGAGCGGGCTGGTGCTGGCGGCCGTGTCCCTCCCGACCTTGGCAGCGGTCGTGCGGCCGGTCTCCGGCGCCGCCGTGCTGAGCGACGGGACCTTCGAGCTCCCTCCTGCCGAGATCGACCTCAGCCTTGTCATTCCGTTCTACAACCCGGGACACCGCCTGGCTCTCCACGTCCAAGCCGTCATCGACGCCCTCAGGACCGAGCGGGTCACCTTCGAGGTGATCGCGGTATCGGACGGCTCGACCGACGGAAGTCCAGCGTCGATCGCCGGGATCGACCAGGTCCGGATAATCGAGCTGGCGGAAAACCAGGGCAAGGGAGCCGCGCTGCGCGTCGGCCTGGCTCAGGGGAGAGGCCGCTACCTCGGCTTCATCGACGGCGACGGCGACATTCCGGCTAGGCAGCTGAGCCACTTCCTTGCGGCGATCATGGCGGGCGATCCGGATGTGGTCCTCGGCAGCAAGCTCCATCCGGGCTCGGATGTCGTCTACCCGCCGCTCAGACGGCTGTACTCGTCCGGCTACCGGCAGCTGACGAGGTTGGTTTTCCGGCTGCCGACCCGGGACACCCAGACTGGCATCAAGCTCATCCGGCGCGAGACATTGGCGGCCGTTCTTCCGAAGATGGTTGAGAAGCGTTTCGCGTTCGACCTGGAACTGCTCGTCGTCGCCCGCCGGATGGGCTACCGGAGCTTCGTCGAGCTCCCGGTCCAGATAGCCGAGCGCTTCACGACCACCATCTCGCTGCGGGCGGTCTGGCGAACGCTCCTCGACACGTTCGCCATCTTCTACCGGCTGAGGGTTGCACACTTCTACGGGCCCCAGCTCGCGCCGGTCTCTGGCCACAGTCAGGTGTCCCGCTTCTGGTCACGAGCAGGCGCCCGGCCGCTCGCTGCCGGAGCACTGGCCGGCTCACTGGCGGGCTCTGGGCCTGCGGACAGGCCGCTGCGGATCCTTGCCTACAACTGGCGGGATCTCGCGCATCCCCGGGCAGGTGGCGCCGAAGTCTACCTGCAGTCGGTGGCGCACGAGTGGGTGAGGTGCGGCCACGCGGTGACCATCTTCTGTGCCTCCGTGGACGACAGGCCCGCGCGGGAGCTTGCTGACGGAGTGGAGATCATACGACGCGGCGGACGCCTCGGCGTCTACCGGGAAGCCAGGCGCTACTGGCGGCGCGAGGGAGACGGCCAGTACGATCTCGTGGTCGATTGCGTGAACACGAGGCCGTTCCTCTGTCCTCGCTTTGTGGGGAACGTGCCGATCGTGGCCGTCGTCCACCAGGTCGCCAGGGAGATCTGGCGGTACGAGACTCCCTGGCCGATCTCCGTTCTTGGCCGTTACCTGCTGGAGCCGGCCTGGCTGCGGGCATACCGGGATGTACCGGTTGTCACGGTATCCGAGTCAAGCCGTGAATCGCTAGCGGAATATGGCCTGCGACGGGTCACAGTCGTGCCGGAAGGATGGGTGCCGGCATGACGGCACGGCCTGCAGTCGAGAAGGAGCTTGTCCCGACCGTTGTTTTCATCGGACGGCTGAGCGCCAACAAGCGCCCTGAGCACGCCATTCGGGCCTTCGGCCTCGTCCGCCGCCAGATGCCCGATGCGCAGATGTGGGTGATCGGGAGCGGTCCTGAGGAGGCGAGGCTTCGCCGGACAGCCGGCCCGGGCGTGATCTTCCTCGGGCACGTGTCCGAGGAGGAGAAGCGGGAGCGCCTGGCACGCGCGCACGCCTTGGTCGCCACGTCCGTCCGCGAGGGCTGGGGGCTTGTCGTGACGGAGGCGGCCGCGAGCGGCACCGTCTCGATCGGCTACGACGTGCCAGGCCTTCGGGACTCGATCGGAGCATCGGGAGGCATCCTCACGCGCGCCGATCCGCCGTCCTTGGCCACCGGCCTGGTCGGGCTGCTCTCGTCAGTCGTCGCGGACGACGGACCTCGGGCGGAGCCGGCCGGAGTCGTCCCGTGGACGGAGGTCGCCGCGGGCATCCTCACAGTGGCGCACGAGTCCGAGTCGCCCGCGATCCAGGTTCCTGACCAGGCCGGATCGCTTGCTGGCGATCGGGCTGCTGGTCACCGGGCTGCTGGTGACCGCCGGAGGCTCTCCCGGGTGAGAGTCCGCCTCGGCGTGCTCGGCGTAGCGCTGCTTCTGCTCGGCGGCATGCGCGATCTCGAACTGTCACCGATCCTCGCTGGTGCGGCGTTCTTGGCGCTGCTAGCCGCAACACTCATCGGGGGTGTCGAGGGCTGGCCGACACGCGGAGGGCGCCGCAGTCAGCTGCGGGCTGCGGCGCGGTGCGCTGGCACCTGGCCATCGCGAATCGGCCTGGCCATCGTCGGACTCGCTGCTGCCATCGCCGCGCAATTCTGGTTCGACCCGGGTCGGTTGCTCGCAGGGGGCGACGTGTCGCCCGTGGTTGGCACGGCTTGGCTGGGACGGCTCTTCGCTCCCTGGTCGTGGTCGGGCTCAGATCTCGGCGGCCCAGCCGCTAACGAGACCAAGGCGCCGCTCGCTGTGGTCTACTGGCTCGTTCACGCGCTTCGCGGATCGCCGGCCCTCGCCGAAAACATCTGGTACACCGCAATTTTCGCCGGCGCCGCGGCGGCTTGCTATCTGCTCTTGCGGGCCCTTCACGTCGGCCCGGCAGGATCCACCCTCGGCGCTCTCGCTTATGTTTTCAACGCCCACGTTGTCGCCATCGGAACCCAACCGCTGTTCCTCGCCGCCATGGTGCTGCTAGCAGGGCTTCCGGCAGTCGTGCTCACCACGGCATCCGGCCGGTGGGCGCTGCGAAGGGGCATTCTCCTCCTCGGCGCCAGTGCGCCGTTCCTCGGTTACGTATCCCAGAACCCGCCGCTCGTGGTCATGATCGGCGCGCTTCTCGCCTCGATGCCGCTCCTCGTGGGGTGGCTCGACGGACGGGCAGCCGCAGGCCGGGCGCTACGCACCCTCGCACTCGGCGGCCCGCTCCTCGCGCTCGCCTCCTCTTACTGGCTCGTACCGACCCTGTTGCAGCTCAAGATCGTGGCGACCTCAGCGCTCGCCACTCAGTCGAGCTGGACCTGGACCGAAGGCCGCGCCACTCTTGCCAACGGGTTCTGGCTGAACAACGACTGGGGCTGGAAGTTCGCGACCTACTTCCCGTACGCCAGTGCCTACGACAAGTTCCCGCTCCTGATCCTGAAATTCCTCCTGCCCATAGCGGCCTTCGGCTTTCTGGCGCTGGCCCGGTTCCCAGGAGCAATCGAGGTGACAGCCCGCCGGGCGCGTCTTGGCATCGCCGCCTCGGCCACGGTGCTTTTCCTCGTCCTGCTCAGCACGGGCACCCGTCTTCCAGGAGCCCTCGTCTTCGACCCGCTCTACCAGCTGCCTCTCGGCTGGCTGCTCAGGGAGCCCGGCCGGTTCCTGATGCTCGGAGGGCTCGCCTGCTCGGTCCTCCTCGCGCTGACCACGGAGGCCGCCTGCGAGAGACTGAACTCGTTCGAGCCTGGCACCGTGTGGCGCTGGCGCTCAGCTCTTCATCGCCCGGGACTTCGTCTCGCGGCGGTTAGCGCGGTGGGCGCGGCGGTGCTCGCGCCTGGATTTCCGCTCATGACCGGAGCGGTCGCCCCCGACCACCGTCCGCTGCTCCCCTCGACTCACGTCAGCGTGCCCGCGTACTGGACAGCGATGGCGTCCTACCTGCACCGTTCCGCTCCGCCCGGCAATCTCCTCGTGCTCCCCGAGGACGACTTCTACCAGATGCCCTACACCTGGGGCTACTACGGAGCGGACACCTTCATCACGAACCTGATAGTGCGGAACGTGGTGGACCCGGTTGCCCAAGGCTATGCGCCCGCCCCGCCGGAGCTCACAGGCGCCGTCCGCCTCGTCCAGCAGGAGCTGCTCGCCCACGACTGGCCATCTGTGCGACGGACGCTCGCGGCTATCGGAACGCCGCTGCTGCTGGTCCGCGGAGACGTGAACGCCGCCTTTCCCCGACGGCAGATCACACCGCCAGCGGCACTCGACAGGGCACTACGGGAAGACAAGGGCATGCGGCTTGTCCGTCGTGCCGGAAAGCTCGAGCTATTCGCGCTTCGCGAGCGCATCAGCCCGGCCGGCTCGGTCACTTCGTACGCAACTGTCAACTCTGCTGCGCCGGATCTGCGCGACCTGGCGCTTTTTCCCTTTGGGACTGCGCTGATATCAAGCCCGATGCGGCCGGCCGTTCCCGCGGTGCTGCAGGTTCCGCCTGTTTCAAATTGGCGGCTCGCCGGCGACAAACTCAGCACTTTTGTTGTGAAGCCGCCCGGCCGGCGGTACCACATCAAGCTGCTGTCAGCCACCGGCGCGTTCGAGCGGCGCGCCGGTCAGCGCCGTCGTGTTAGTGAAGTAGCCGACGCCCGGAGGCGTCGGCACCGACGAAACCTCAGTGCCGTTAGCTCCGTAAACGCTGGCCCAGAAGCCGTGAATCCGCGGACCCATCGCCGACCCGTCGCCGTTAGGGCAGCAGGTCGTCGTGCTGGTCTGGGTGCTCAGCCGGGTGCCTCCTTCTCGAGCCCCCGGGCCAGGCTTATCGCCCGCGTCCGCCATCGCGACGGCCAAGTGGTCGAAGAGCTCAGCTACAAGTTGGGCGGTTCCTTGCTCCACGGCGACTTCGCGTCTGGCACGTGGGGTGCAGTGGGCAACTGTGCGGCGTTTCCCGGGACGGCAGCGACGGCGGGGCTGGCCGTGCGTGTCCTACGAGGCAAGGGCCCGGCGGGACTGCCGGCGCTCGCGCTCTCCGCGAGAGCGGACAGTGCGTGCGAGGCGCACTCGCTGGCCTGGCGGTCAGGACCGCTCTTCGTGAGCCTCTGGGTCCGCAACGTCAGCGGAGCTGCACCGCGGATGTGCCTCTGGCAGATGCCTATCAATGTGTGCGCCGCTATGTCGCCGATCACGCCGAACTCAGCCCTGTCCGGGTGGTACCACTTCCAGACGATCGTGACACCTGATTCCGGGACCCGCAGCCTGGCGCTCTACCTCTACGCAGACGTGTTCGCACCCGGAGCACTCACTACCAACGACTACTCGGATGTCGTGGTCCGGCGCTGCCCGGTCCCTCTCCAGCCCGTGGTTATGGCGACTCCACGGAGGCATGAGCGCCCGGCACCAGCGCTCTACACAGTGGCCGGGAGTTTCTCGCCGGACTGGATCGGGCCGCCCGGAGATCCGCGAGTGGAAGTCGATGGACTGCGCAACGGTTGGCTCGGCCCGCACTCAAGGAACGATCCGCTGCGCTTCGGCCCGTCATCGTGGTACCTGCTGTCGCGCCTTGCCTCGCTTCTCGCCGCCGGTCTCCTGCTCGTGCTTGCGCTCTCCCGTTGGCTCGGAGTTCGGTGCCGACTAGTCGCGACAATACGAGCCGCTTCGGGAGGACGGAAACGTGGGTGACATCTTCGCCGATAGGTACGGCGGCGGCACCGGAGCGGGTTTGGCCGCTCGGGCAGAAGTCCGGGATGAGGCCTGGCACCGCAACTTGTCCGGCGACCGGTCAGCCTGGAGGCGGTCATTCGGACTTCCCCGGTGTTCGTTGTGGGAGGCCCCGGTCCGGAACGATCCTCGTGCAGACCGTCCTGGACAGCCATCCCAGCCTGCACGTGCTCTACGAAGCGATAACTATGCAAAAGGAGGACGGCGTGAGTCTGCAGCCCATTGATTATTACGATTGGGAGAAGCTTGGTCTGCCAGCAGACCGGCCCGTGTTGCAGCGTGAATACAAGGCTATGAATATCATCCGGTGCCAGATGCCGAGCGATAAGCAAGCGTCCATCCTCGATGTTGGCTGCGGTGACGGCTCATTCTTGCAGCAGCTCGACAAGACATTGAGGCGGCCGTACGAGTACCACGGCGTCGATTACTCTGAGTATCAGGTCGAAAAGGCTCAAGCTCTCCCATATGAGTTCCGTCGCTGCAACCTTGAAGAAGGCATCCCCTACGACGACGCTAGTTTTGACCTCGCCTATTCAGGTGAAGTGATCGAGCACATTTATAATCCCGACTACATGCTGGAAGAGTGCCGCCGCGTACTTAAACCGGGCGGATTGCTCATAATTTCCTCACCTAATCTCCAGGCCTGGTATAACCGAGTCCTGTTCCTTTTTGGTGTCCAGCCGCTCTTTTACGAGGTTTCCACGAAATCTAGCATGATCGGTGCTGGCGTCATGCGGCGAGTAAAGCTACAAAGCGTCCCTGTCGGCCATCTGCGTGTCTTCAATCACCGTGGCCTGACCGATATGATGAAGAATGAAGGCTTCGATGTACTAGCCTCGACTGGCGCTAAATTTCAATCGCTGCCAAAAGTTATTCGAATCATCGACAGCGTGTTTAATCTTCGGCCGACGCTTGCGTCCATAATGGTGGTCACCGCGCGTAAGAAATAGCTGGGGAGCGCGAAGGCAGCCTTTATCCTCTTGCTGAGCCAGATATATCTTCTTTAAGAGCAAAGCGGAAAGTAGAGATGAGCGTAAATAGGCAAGTCGCCATAGCCAACAACGAACCCCGGGTGTCCATTAGTATTCCCGGCTTCGCCGCTCCGGCAGAAATCCGGGATGACAGCCACGGCGGCCCGGGACCGCAACCTGTCCGGCGACCGGTCAGCCTAGAGGCGGTCATTTGGACGTCCCCGGTGTTCGTTGTGGGATGCCCCCGGTCCGGAACGACCCTCGTGCAGACCATGCTGGACAGCCATCCCCGCCTGAGCGTGCTCTACGAAGCAGATGCCCTAGTCGACATCCCGCTCGGCCTGCGTTCGCGCCTGGCGAACGCCTCGGAGGCGCTGACATTGGCCGAGGTGTATCCGAATTCACGGGCGCATAGCTTCGACGCCCGAACGGCTCGCGCGGTATGCAGGGAACTCGGCATCACGGACGCCGCCGGAGCCATGCGGGTGCTCGCCGCGTCGCAGGCCCTCGCACAAGGTAAGAGACGTTGGGGAAACAAGACGCCGAAGGCCCTCCTTCACCTCGCCGAGCTGGCGATTGTGTACCCGGACGCGCAGTTCATCCACGTGATCCGAGACGGCAGGGACTCGGCGTCATCCCAGGCACGGGTTTTTGATGGCAGCGTCGTCCAAGGCGCTCTCCTGTGGCGCACTGGGATGCGAACCGGGCGACGCGCCGGATCGCGTCTCGGACCTGACCGCTACCTCGAGGTACGCCTCGAAGAGCTGCTTTCTTCGCCCGAAAGGCAGATCCGCCGGATGTGCGCCTTCCTCGGAGAGGACTTCGACCAGTCGATGCTCCACTCCAACACGGCCGCCAGAGAGCGGATCCCACCTTCGGTCCTCACGATCCATCCCCGGCTCGGCGAGCCGCCTCGGCCCCTTCCCCCGAGCCGGGACGGCGCGACAACGGGGCTCGTGCAGCGCGCCGTCGCCGCGCTAATCGATGCTGAGCTCGTGGAACTCGGGTACCTTCCGGCTGCCTCATCTGGCCGCTGTCGGCGAATCGTCTACGTGATCATAGGTTACACATTCTTTCTCGTCTCGCTTCGGAGAAACTTGCGGGAGCTCTTCCGCCATCTCGCCCGTTCTGGCGGTGCACGCCGCGCCGCTCGCAGCGTCACGCGCCAGTCGGTCGGCCGACAGATCCAAGGAGGCACCTTGCCGCGACGAGCAGCCACGCCCGCCCCTGCCGAAGCGTTGGACGAGCCGTGACCAGGGCCAGCGTCACGGTGGTCGTGCCGACGAAGAACGCCGCGCGGACCCTGCGGGCCTGCCTCGAGTCCATCGTCCGCCAGTCGGTGCGCTGCGGTCTTGTCGTCGTCGATTGCGGCTCCGTCGATGATTCGAAGGCCATCGCGTCCGGCTTTGCGGATCTCGTGCTCGACTTGGCACCTAGCATCTCGGTGCAGCGCAACGTAGGAGCGCGAGCGCTCCCGGCTGACATAATCGGCTTCGTCGATGCTGACATGGTCGTCGGCGAGCACGTCGTCGAGCAGGCGATGGAGGAGATCGCGGCCGGGGCCGGGTCGGTGGTCGTTCCTGAGCGCAGCTTCGGCGAGACCTACTGGGCGAAGGTCCGCGCCTTCGAGCGCTCCATGTACCTGGGGACCTTGGAGTGGCCACGCTTCTTCTCCTACGACCTATTCGAGGCGCTCGGTGGCTACGACGAAGAGTTGGCAGCGATGGAGGACACCGACCTCGGGCTGCGCGCAAGTAGCCGTGCAAGAGTCGGCAGGACGTCGGATGTGTTTCTCCACGACGAGGGCGCGCTGACCTTCCTCGCGGGATGCCGCAAGAAGGCCGGCTACGCGACCGGGATCGCCGCCTTCCGCCGCAAGCACGGAAGCCGAGCGTTGGCGTCGCATCTCAGGCGCCCGTACTTCGAGCACCCGTCGTCGCTCCTCGCCCAGCCGACCCTAGGGCTTGGCGTCCTTGCCTTGAAGGGCGGTGAAGCAGTGGCCGTCGCGGGCCGTCTCCTGCTCGACAGGGCTTCGAGACCGGAGCGCAGCACCCGGCATGATCATCCCCAACAAAGCCGTCGTGCAGCCCGGCGGAGTCGCTGACATTCCTGCGAGGGGCGGATGGTGATATGTTATTCCTTCTCAAGATTGAAGCGCCGGAATTCGGCAATGCGGAGGCCTCTTGATTTTGTACTCAGAATAGTCGACGCCGTGATAGTGTAAAGTCGGCCGAATTCTTCATCGAGTTGTTGACGGAAGAAGCCATCACCACAACCCACGTCAAGACATGCCACGTCGGCACGATTTGGCGAACGACAACGCATCGTATTAGTGGCTTTGTTTCACGCTGAAGCAAAGGCGGTTGACCTACTATGACGTCTACAAAAGCGCCGTGGCGCGAGCACGCATCCGGGGCGGTAATAAAGACTGCACGTAAGCTGTTTGCAAACACCCCCGTCCAAAAGCTGCCTCTGACTACGAAAATCTATACAAAGGTTTTCAGATTCGGCAGTGCGAGCGGCGAAGTAACCACTAACTTCAGGGGAGTCCAACTTACCGTCCCTACCAAAGACATAACCATTGTGCCCGGTCTCGTGGGCGGCTTCTACGAGAAGATCGAGCTTGATGTCTTCGAACGGCTGGCAGCCATCAGCAAGACAATCGTGGACGTTGGGGCTAATATCGGGCTGTATTGTTGCATTGCCGCTGATCGGGCGCCAGCCTCCGGCCAAACTGTGGCGTTTGAACCGGTTCCCGAAAATTTGAAATACCTAAGGCGAAACCTTGAAGAGAACGAGCGAACAGCGCGGGTAGTGGTAGAAGAACAAGCCGTCGGGCAGGCCAGCGGCAAGATACAAATATACCTTGCCGAGGGATCTATTGGTACACACTCTCCCTCGGCCAAGAATGCTCTTAACTCGACAACTTCGATTACGGTGCCCGCAGTCTCACTTGATGACTATGTTCAGCAGAAGCTCCGAGATCGCCCCATCGACCTGCTTAAGGTGGACGTGGAGGGTTATGAAGTTGCTGTCCTTCGAGGCGCACGTAGAACGTTGCACGAAGATAAACCCACCCTTTTCATTGAATTTGTGCCAGACCATCTCGTCAACTGCGGCTTCAGGCCAGATGAATTTTTGGACATAATTTTTGGGATATACGACAATGTCTTTCTGGTAGATGAGCCAAGAGCAACGTTCAAGCCTTGCAGCATGCATGATCTTCTTCGGTATTCTACCCGACGCTGTGTGAACGCCAACCTGATCGCCACCTCGAAATCGAATCAGCCTGCCCACAACCACGTGATTGAATCGGTCCGTGCTGCATTCAAACAAAAATAGGCCTGTCACCTGCATCTCGTCGGGCTCCTGAGCAGGCAGGTCCGATGGTGAGATCGGCAGCTGCGAGGACCGGCTGCAGCCCGCGTGCGGCGCGGGCACGTGCAGCGCTCGTAGCCTCGGCACCGCTCCTGCTTGGCGTGGTGCTGGCGGCGCTCGTCTGTTACCCGTTCGCCGGCGGACGGCTGCTCTTGCTGGACTTCGCCTCCGGCCCGCACCAGCCGCTCCTGCCAGCGGCAGCCTTCGGCCTCGACGGTGGCCTGACCGGGGGAGTCCCGCTCACGATCGGCTTCCACCTCCTCGATCGCCTGCTCGGGCAGGCAGGCTCGGTAGTCCCGGCCGCGGTCTTCTTCCCCCTCGCCACGACCGGGGCGGCGCGCCTGGTGCGCACCGCGGTGCTCCCCGCGCGCCTCGGCGCCGGACTCTTCTACGCCGTCAACCCGTTCGTGTTCGACCGGCTCTACGCAGGCCAGCTGGGACTTCTGCTCGGCTACGCCTTGCTGCCCTTCGCCGCGACAGCGCTCCTGGATGCCGCGCAAGAGCCG
>DATKQH010000097.1:0-2815 GCA_035532775.1 Streptosporangiaceae bacterium
CTGAACGATGGTCTCCAATTCAGGCGTCCGGTGCGAAAGGGACGTCAAACAAGCCGGTAGCCCCCATCCACGAAGATCGTTTCGCCGGTCACGAAACTGGCCTCGTCGGAGGCCAGGAAGATTACTGCGCCGGCCATCTCATCCGGGCGGGCAACCCGACCCAAGACGATAAGTCTCTCGTTCTCGGCCTTGACGTCCGGGCGGGCCAGAAGGTCTTTGTTCATCGGTGTGAGGGTTGGCCCCGGGGCGAGCCCGTTGACGCGGATGCCGTATGGGGCGAGGTCGACCGCCATCGCGCGAATCAGGTGGCGCACGCCGGCCTTGGCCGTAACGTAGTGGCTCATCCCGGGCCGGGTAACCTCGGACAGCTGGGAGCTGGTAAAGATCATCACTCCACGGCCAGCCTCCGCCATGATACGGCCGAACACCAGACCGGAGATGAAGGCGGTGTCCAGGTTACGCGTGAGCATAGCTCGCCAGCGCGCGACGTCCAGTTCGAGGAAGGGGATGACCTCAGAGCGCAACCCCCCGGCGTTACCGACTAAGATGTCGACTCCGCCGAACACCTCGACCGCGGTTGCGGCCGCCCGCTCAACCGCGTCGAAGTCGGCGAGGTCACACACCAGCGTCGCTGCCCGCCCGCCCGCTGTCGTGATCTCCGTGGCCACTGCGGCTGCACCGCGTCCGTCGATGTCCAAGCAGCCGACCTCAGCTCCCTCCCGGGCGAGGGCCACAGCGAGCGCTCGGCCGATGCCACCCGCTGATCCGGTGACAACGGCCTTGCGACCGGCCAGACGGTTTAGCGCCTGAATCCCTCCACCGTCAATCTCAGTTCGCTCGTATTAGCCGCTGGTCGGCCAAAAGGGCTTGGCGACGGCGAGGTTGCTCGGGAACACCACAACTGGCACGCCGTTCTGCCACTGGAACGCAGGGATCGTGGGGTTCACCAGCCGTCCCGCGGCGTCGAACTGGACAGGAGTGGTGCTCAGCGCGGTGCTTCCAGGCCCAGATGTGATCACGATCGAGTGCAACGTGTTAGCGATCTTAACCGGGTCTGACGACTTGGCACTCTCCATCGCATCCTTGAGGATCCAGACGTTCGCGTAGCCCAACTGACTGTCCTGGGTCATCCAGGGCTCACCTGTGCGCTTATCGAACGCCTCGATGAGGTTGGCCTGCGGCTTACCCGGCCAGTTGCCAACGATCGAGATTAAGCCCTCAAGCACGGTGGGGTCGACGGACTGCTTGATCGAGGGCAACCCGAGGGCCGCCGACTGCGCGGTGAACGGAACGCTGAGTCCGAACTCCTTCAGCTTCTGCAGCACGAGGACATTGTCGGGAAGGCTCGCCATGTCCGTGAAAATGAAGTCTGGCTTACTGGTTTTGATCTGCTGCACGATCGAGGTCGCGTCCGACAGGGGAGGTGTGAACGTGTAATCCATCACGACCTTCAGCCCGGCGGCGGCAAACCCACCCCCCCGTAGCGCCTTCATGAACGCCGCCGGTCCCGCGGTGTTGTCGGAGACCGCACCGACAGTGGTCGGCCTCTTGCCGGTACTCGCCTGAGCGGTATCCAGCAGGACCGAGAGGGTCGCCGCGGCGACCTCCGACGACGTGGGCGAAGTCTGGAAGATGTAGTGCCCGCCTTGGCCGGTGACCGAGTCCGCATAGGAGAGCGTCAGCAGGGGGATATGCGCTTTCTCGGCCTCAGCCGCAACGACCAACGTATATGAGCTCAGCCAGGATCCCAGCATGCCCGCCATGGTGGGGTTCTGGGCGATCAGGCGGTCAGCCGCGCTGCCGGCCAGCTCCGGGCTGGTGCCGGCATCTGTCGCAACGAGCTTGAGCTTGGCCCCGTTCAGTGCACTGATTCCGCCCGCCTTATTGATCTCGTCGACGGCCATCTGGGCTCCCAACTCGGAAAGCTGGCCGTCTCGCGCATAAGCGCCGGAGAGCGGCTCGACATCGCCGATCACGATGACCTGGTTGCTGCTGGCGTTCGAGGAGCTAGACCCCCCGCAGGCGCTCGTCAAGATAGCTGCGGCGGCCAGTATCGCGAAAGCCGTCAACCCTCTCAGCCGTTCGCGACCGAGTTTCGAACGCGAACCCAGGTACCTGGTCATATCGCCAATCCCCCTTTGGAAGCAGTTGACCCTAGAAAGGCTACGGCGGATCCGTGGCCCATCCGCGCCGGCAAAGTGTAGTTGATCAGAAATCGGGAGTCAACTGTCTGAACTGGTTCTGTCTGAACTGGTTCTGTCTGAACTGGTTCGGTACATGCGCTACACCGCACGGGCTGGTGCCCCCACCAGGTGGGGGTAGTTTGCCTGAAGGAATTCGAGCGGTGTGAGTTGGCCGAGGGACTGATGCCCGCGCCCCTGTGCGTGAGCCCAGGCTCGTCCGCCGCCGCACCCGGCCTGCCGGTCGAGCTGGATCGGCACGGAAGAGTGGCGGTGCTGACGCTCAACCGCTCAAATTCCAACTCCCTCACCGAGGGGCTGCTGCAGGCGCTTGCCGGTGACAATCGACGGTCTGGCGCGAGATGCGGTCCTGCGCTGCCTTGTGATCCGAGGTCGCGGCCAAACTTCTGCGCCCGCGCCGGACTTCTGGCGCCCGCTCGGACGGACTGCCCAGCAGCTGGCCGACCAGCGTGCGCTCATACTCTCCGTATTCGACCGGCTGGATGCCTTCCCGGTTCCTGTCATTGCCGCCTTCCACGGTGAGGTAGTCGCTGGCGGTGTGGAACTGGCCCTTGCCTGCGACATCCGCGTCTCCACCACAACCTCGCGCTGGGCCCGGGCCGAGGTACTACCTT
>DATKQH010000098.1:0-24100 GCA_035532775.1 Streptosporangiaceae bacterium
GCCATAGCACGTCGAGGTCGCCCGGCTCCACCCGCTGGAGGTACTCGTCGCCGCGGCGCAATCATCGAAGGCTGAGTGATCACAGGGATTCCCAGCGCGGCGAGCCGACACGCGATCTCAGGGGGACATACCGCCGCGTGCTCGATGCGGTCTCCGGGCTCAACACCGGACTTGGTGACCACACTCAGCGCAAGTACGAGCGAAGCCCGCGTGACGCAGTGCAGGGCCACCGGGCGCGGCCGGACACGCCGGAACCGCTCAGCCAGTTCGCCGAACGTGGGCAGGTCGTGGTCGGTGATCACGATTTTTGCCGGGACGTGGGCCCAGTCCGACGCGCCCAGCAGCTGCAGCCGTTGGGCGATCGGCACATCGCGCAGTCGGCGGGCTGTGTCCAGATCAAGGTCAGGCGTTGCATCCGTGACACCGGTGATGCCATAGGCGGCCAGTTTCTGAGACAGGCCGGCGAGATCAGGCATGGACGGCGCGCCGAAGCGGGACCGCAGCCAGTTGTCCAGCCGCCACAGGCGTCCAGTCGCGCGGCCCGCAGCGTCGCGCTCCACGCCATTCACGGTCGTGGCGTCCAGGTTCATGGCCTTGGCGCCGGCCGAGTTCACCACCCACAGCGCGCCGCTGCGGTGCTGGACGCGGACCGGCGTATCGGCCCGGGCTGCGTCTAGCTTCGTGCGGTCGAGCAAACCCAGTAGCCCGTCGTCGTACCCGATTCCGCGGATCCATCCGTCCCGCGGCTGCGCACGGCATAGGGCCACCGTCAGATCGGCTCGTGTTATCACCGTCGGCGGGCCGCAATCGACCGACTCGGCGGCCGCGGCAGTCGCAAGTAGATGCAAGTGATGGTCGTGCAGGCCGGGCAATAGCGCGGCCCCGCCGCAATCGACGACCGGATCCCCGTCGGGCGAAAGGTCAGGACCAGCGTCGATCACGCGATCGGCTCGCAACTGGACCGCTACCGGCCGCCCGTTGCCGAGGTCTACGTCGCGCAAGAACAACCCGTGCGCACTCATCGCCGCCAGTCTAAGGAGTGTGCCAGGGGTCGACCGCCGCCCCACATCACCGGCGATCATGTCGATGGCAAACGAAAGCTCGGTGACGGCAGTCCAGCGTCGCGGGACCGCCGGGACAGCGTTTCGTCCTGTCACCCATAAGTGCCGCGAAGTAAGTCCTTGCTCGACCAAACAAATATCCAGGATGCAGGCTGCAAGGAAGGGCTGACGCTTAATCTGCGGCAGCGGGATGGCCACGAGGTCATGCTGCGATTGGCCGCCCAAGCCGACGTCCTGGTAGAAGGCTTCAGGCCTGGCGCGATGGACCGGCTGAGCCTCGGATTCGAGACCCTGAGGCAGGTCAATCCCGAACTCGTCTACTGCTCGATCTCCGGCTTCGGCCAAGATGGCGAATTGCGTCGGCGACCGGGGCATGGGCTCAACTGGCCGACGGCCATAGTGTCGAGCATCTACCGCCCACTGGCGCGTTCGGCGTCTATACAGGTGCCGACGGCGCACGCTTCACGCTGGCCGCAGTCGAGGACCAGTTCTGGGTTGCCTTGTGCACGGTGGTCGATCGCTCGGACTGGTCAGCCGACCCGCGTTTCATCGACGACGCCGGTCGCCGACGGCACGCCGGCGACCGGCGAGATCGGCTCCGGGCTCGCCAAGGCAATCGCCAGGCAGCCGACTGCTCACCGGCTGCAGCGGCTTGGTCCGCGGGTACGAGGCAGCTATCCGCGTCGGCGAGTCTGTCGGCCCGGGATCTCTGCGGTCTTCCGCGCCTCCTCGCACCGGGACAGCCGCAGCCATGAGACCGCCCGCCTGATCAGGAGGTATCCCGCGCTAGCCGCCGCGTCATTGTCCAGATCGCCGACGACGCCCGCCGGCATGGGCGGGCCGCACGCAGCAGTCCCGTGCCCAGGCGGCGGGCTGTCTCGGCCGGCGCGGGTGCGGTGAAGAACACCCGGGCGTGCGCTCCGACCCCGGACCGTGAGACCTCCAGCGCAGCGGGTACCGCCAGCGGCCGTGCCGCAGTCAGGTACGCCAGCGTGTCGAGCATCGCCCCCGGGCCGGCGAAGTCGGCGGCCAGCCACCAGCGCCGCGAGCCGTCCCGCAGCGGGTACAGCCCGAGGTGCTGGTGCCCGGACAGGTGAGCGGTGATCGTCTCCGTAGTCAGCGGCAGGTACTCCCGGCGGGCATGCGGCACGCTTTTGCGCCACCCGCCCCGCAGTGCCGGACGCCAGCCCGCACATCCCGGCCTGGTCGTTCTCCCACCGGATCGCGTAGATATCGGCCCGGGCGGCGAGCAGGGCGCCGAACAACGCCGCCTTCGCCATAGACCGCGAGCCTGCGTGCACCGGTCCGGGCGCGTCGAAGAAACCTGCCTGCGCCGGTCCCGGCGGCGGCGGCGGCGCCTCCGTCCGGGTCAGCGTCAGCAGCGAAGCAGCCGCGCATTCTCCGTACGCAGCTGCTCCAGTTCTCCGGCCAGCTCCGCGGACACCCCCGCGCCGTGGCCGCCGCGTCTGTCGATCACGCCGACCACCGTACGGCCAGCTCGGTGGCTGTAGCACGGCGGGGCCGAATCAGGTTGACAAGCCAAGCTCGGTGGTTCAGATGAGTAACACTGCACTGGGCCGTCTCTGTGTCCGGTGACACGTAAGCCGGCCGGTTGCCAGCTAGCCTGGCCCGTCCGGTCGTCTTGCCACTCGAGTTGGCCCGTGCTGACGGATGGCACGGCGTCTACCAGGACTATCGATAGGTCCAGCGCGGCAGTCGCCGGGCTGCGGTGACTGACAGATCGTGCTGCGAACGCTGTGGCGGGCCGACTTCGATGACGCGCGCCGCCCCAGCTCTTTGCCGCTTAAGAAGGCCCGCCCAGGTCAGAGACGTCATAGCGGGCCGAGGTGTCTGTCACCGGACACTGCCAGCCGCGAGCAGCGGGCGGTCGGCCATGGCGGCCGTACACTTAGCCCATGAGCACTATGCGCGACGAGCTCCACCACCTGGTGGACCAGCTTCCGGAGACTCAGCTCAGGCCAGCCCTGCAGCTGATCCGCGGCCGCGTGGAAGAGCATCGCGGTGCTGGCCGGAACCTGCCGTTCTTCGCGTCGTTTGAGGCTGAGCCGGATCTTGCTGAGCGGTCTGAGGACATCCTGCGGGCCGAACTCGGCCGCTGACGTGCTGCTCTGCGACACGGGTGTCCTGCTCGCGGCCGGCAACGTCAAGGACCAGGCTCACCACGCCTGCCTCGGTCTGCTGCGCACGGCCGAGGGCCCGCTCCTGGTGCCCTCGGCAGTTCTGGGCGAAGTGGGCTACCTCCTGCAGTCGCGGGTCGGGCCGCAAGCGGAGGTGACCTTCCTGCAGTCATTCGGCGGTGACGGCTTCCACATCGCTGAACTCGAAGATGACGACATCCCGCGCATGGCCGAACTGGTCGAAACGTATCTTGACCTCCCGCTGGGCATGGTCGACGCTGCCGTGATCGCCATCGCCGAGCGTCTCCAGCTGACCGAGGTCGCGACGCTAGACCATCGCCACTTCACCGTGGTACGTCCGTGTCACATTCGAGCTTTCACGTTGCTGCCTGCCGCACAGTGAGACCCGCCATTCTAAGCGTCCCCGGGCGATTCACCGGACACGGCCGCACTCAGCCGCTGACATGCTGCTCTAACGGCTTGCCTGCAAACTTACGACGGAGTGAAAGGATGAAATAAGTCATCGGACCGGGCAGACCCGAGCACAGGGTTACCGGCGCCTCCGGTGCGAGGGATTCCTTGCGCAGTCGGCCGAGTCCAAGGATGATGCCCTGAGAGCCAGTGACTAACAAAGTGACAACCGGCTCAGAGGCGCCAGACTGATCCGGATGCAGCCGGACAGTTCCGCCTGACTGACCTGCCGAAATCCGACCCAGTGCGACGTGACCAGACGGAATCGGCAGGCATGGCATGCAAGAGGTCTGGGGTTCGGATCCCCACAGCTCCACGGGTCAGGGCTGAAATTCGAATACTTGGCTAATCTTCATTCTGGGCCAGGGGAGCAAGCGGGAATGACCTCAGGACCGGCCAGGCGATCTTGCTGACTCACTGAGCCACACGCGCCCGCATCCGTCGTGGCGCTCCGGCTCGGCGTACGGCGGGAAACGCTGGAAAAGGCGCTCGCCTGGGCCGGGGACCGCGACTTGGAAATGGAGGCCGGCTGATGGCGCTCACCATCACGAGCCTGGTCATGCGCGGCGACCAGACCGCGCACACCACCCGGCTGCGGGTCGACCACGACGCGCTCGCGCCGTATCCGTGGCGCGTGTCCTGGCCGCGACCTGACCCGCGACCAGGCGATCACCGCCATGATGCTGGCCGATGCCTCGGGCCCAGAAGCTAGCCAAATCCGCGGGCTCAGCGAGAGCGGGCGAGTACGCACGCAGTTCCTGCGACGAGATATCAGTCCGGGGCATGCGGTCAGCCTTTCCGGGCCTCGCGGTGGATGTGCCAGCTGGCCACTGGGGACGTGGTCCGCTCGCGCAGGAGCAACGAGCCGATCTGTGCGAGGCGATGAAGGCGTTGAGCGCTGGCTTCCATCGCATGGCCCATGGTGCCCAGCCCTTTCCGGTGCGGTCCAAGGACCTCGTGTCGCGTAGCTTGACCACCACGGCGTCCACGAAGAGCACCGGGTGGACGCGATTCAGCGGCCGGGTGCGCCATCCCGTCAGCGTCGGCACGCTAGCAAATCAGAGCACCCTCCTGGGGTCCCGCTGACCCCGCGCATCGGCCGGACGGCGCCCGGTCGGGCCGGGCTAGGTCGCGGAACCGGGATAGAACCGCGCGAGAGCGACCTCGATGAAATCCCGGGCCGCGGTCATCTCTCCGATCGGATCCTCGACCGCGTCCAGTTCCAGGAGTGTGCAGCCGTCATAGCGGATCTCCCTGAGCAGCCTGGACCACGCGAACCAGTCGACGACGCCGGTGCCGGTGCGCCGGAAGTAGGACGCCTGCCGGTTGAAGATCTGCTCATCGATCGGCAGTCCCGCCGGTACCGGACCGCTCGCGTCCTTCCAGTGGGCGATCACCAGACGCTCGCGGTGGCGGCTGGCGACGTGCGCCGGGTCCGCGCCAGCCAGCGCGATATGACCGGTGTCGGGGCACAGCGACACGTACATCGGGTCGGTCAGCAGCATGAACAGGTCGATGTCCCGGGGCGTCCAGAACACCGAGTGGCTCTCCGTGTGCAAGGCGACCTGTATGCCGCTGTCCTGGGTCGCGGCGCCGATCCGGTTCACCAGATCGGCGATGGGTGCCGCAATGGTCAGGTCGACGAAGCTGGCCGGCCGGTCTCCGCGGGTCTTGCGCATCGGCATCCCGCTGACCAGGAACTTGCCGCCGACGGCCGCCAGGAACTCGGCGTATTCCCGTGCCGAGGCGACGATGTCATCGCCCGCTGCGCCCTCCAATGAGGCCGCCGACTCCAGACCTCCGAAATACCCGCTGACCACGCCGAGACCGCGGGAACTGAGCGCGTCCTTGAACCCTTCGACGGACCCGTAAGCCCGGGTGGCAGTCGAGTAATCGGCCGGCTCGAAGGTTATCTCGATGTCCTGGATGCCGGCCGCGGCGACACCGTCCAGCATGGAGTCCCAGAACCATCGCGGGTCGGCGCTGGCCCGCTCGGTCAGCTGCTCCGAGCTGTCCAGCTTCCAGAATGCCGGATGGAAGAAGGTAATCAGGTCCACTCCGAAACGGAGTCCCGAACCATTGCCCGTCACGTGTCCTGTCCTTTCGGTCTCGCTAGAAACTGGCGGCCAGCGGCTCGACTGACGCCGGCCGCTCGCATGCCGTGGTCATGTCGTGCGGGACCCCGTCGCCGATCGCGATGGTCTCCAGCACCTCGAGCACGTGCAGCGCGAAGTCGGCGCTGCAGCGCTGGCCTTGCCCGGATAGCGCGCCGGCCAGATCGGCGACGCCCGGCCCGCGCAGCGGCAGGTCCTCCTCGGACATCCCTGCCGTCAGCGGCGGGATGACCGGCTCAGCGGCGTGCCAGTCCTCGTCGGCGTGCATCCGGTACCGGACTACGTCGTCGTACCTGTCCGGATCCGGGACGCTGAGCGTGCCCTTCGTGCCATAGAGCTCGATGTGCGGAAGCTCGTGGTTCCAGACATCGAAGCTCATCAGCACCGTGCCGATCGCGCCGGACGCGAACGTGACCACTGCGGAGCAGTGCGTCGGGATCTGCACGTTAATCTCCTCGACAGTCCGCTCCGGCGTGAACATCGGCCGGACCGCCGAGCCGATCCGGCTCTGGCTGAAGACGCTGCCCACCGGGCCCAGCAGGTTGACCAGTGCGCCGATGTAGTACGGCCCCATGTCCAGGCTCGGGCCGCCGCCATGGATGAAAAGGAACGTGGGGTCGGGGTGCCACATCTCGGCACAGCTGTGGGTGACGAAGGCCGACGCACCGACGATCTCCCCGAGCTCACCGGAATCGACCAGCCGCCGTGCCGTCTGGCCGGCCGAGCCGAGGAAGGTGTCGGGCGCCGAGCCCAGCACCAGGCCGGCCCGGTGCGCCTCGTCGACTACCGTGACGGCCTCCGCGAAGGTAGCCGCCAGCGGCTTCTCGGTGAAGACATGCTTCCCGGCCCGCAGTGCTTGTGACGTCACGTCGGCGTGAGCGAGCGGCGGGGTCAGGTTCACCACGATGGCGATCTCGGGGGAAGTCAGCAACTCGCTGACGCTGGCCTGGCGCAGCCCGTAGGCCTGCGCCGCCGCGGCGGCGCGGGCCTCGTCGACATCGGCGCACGCGACCAGCGCAACGCCGTCGAGCCTGGCCAGGCCGCGAGCGTAGGCGGCGGAGATGTTCCCGCAGCCGACGATCCCGACCTTAAGGTCGCTGGTGCCGCTCACTTGGCCGGCACCAGGTGGATGATGACGTCCTCGGTGTAGGGGTTGAGTATCCCATCGGTCTGGTAGGCGTTGCCGGCCCCGGGGAAGCCGGTGAAGCTCTTCGTCGAATACTGACCGAAGCTGCTCACCGACATCAGCGGGATGATGGGCATCTGCTGCGCGATGATCGTCGCCAGGCCCTGGATGTCCTTAGTCTGCGTGCTGGCGCTGCCGGTGCTCTGGAAGCTGGAAAGCAAGGCGTCGGTCTGGTGGTTGTTCCACCGCACGACGTTGGAAATCGCCGACTTGCCGACCGGTGCTCCCAGGCTGCTGTTCAGCAGCGTGTTGTAGGTGAAGTAGGGACCGGACGTCGACCACACGCCGCAGAAGGTGACCTGGTAGTTGCCGCTGGCGGCATCCGACGTCCAGGTGTTCGAGGACACCCCGTCCAGCGAGGCGTCGATCCCCGCGGCCTTCATCTCGTTGACGAAGAGCGTGCCCAGGCTCATCCAGTCGGTGTAGGGACTCGGCAGCATGAGGCTGACCTTGAGCGGGTTACTGGCGGTGAAGCCAGCCGAGGCCAGCAGCTTGCGGACCTTGGCCGGGTCGTAGCTCAGGGAAGCGGACGCCAGCGCGGGCGGCATGAACTGCTGCTGCCCGGCGCGAAGCCCGGTGGGCGAGCTGGTCGGCGCGTAGAACTGGCCCTCGACCTGCGGGATCACCTTCGCCCGGTCGATCGAGTACGCGAGCGCCTGGCGGACGGCAGCATTGTTGAACGGCTTGACGGCCGTGTTCGGGCAGAGGAACCAGTCACCGGCCGGCACGAGCCACATCTTGTGGTGCGCCGGGTCAGACCCGGTGAACTGCTGCGACGGATTCGCCAGGTAGAAAGTCGACCAGTCGATCTGTCCCGCGCTGAGTGCGTTGATCGCCGCGTTCTGCGAGGTGTAGTCGATCACCCGGACCGTCTGAACCTTGGGCAGGCCGGCCTGCCAGTAATGCGGGTTCTTCGTGAAGGTCATCTCCTGCGGCGTGGACGCGGTCAGCAGGTACGGTCCTGAACCGACCGGCTTGGGGTTGGCGAAGTTCTGCGGGGCGCTGATCGAGGACCAGATGTGCGTCGGGACGATGAACACCTTGCTGATCGCGAACAGCTGGGTATAGGCAGGCCCGGCGAAGGTCAGCACGGCAGTCGTCGGCGACGGCGCGGACGCGCTGGTGAACGTGATGCCCTGGATATTGGTCGCCGGATCCTTCTTAAGCAGGTCGAACGTGAACGCGACGTCCGCGGCGGTCAGCGGCTTGCCGTCGGACCAGGTCCGGCCGGACGGGATGGTGAAGGTGAGCGTCTTGCCACCGTTCGACCACGCAAAACTCGAGGCCAGCCAGGGCTTAGGCGGCTGAGTCGGCGCGATCGCGTTGAACATGATGAGCGGCTCGTAAACCAGCGACGTCATGCCCATGAAGGCCGGGCTGTCGCTGGTGGAGAACGGGCTCAGGCCGTTCACGAACGGCCCGGTCGGGCCGGACACGACGGTCAGCACAGCCGACGACGTCCCGCCGGATGAGATAGGCGGAGTGCCTGAGCTGCAGCCCGACACTGCCAGGGCGGCCGCAGCCGCAGCGAGCGCGGTGTACCTGACCACGCGGTTGGGGGTTCTGGACATCGGTTTTCCTTTTGTCTTGGAACAGGGCGGGGGCCTGGGCGTGCGGCTCAGGTCGGGGACTGGTCGGCGTGCAGCCAGCACGCCGCGGTGCGATGCGGTGCGATAGGGAACTCTGCTGGTGCCTGCGTGCAGCACACCGGCATCGCCTGGGGACAGCGCGGATGGAAACGGCAGCCCGCGGG
The DNA here is from genome assembly GCA_035532775.1 of Streptosporangiaceae bacterium. Lineage (GTDB taxonomy): Bacteria > Actinomycetota > Actinomycetes > Streptosporangiales > Streptosporangiaceae > Chersky-822. The sequence goes on from DATKQH010000098.1 coordinate 8,724, forward strand.
TGGTGTGATCAGGCTGGCGATGTCCTCGTTGCGAGCGGGCCGACGCCTGGTCTCATCGCGCCGGTCGGGGTCCGGTGCGCTGTCGATGAGCAATCGGGTGTACGGATGCTGCGGCGCCGAGGCGACCTCCTCGGCGGGTCCGCGCTCGATAATCTGCCCGGCGTACATCACCACGATGACGTCGGCGAAGTACCGAGCCGAGGCGATGTCGTGGGTGATGTAGAGCAGGCTCGCGCCGTCGCGGGCGATGCTGGCGAAGAGGTTCAGGATCGCGAGTCGGCTCGACACGTCCAGGCTGGCCACGGGCTCGTCCGCGATGATCACATCCGGCTCGGTGGCCAGGGCCCGGGCGATCGCAACGCGCTGGCGCTGGCCCCCCGACAGCTGCTGCGGATACCGGTCGATGAACTCGGCACCGGGAGTCAGGCCCACCCGGTCCAGCAGGGCGATCGCCGCGCTCCGGGCGCTGCCTCCCGGCGGCACCCGATCGTGCAGCACCAGCGGCCGCTGCAAGTGATATCCGACGGTGTGGGCCGAGTTCAGCGAAGCGTACGGATCCTGGAAGACGACCTGGACCCGGCGCCGGAACGCGCGCAGGGACCGCGTACCGCCCTTAGGGACCGCCTGGCCATTGAGCGTCAGCGTGCCGGACGTGGGGGTTTCCAGCCGCGACAGCAGGCGGCCTAGCGTGGTCTTGCCAGATCCTGACTCGCCGACGACGGCGACGATAGTGCCCGGGTCCAGCGCCAGCGAGGCGTCCTCGACCGCATGCACTACCGGCCGCTGGCCGACCAGGGATCGAACCGACCGGCCGACCGGGAAATACTTGCGCATGTCGATCGCTGCGAGAACGGGCATGGGGGCAGGCATGGGAGCAGGGCCGCCGGAATGCGCTGTGGTCGTCATCGCGCTCGCTCACCCCGCTCGGCCGCGATCAGTGTGTGGAAGCAGGCGACGAGCCGCCCGCTCTCGTCTCCGGGCAGTCCGGTCAGGTCGGGACGCTCGGTGGCGCAGTCGGCGGCGGCGTGCTTGCAGCGAGGCAGGAACGGGCAGCCCGGCGGCAGGTCGCGCAGGCTCGGCGGAACCCCGGGAATCCCCTCCAGGGTCCGGCGCGGCCCGGACAGCGGCGGGAACGACCTGAGCAGGCCGGCGGTATACGGATGCGCGGGTTCGGCGTAGATCTGCTCCGCTGACGCGTACTCCACGAGCCGGCCGGCGTACATCACCGCGATGGTGTCGGCCATCTCCAGCAGCAGCGACAGGTCGTGGGTGATGAACAGCATCGCGAAACCAAACTCCCGGCGCAGCCCGGCCAGCTCCTCCAGGATCTGCCGCTGAGTCACGACGTCCAGCGCCGTCGTCGGCTCGTCCATGATGATCAGCCGTGGCCGGAGCGCGAGCGCCATCGCGATCATCGCGCGCTGCCGCATGCCGCCGGATAGCTCGTGCGGATACGCCTTGAGCCGGTCCGCGCTGACCCCGACGGTCTCCAGCAGCTCACGTGCCCTGGCGACCTGGTCCGACCGGCTGAGTCCGGGCTGGTGCGCGGCGATCACGTCGGTCAGCTGAGCGCGCAGGCTCAGCACAGGATTGAGCGCGTTCATCGCGCTTTGCAGCACGACGGCGACTTCCTGCCACCGGAACCGGCGCAACGCCCGCTTGTCCAGGGTCAGCACCTCGACCGGGTCGGCCTGGCCATCCGCAGCGGTCGGGAAGTAGGTGACGCGGCCGCCTCCCACCACGGCGGGCGGCCTGAGCAGCCTGGTCACGGCCAGTGCCAGCGTCGACTTGCCTGAGCCGCTCTCCCCCGCCAGGCCGACAGCCTCGCCATGGCGGATCACCAGGCTCACCCCCTCGACCGCCCGGACCGCGTGCGGACCGGAGCCGTAGCTGACGGTGAGATCGCTGATGTCCAGCAGGACGGACCCGGGCCCGGTCATGCGGCGATCTCCCCGGCCACTGGCTGCAGCTGCGCCGAATCCTTGACTGGGCGGCGCAGCCAGGAGCGCCGCGGAAGCTGCTCGGCCCGGTTGTCAGCCACCGCGTCGATCGCGCTATTGAGCAGAACCAGCGCGGTGCCGAAGAGCGCGATGCACAACCCTGGCGGCACGTACCACCACCAGTACCCGAGCTGGAACGCCTGGGCGCTGTTGGCCCAGTACAGCATCGTGCCCCACGTCCAGTCGGTGACCGCTCCGATGCCCAGGAAGGCGAGGCCCGCCTGGGTCATGATCGCGTACAGCACGATGCCGAGGAACTGCGCGGCGATCAGCGGCACCAGGTGCGGAAGCACCTCGAACACCACGATCCGCGGTGCTCCCTCGCCGCTGGCCCGGGCCGCGAGCACGAAATCGCGGCGCCGCAGGGACAGGGTCTGCGCTCGGAAGATACGAGCCGACCAGGACCAGCCGGTGACCGCGATGACGATGGCGACGACGACGCCGCCGGCATTCTTGACGTAGCCCGCGATAACGACCACCAGCGGCAGCGTGGGGATCACCAGCATGGCGTTGGTGAACAGGGACATCGTGTCGTCCCAGACCCCGCCGAGCACCGCTCCGGTGACCCCGACGGCGATCGCCGCGACGGTTGCGATCACCGCGGCCAGCGTCGCCACCGCCAGCGATCCCCGCGCACCTACCACGAGCTGCGTCAGCACGTCCTGGCCGATGTTCGTGGTGCCGAGCGGGTTGGCTCCGGTGGGCGGGGAATTGAGCGGGGCGCTGGTCGCGTTCGGATCACCGACCAGCCACGGCCCGACGATGGCCATGAGCACGAACAGCACGAGGATGATGACCCCGATGCGCACAGACCAGACCCGGTTGGCTCTCATCGGCTGCTCTCCCGGGTTCTCGGATCCAGCACGGCGTAGGCGACATCCGCGAGCAGGTTCGCGAGCAGCACCAGCATCGTGATGATCAGGAACAGGCCCTGCATAAGGGGGTAGTCCTGATTAGTGACTGCCTGGAACAGGACGTATCCCACCCCGGGATACGAGAAGACGATCTCGGTGAGAATGGCGCCGCCCACGACGAAGCCGAGGGACAGGGCAAAGCTGGCCAGGGTCGGCAGGACCGCGTTGCGGGCGGCGTAGGAGAAAATCACCCGTCGGCTGCTCAGGCCCTTGGCCTGCGCGAGCAGCACATAGTCCTCGGGGATGGTGAGGATCATGACATTGCGCATGCCGAGCAGCCAGCCCGCGATCGAGCTCACCACGATCGTGCCGACCGGCAGGATGCCATAGTCCAATGCCGACAGCGCGAAGGGCAGGCTGAATCCGGGCGACAGATTCGGGTTGTAGGCACCACTGAGCGGGAACCAGCCAAGCTTGTTGCCGAACAGGGAGATGGCCAGGGCGCCTAGCCAGAAATAGGGCATCGCCGAGAGAAACGCGGTGATCGGCAACAGCTGGTCGACCCAGCTGCCGCGACGCCAGGCGCTGGCGATTCCGAGCAAGGTGCCGAGCACGAAGCTGATCGCCGTCGCGGTGCCGACCAGGAACAGCGTCCACGGCAGGGCAGCCCCGATCACGGTCGACACGGTGGCCGGGAAGTAGCTGATCGAGGTGCCGAGCTGGCCGTGCAGCACGTTTCCCATGTAGGTCCCGTACTGGGAGAACAGCGAGGCGCCGGTGTCCACGCCGAAAGCAGCGCGCATCGCGGCCAGTGCCCCCGGCGTGGCGACCTGCTTGGTCCGGGCGAACATCTCCCTGACCGGATCGCCAGGCATCAGCCGGGGGATCACGAAATTCAGGGTCAGGGCAAGCCACGCTGTCGCCAGATAGAAGCCGAGCCGCCTGGCAAAGAACCGCATCGCGCTTACCCCTAAGCCACGATCAGCGGCTGCAACGTCCGGTACGCGACCTGCAGGCCCGTCTTGACGCGCGCCTGAGTTCCGCCCCAGATCGGGTCCTCGTGCTCGACCGACAGGACGCCGTCGAAGCCACCTTCGTAGAGAACGTCGATAAGCCGGCGCCAGTCGACGTCTCCCAGTCCCGGCACGCGGTACCGCCACCAGCCAACGTCCCAGGGGTTCTCGCGCACCACCGCCTTGCCGGGATAGCCGTAGCGGTTCCGCCGCTCGGGGAAAACCTGGATGTCCTTGGCCTGAGCATGCTCGACCCGGTCTATGTACGGGCGCACAGCCTCAATCGGATCGATGCCCATCCACACCAGGTGCGAGGGGTCGTAGTTGAGGTACAGGCCGATCCCGAACATCCACTCCCACAATTCCGGGGAGTATGCGAGGTTGCCCGGATAGCCGTCAGGATGCCAGCCCTCCATGACGCAGTTCTCGATGATGATCCGGACACCGCGGTCGTTCGCGTACGTCACCAGCGGCGCGAATACGCCCTCAGCCTCCCGAAGGTTCTCCGCAACGGTCTTATTCGGGTCCCGCCCGACGAACGTCCCGACAGACGGGACCCCAAGCAGCGCCGCCGCGTCGATGCACGCCACGACATGGCGGTTGATGGCGGCCCGCTCCTGTGGATCCGGATGCAGGTTGTTGTCGTAGTACGCCAGCGACGACAGGACGAGGTCATGCCGGGCGAACAGTCCGGTCACCTCGGCGGCGCCGTCCGCCGTGAGCGTCAGCGCGTCGATGTGGGTGGCGGTAAACGGCCGGCCGCCGAGTTTCGGCCACGCCGCGACCTCCAGCGCCTGATAGCCCTGCTCAGCCGCCCAGGCGGCGATCTTCGCCAGATCAAGGTCCGGCAAGCAGGCCGTGAGGAAACCGAGTCTCATGATGGCACCTCCACCCATCCATGTGTCTGTGCAGATTCGAGCACCGCCGAGGTAATCGTGGCTGCGCGCAATCCGTCCGAGAATGTGGCGAGGCCGTCACGAACTTCGCCGCTGATAACGGCATAGACATCACCGACGAAACTGTTGAAGCTGTCCTGATACCCCTGCGGGTGGCCGGGTGGCAGGATCGAGTAGGGGCGGGCAGCCGGGGCGAGCACCTGCGCGTCGCGCGGGACGAGCACATTCGCCTGGCGTCCGCCGACATGCAGTACGTCCGGGGATTCCTGATCGAACGAATAAGACGCCGACGCGCCATCAAACGAGAAGCGCAGGCGATTCTTCTGGCCCAGACTGACCTGGCTGACGACGACGGAACCGCTGGCGCCGTGATCAGTGTCGAACAGCACCGTCGCGACGTCCTCGGTTGATACGTCGAAAGGGCCTCGCGCCCCACCCCGCGTCGGAAAGACGGTACGGGTGCTGGCGAGCAGTCGCACAATGCGATGACCGGTCACGAATTCCATCAGGTCACACCAGTGGACGCCAATATCGGCGAATGCCCTGGAGGCTCCTCCCGCGCTAGGATCGACCCGCCAGTTGCTGTCGCCACTCTCGGCCAGCCAGTCCTGAAGATAGGACCCATGCAGGAGATGCAGTCGCCCGGCATCGCCGGCGGCGATCCGGGCCCGCGCCTCGCGGACAACGGCGTAGTGCCGGTAGACGAACGGCACGGCGGCCACTACTTCGGCGCGGCTCGCGAGATCTGTCAGCGCCTGAGCATCAGCGACCGTCGTCGCCAGCGGCTTCTCGCAGATCACGTGCTTACCCGAGGCGATCACGGCACTCGCGAGATCGGTGTGCGTGGTATTCGGCGTGCAGACGTGCACCACGTCGATGTCTTCGGCGGCGATAAGTTCGGCAGCTTCTCCGGCCGCTCGCGTCGCTCCCAGCACGCTCGCAGCCAGTCGGGCAGAGTCCGGGCTGGAACTGGCGACCGCGATCAGCTCGCCGCCGGCCGCGCGGATCGCGTGGGCATGGACCCGGCCCATGAATCCGCCGCCGATGACCGCAGCTCGGAGTCGATTTGCCACGACCGCGCCTCTCACCCGGATACGCATAACTTTGCCACTGAGAGGGGACCTTAGGCGTCTAGACAACAAAAGTCAACGGATGTGTAGCATAAGTGTGGATGGTGGGCGCACAAGGCGAAGGAGAGATGCATGACGGCTCGGCCGAACGACGTGCTCTCCGAGTTCAGCAGCGATCAGCTCGACAGTGTCGCCGTCGTCATCGACCTGGTCCGTCGCCACGGCGAGATCACCCGCCCGGAGCTGGTCAGGCGGACCGGCCTGGGGCGCGCCCTGATAACTCAGCGAGTCGCTGAGCTCATCGACCTCGGCGTTGCGGAGGAGGCAGACGTCACGGCCTCGACCGGCGGCCGACCCGCGCGCGCCGTGCGCCTGCACTCGCGTGCGGGCAAGTTCCTGGCCGCGGAACTGGGCGCGACGAGCATCAGCGTGGCGCTGACTGACATCACCTGCCAGACGCGCCTGGAACTCGACGAGCCTATGGACGTGTCAGCGGGCCCGGAGACGTGCCTCAGCCTGATGGAGCGGCTCTTCGACGAACTGCTCGCGCGCGATCCCGACCCGGGACCGCCGGTCTGGGGTATCGGCCTCGGCGTTCCCGGTCCCGTCGAGTTCGCGACCGGCCGGCCGATCTCACCGCCGATCATGCCCGGCTGGGACGACTATCCGATCCGCGACCGGCTGGTCCGCAGATACGGCGTGCCTGTGTGGGTGGACAACGAGGTCAACGTGATGGCGCTCGGCGAGTTGCGCGCTGGTCTCGCCGCGGGTGAGCGGCATGCCATCTACGTCAAGATCGGGACCGGCATCGGCGCCGGGCTAATCTCGAACGGAACATTGCACCGGGGGGCTCAGGGCTGTGCCGGGGACCTGGGTCACATCGCCGTCATCGACGACGATTCGGTGCTCTGCCGATGCGGGAACCGGGGCTGCCTGGAAGCCGTCGCCGGCGGTGCGGCCCTGGGACGCGACGGCGAGCTGGCCGCGCGTCAGGGCAAGAGCCCGTTCCTCGCGGCAGTTCTCGCCGAGGCCGGTGCGGTCACGGCCAGGGACGTCGCGGCAGGCGCACGCTCAGGCGATCGGGCCAGTTACGACCTCCTGGTCCGGGCGGGCAACGTGATCGGCGAGACGCTGGCCGGCATGGTGAACTTCTTCAATCCGTCCTTGATATTGCTCGGCGGCGGCGTGGCGGAGTCCGGGGACATCCTGATGGCATCGATCCGCGAGGCGACCTACCGGCGAGCGCTCCCGCTCGCTACCCGCGATCTGCGGCTCACCAGGGCACTACTCGGCAAGCACAGCGGCCTCATCGGCGCTGCGTACATGGTCAGCGACGAGATCTTCAGCCGCACCCTGCTGCCCGCTTGGATTGCGAACGGCGCCCCCGTCGGCGTCGCCCAGCGGGCCTGATGCGGAGGCGCGACCCACTGCTACCGTCCGGAGCGGGAAGTTGCTGGCCAGCCGGAGGAAGTGGGGGTCGCCGCTATCCGAAGCTGGTATGCGAGTGAAGGTCCCGCCGGCCCGCACCCGCAGGCATTGACCTCGGCAAGCCATTCGGCCGACCCAGGCTCAATCAGCGAGTTGCCGCAAAGTTGAGCGGGTAAGCGCGTCAGCTTGTCCCCGACGGCAAAAGAAGGATGCTTAAAAGACGAACACGACAAACAGGCCAGTTCCCTTCCCGCCAGCTAACACGTCCGCTCTCTCGCGTCCGCCCGTCTCCCTGACAGCATGGTTACTCCCGCCATTCTCGCTGCCATTGGCCATGACGCTCGCGCAGCGAACTCATCAGCCGGCGGGCTGCCGATGAGGCCTGAACCCGGCGTCACGCGCGTATCTGGCCCGGGCCGGCGTGGCGGGTGACGTCGGTCCACAGCCGGGCGCGGCGGCCCGGTTCCGAGGGTTTCCGCGCCCATGCGTCGTCACGGATGCGCAGGCTGGTCAGCGCGACAGCGATCCGGGCGAACTCGCCCGCCGCGGTGAGCGAGCTGCCGCCGCGGTAGGCGGTGATGGCGAGCGCGGCGCCGACGAGGACGGCGTCGGCGAACTGGTTCCTGGTGAGCAAGACGGCGGTGTGGCCGATGATCGCCGCGGTCAGGGAGCGGTCGGCCGGGTCGGGCAGGTCGAACCGGAAGGCGAGCCGCGCTTACGCCCGACGCAGCTACGCCGCATGTCGCACCGCTGCGGAAAGACTCGGCTCGACGGCTCATTTGGCGGTCACCATAACGTGGTATGTGCACGGTCGGCCACCGTGGGGTTGACTGTGTGAATCAGCGCCGCTTCCACCTGGATCAGCTGAACACTACTGTATTTCGTCAGGCGGCCAGATTCGGATGGCGAGAATGATTAGAGATGAATACCTAAGGCAGCAGAACCCGATTTCCGGCACGCACCGGACGCCTCTGGGCAAAGGCGGATGGGCGCTGTGGCGAGACGCCGGACTCGCGAGCGCCGGCTTTCCCGCGAGCCGTATTACCGCGATTTGCGATGAGGATCTGCCAGCGGCCGCCGACCTGATTGCGCCCGGCTCTGGCGCCGCGACTGACGGCTACGCAGCCGCATACGCCACGGCCAGGCAGCGGCTTTCGGCCGCTGTCCGCACGACGGCCATGGAATCTCAGTTCCGCGAGGCAATCGCCTGGCAGGGACCCGAGCCGCTCGCGAAGCACCTGGCCTACGCGACGGCCGGGAAGCTGAGGGGCCGTCGGGGGCGCGCGCTCGAACAGGAAATCGCGCGCTACCTGCAGCAGTTCTGCCTAAGCACCAGGACCCTGGGCTTCTTTGGCCCAGTGGGCTGGGCCAGGATTGACCAGGACAGCGTCTGCCTCGACGTCACGCCAGGATCTGGCCAGTTGTCCAGGCGTACCACCTACTTCGACTCGCGGACTATCGAAACCCTGGCGATCATGATCAGCATGCGCCCTGAGGTGCTGCCCGAGCTCACGCCCCGCGTGGCGCCGTCCGCCGTGCTAGACGGGCTGGAACTGCGGTTGCCCTTTTCCGCACCGATAACGCTGTCGGCGAGTGAAGCGCGTGTTTTCGCTCAGTGCGACGGCGCCCACGGCATTCGCGAGCTGGCTGGCCACCCGCCGGATCTCGCGCTCGTCGCGCTGCTGATGCGACTGTGCGAGCTTGGCGCTGTGCAGATGGGCCTCCACGTGCCGATCAGCGCCTGGCCGGAGCGAGAGCTCGAGGACGGCATCCAGAACATCCGCGACCCGGATGTGCGCCGTCACGTGCTCGAGCCGGTAGCCGAGCTGGTCGCGGCAAGAGACGCATTAGGCGCATCGACTGGCGATGCGGACCGAGTGAGCCAGGCGACTAGGGCACTGGCGGAGGTGTTCGCACGGGTGACCGAGAGTCCGGCCACGCGCCGCGGCCGCAACGGTCACCCCGGTCACCCGCTCGTGTACGAGGACACGGTACGCGACGTGCAAGTACATGTCGGGCGCGAGCTAACGGACATGCTTGCCCCGCCGCTGAGCCTGCTGCTTGACAGCGCGGCCTGGCTGGTGAACGCCGTTGCGGCGAAATACCTGGCGATGTTCCGGCAGCTGGTCTCCGAGGCAGGGGCCGGGAACGGCAACGGGCGGGTGCCGCTGCTGCAGGCAGCCGTCGCGGCAATGCCAGAGGTGTTCCTGCGTGCTGGACGAGAGCCTGCCCCAGTTGCCGCTGTCGTCGCCGAGTTCCAGGAGCGCTGGCGGCGTCTGCTGTCGATTCCGCCGGGGGTGCGGCGCCATCACGTAGCCTCCGGCCAGATCGAGGAGCAAGTAGCCCGGCAGTTCGCTACCGGGCCCGCACCCTGGAGCGGCGCGAGAGTGCACTCGGTGGACATCATGATCGCCGCTGCGAGCGAAGCGGCAGTGGCCAGCGGCGACTGCCAGTTCGTCCTGCACAAGCTGCACCCTGCGACCAACTCGCTGGAGAGCCGGGTGTTCGTCGCGCAGCACCCTGACCCAGCACGACTACTGGCCGCGGCTGAAGCCGACCACCTGGACCGCAGGGTTTATGCCATTCCCAAACGGAACTCGCCACTCGTAACGTCCCGCCTGTACCCGCCAACAGCGCTGCTGTCATCGCGCTACACCTATTTGTGCCTCGGTTCGGAGGCCGTAGTGCCCCCGGCCGAGGCGCGGGTACTGCCCGCGGTGGACTTGTTGGTCGAACAGCATGGTGGCGACCTGGTAGTCGTGCACCGCGGCATCCGCGGGCTGGGCTACGACCTCATCGAAGTGATAGGCGAGATGCTGAGCGCCCTTGTCACCGAGGCATTCCGGCCGGTTGCGACCGGGGATCACCGCCCACGCGTCAGCATCGACAAGCTGGTGGTCGCCCGAGAGTCCTGGACCTTCACCGCCACCGCGACAAGGTGGGCTTTCGTCAAGGATCAGCGCGAGCTGTATGCGGCGGCACGGCAATGGCGTGCCGCACACCGGCTCCCGGAGCGAGTCTTCGCGCGCGTGCTGACGGACGCCACCCCGATCGCGGTGGACTTCCGCAGCCTGGCCCTGGTGGGCCTGCTGGCCGATACGGTACGCCGGGCCGCCGAGCATAGCGCTGGACGCTTCACGCTTACGGAAATGCTCCCGGATGTCGACCAGCTCTGGCTGCGCGATGCAGCTGGCAACAGGTACACATCCGAGCTGAAGCTTGTCGCCGTCAACGGCAATCTCGCCCTCAGTTCAGCTGTGCAGCAGCAGCGTCGTTAGCGCTTTCCGATGTGATCCGGAAGAAGCCTTTGCGCGCTGCAACGTTTCACATCGAGATCGGCCACTGCAAGTACTTTCCGAGAACAGCTGCGCGCGTCAGCTCTGCCTTGTTTCCGACGGAAAGCTTCGCGCGAATTCGCTTTACGTAGGTGTCGACGGTGTGCGGGCTGATGCCGAGCCGCCTGGCCGCCTGGCCATGGGTGTAGCCGCAGGCGATGTATTGCAGAACTTGCCTTTCCCGCTCAGAAAGTACGAACTCGCGTCTCGCAGCCTTTTCTTCAGCGTCGCAGAAAGCGGTATCGGTCGTCCGGCAGGCGAAGGCTCGTATCGCCCGCGCTAGGGTGTTCGCGTCCTCTTGCTTGCTGACTGATCCGACGGCGCCCATCTCCAGATAAGCCTTCACCGAATAGTCCCGTATTGGCGTAAGAATCAGAACCGGGCACATCTGAGCCGCTGTCGACACATAACCAGGCGCTTCCTCACCGAGCATTTGCAGAACGCATGTATCCATTAAATAGACATCGGCTTCGAGCGCCAGTTTTTCGTATGGTACGCAGCGCATCCCGACGATCTCGATGCCGTCACGTGGCAGCAGCTGCAAAAGCCCGCACAGATAGACCGGCGAGCTGTCAAGTATCTCGACGCGGATCATGATCCTCGGCGTTTCGACTGCGCGTGGGGCGGCATGGAGCTATAGTGTCACACGTGGACGAAGAACTCTATGTCCTAAATTTATGGGACGACGTTAATAAACGCAGTCAAACATCTATACGAATACTTATCTAGACCTCACAGTTTGGCTGCCCTAGCTCCGAATCCTCGCGATCTTGAGGTCCGGGGCGAGGCAGCGACGGCTTGCCGCTTTCAGCGTCAGGCCGTCGCCAGGCGCCGGATAGCCCGCGCCAGCCAGACTCCGGTGAGCGCCTGAATCGCCGCGATGAGCAACGTGGCCCCCAGCACTAGTGCCCCTGACGCTGGCAATCCGGTCAGCGCCGCAACGACACGGGCCGTCGCGGCGACCGGTGCTCCGTGCAGGGCCTGCCACATCAGCGGTATCGCCCAGCCAGTTACTTCGATCATCACGGCCGCGGGCAGGACCAGGCGCAGGCGGCGATGCCGCGCGCTCAGGCCGAAGACGAGTCCGGCCACGAACGGGACGAACCAGAAACCAGCGTCTGCGCCGGCGACGGTAGCGGTCACCGCGAGCAAGCACCCGCCGACGGGAAGTGCGGGCCGCTTCCAGCGCCGCGACGGCGGTGAGAAGGAAGCCGGCGCCAGCGAGGCCGGGGAATCAGTGGCTGAGCTTAGCAACTCGGGCATCAGCTATTGCCTCCTGGACGTAGCGACCATCGAATCGACCCGGTGGCATAGCCGCCGGCCGGCGGCATGGCCAGATAGCTTCTGTTCCACCACTTGGTTATGAGGTCGGCGTACCAGGGTGAGGCTGGGTTCTCACTCTGACCGCCCGGATAGACGGCCTCCGCACGGTCCTGGCCCGGACCGGCCCATTTCACGATCATGCGCCAGCTCGCTCCGTCACTGGAGATCGGGTAGCCCTCCGCCGCGTCCACGGTCCAGTCGTCGCCGCCAGCGGGCTGCGGCCCGTAGCCAAGCGCGTCTGCTCCCGTTATCGACGGGATCTGGATGCTATGCAGCCGTCCCCACGTCCAGGCCGCTGGCGCGTCGCCGAGCTTCGCCGACAACTGCGTGACCGCGGTTCTGAAGGCGCTTCGCATGACCTGGGCAACGGTTCGCCTGTGGCTACCTGGCGGGGTGAACGCGGGATTGCCGACGTCAGTGAGCGTCCAGGCCTGCACATCCTCGTCCAGACTGAACTGCAGCGAGCTCGCCGCCAGGCCACCGCGATCCTTGGCCACCGGCACCTTCGCCGCCTTCCACCATGGCTGGAACACCGCGGACACGTAATGGCGCCAGAAGGTAGCCCAGATGGCAGCAGCCGCGGAATCGCTGCTCATCTCGTCGTTCCACCGCAGGAGCTGGCGCAAGGCAGCTCGCTCGGTACTGTCGAGTGCCGGATCGCCGCGCAGTGCCGCCAGGAGCCTAGGCGTGATCGTGCTCGCCAGCCAGTCCATGACGTTTCCCTGCAGCGCCGCAAAGTCGTTCATTCTCATCGCGGAATGGCTACGCAGATAGTGATCGACGGTCGCGGCTCGGTAGCCAGGATCGAAGAAGTCCGCCGACGTGCCGATGTAGTACGGGTAAGACGAGCCGACCGGCCGCTGATTATCGCTCGTGATCGTGTGTCCTGGTGGGTCGTAGACCTGCGGGATGGCCGCATAGGGGATGACTCCGATGACGTCGTCAGCACCGGTGCCGGACAGCGGCAACCACGGCTGCCCGTGCGCTACCTGCGGGTAGTACCCGGCTGCGATAGCCCCGATGTTGCCAGCTTCATCTGCGTACACGAAGTTCTGCGTCGGCGCCTTCCACAGCGCCAGTGCCGCGCGAAACTGGGTGAAGTCGTCAGCCTTGCTGATCTCACCCATGACAGCGACGTCCGGGGACGGGATGTTACCCATCCAGTCGACCGCCATGGTCTGCCCGGCCTGGGTCATGATGGGCCCCTGCGCGGTGATGTCGACGGTGAGACGCACCGGCGAGCCGCCGCGTACCGCGATCGTGTAGTGCAGCTGGCGCATCGGACGCCAGCGGCCCCGCCAGTAATACTCGCCGGGGTGACTCGTGCTCGTTTGCTCGACATAGAACAAGGTCGACTGATTCTGCACGTCAGTAAGCGACCAGGCGATGTGCTCGTTGTGGCCGATCACGATGCCAGGCACGCCGGGCAAGCTCACGCCGCTGACCGTGAGACCCGGTGCGCCTAGCGCAACCTGGTACCAGACCGACGGGAGCGTGAGCGGCAAGTGAGGATCTCCTGCCAGCATCGCACCGCCGCCGACGACGGCTGGGCCATTGGCTGCCCACGCGTTACTGTCGGGATAGTGGTGGACCTGCCCGGCCGGCAGTCGGCCCACTGTGGACAGCAGCGAGCCGGCAGCTTCCGCCTCGCCAGCGCTCACATCCCTCGGCGCCGGTCTGTCCGCGCCGGTCAGCACACCTTCCCCGGCGATTGGCGTGATGCCCAGGTACCGATAGGGGCCCGGGTCATACGGACGTTGGGCATTCGCTGCTTGCACGGGGTACCAGGCCATGGTCTTGGCGGCACCGAGCGAGCGTTCCAGCAGCGCATAATCAAGCGGCGTCGTAGTGAAGTCCAGCTCCTGGGTCAGCACCTCCTGGATCACCAGGCTATCCACCGGCGTCCACCGGGCCGGGAAGACGCCCGCCAGCGTAAACAGCGCTGGCCAGGTCCTGGCCGCCCGCCCATGCGCGATGTAGTCATTCACACCACGTGAATAGGCAAGCAATTCCTGTCGGGCAGGGCTCGAGCGTGCGGTCTGGCGCCACTCCTCCTCCGCGGTCCGCAGCAGGCCAAGCTGCAGTTCGAACTGGTCGGAGGCCACACCAGGGGTGCCGACGAGTTGCGCAAGACGTCCCTCGCCGAGACGGCGGTCCAGATCCATCTGGGCGAGCCGGAAGCTCGCTTCCACGTAGCCTTGGGCCAGGTATAGATCGCTGTCGTCGGCGGCCCTGATCGACGGAACGCCATGGGAGGTGAAGTAAACCTGCACCGGATGCGCGAGGCCAGGGACGCTAAGGAACCCCGAACGTGGCAGGAGACCGCCAGCCGCCGACGTCCAGACTCCCTGCCCTGGGTCAAGCGCCCGGCCGAGCGCAGGGAGCGGTCCGTAACCGAACGCCAGCACACTGAGGACGACAGCCGCGGTCGCACCCGCTGCCAGCACGTGCGCCCATCGGCGTGCCGACCGCAGCCGGGGCATCATAATGTGCTCACCGCGGAGTCGCAGCACCGAGCCATCCCCAGGACCTGCATCGCCGACCGCCTCCTTATGCGAGTGGTCACCGGAACGAGCGGCACCCGCTTCCTCAGTGCATAGTCGCGGTCGCCGCCAGGGACAGCTCCAGATAGGACTCCGCCAGAGTTCGCGCCGCCTTCTCCACGGCGGCTAGCGGCCGCGCCAGGGAGAGGCGGATGTAACGCAGCCCGCTCTGCGGGTCCGCCCAGTAGAAGGGGGCGCATGGCAGAACGTGGATGCCGCGCCCGACCAGTTCCTGATAGAGCAGCGACGAATCCGGGCCATCTGCAGGCAGTTCGACTCGCGCAACGCTGATCTGTGAGTCCGGGTCAGCGAGTCGCAGGCCCACCGCGTCGATCGCGTTCCTGACCACCACGCGGTTACGCTCCACCAGCGCATGCGCCCGTTCGTAACCGCCGTCTGTCCAGTCCTGGGCCAGGGCTGCGATCAGCTGCAGTACAACCGGCGACGCCGAGAGCAACGACTCGGAGAATGCCCGAGCGATCGGCAGCCTCGTCCGCTTGCTGTAGGCCAGCAACCCGACCTTGAGCTCATGGGTCGGCCACAGCTTGCCCGTGTCCTCGATGATGATCCAGTCCACCCCTGCAGCGTCGAGCACCGCGTACGTGTCGTACTGCGCATCACGGACCTGGCCCCGGAAGCTGGCATCGATGATCACGGTCTGGCGATGACGGACCGCGTGCTCGGCGAGCGACCTGAGATGCTCCTTGGGCGTCATCAGGCCGGTGGGGTTGTTCGGGTGCGTGATGACTATGGCACTCACTGGCGGCTGGGGCCACTTCCGGTCGATCAGGTCCGGCTCGGACAACGGCACGAGTGACAGACCGCGGGTTACGAACAGGTCCGCGATGTTGTCAAAGGTCGGATGCAGGACCGCGATCGTGGCACCGGATGGCAGCGCCCGAGCCACGATGTCGG